>CAMNGM010000076.1 GCA_946538425.1 uncultured Bacteroidales bacterium | reverse complement strand
GGGCCTGTTTCACCACTTCGCAGATGGCGATGTTCCGGCTCCGGCCGCGGGCGAACGGCACGGTGCAATACGCGCAGAAGTTGTTGCACCCGTCCTGCACCTTCAGGAAGGAGCGGGTGCGCTCGCCGGACGAGTACGCCGGCAGGGTTTCGACAGATGCCCGGTCGGGGCCGGGCATGACGTGCTCCTTCCCGGATAGGGAATCGTCATTCCCGGCTTGACCGGGAATCTCTTGCAGCATCGACACGGTCTCGGACACCACCCGGGTTTTCTCGGAAGCCCCGAACACGCGGGAGACCCCCTCGATGTCGTAGAGTCTCTCCTTCTTGAGCTCGGCGTAGCAGCCGGTGACGATGACGAGGGCATCCGGGTTCGCCTTGTGCGCCCGGCGCATGAGGTTGCGGGACTTCTTTTCCGCCGTTTCCGTCACCGCGCAGGTGTTGATCACATAGACGTCGGCCACGGCGCTCCAGGGGACCACTTCCAGCCCATGGGCGACGAATCCGCGCTCATAGGTGGACGTTTCCGCATAGTTCAGCTTGCAGCCGAGGGTGGTGAGGGCGACTTTCATGCGAGGAGGAGGAATACGCACGGCCTTTTGCCGATGGTGACGGGATGTTCCTTCCAGCGGGCGGCCGGGAGGGTACGGATGAAGGCGTCGGGCTGCATCAGGTTCGCCGCGACGGTGATGAGCGTCTTGCCGTTGCAGGTGGCCGCCAGGTCCGCGAGGAGGGCGTCGTTCCGGTAGGGCGTCTCGATGAGGATCTGCGTCTGGCGCTCCGCGGCCGAGCGCTTCTCCAGCCGGCGAATGGCCGCGCGGCGCTCCTCGGTCTTCGCGGGGATGTAGCCCGCGAAGGCGAAGGACTGGCCGTTGAGCCCGGAGGCCATCAGGGCCAGCATCAGGGACGAGGGACCCACCAGGGGCACGACCTCGATCCCTTCCCGGTGGCACAGGGCCACCAGCTGGGCGCCCGGGTCCGCCACGGCGGGAAGGCCGGCCTCGGAGATGAGGCCCACGTTGCGGCCGCCGTCGAACAGGCGGCCGAGGGGGGCGATCTCCGCCGGGGCCGTGTGCTCGTTCAGCTCGTGGAACTCCAGCCCCTCGATATGGCCCTTGAGGCCGGCGCGGGACAGGAAGCGGCGGGCCGTCCGGATCTCCTCGACCACGAAGCAGTCCAGCGTGGGCAGGAGTTCCAGGACCGGCGCCGGAAGCACTTCGGCCGGGTCGTTGTCCCCCAGCGGGGACGGAATCAGATAGAGTTTTCCTTTATTCATTCACAGGTGTTTCAATCAGGGAATGGGCCTTGCCGGTGGAATCGATCTGCAGGGAAATCCGCTCGACGGGCTGCAGCACTTCCCGCGCCTCCCGCTCCTGGCGCGGGGTGAACAGGTCGCGGAAGAACTGCCCGATGCTGTTGAACTCCCGCTGGTAGGCGACGCCCACGCCGTTGCGCTGGCTGTTGTCCAGGAAGCTGGTGTACTGGTCGGCGGAGTGGGAGAAGAGGTTCAGCCGGAGGGTGCCGGGCTGGTTCAGCTTGATGTCGATGTCCAGGTCGCCCGCCACCTCGTCGGTGGTGGTGCCGTACAGCCGCCGGTTGCCGATCGTGCCGTTCACGATCACCCGGTTGTTGAACAGCTGGGTGGAGAGGGCCACGTCGAAGAGGTTCTGCCCGGAGGAGTTCTGCTGGTAGTTCAGGCCCAGGTCCAGCGGGATGTTCAGCCGCTCGAAGATGCTGTTCAGCTGGCCGGCCATGATGCCGGTCATATTGGAATACAGCATATTGGAGCCGCCGGAAGTGATGATGCCGGACTCTTCGTTGGGGAGGAAACTGTTCGCGATGAGCAGGTACAGGAACTGCTTCATCATCTTGTCCTCGGTGTTCAGGGCGCTCGACACCAGGCCTTCCGTGCCCGGATCCAGCTGCGGGATGTCGATGTCGAACTTGATCTGCGGGTTCCGCAGCTTGTCGGTGATCTCGATGAGGCAGTCCACCTGCCGGCGCGCGGCGTCACCCGACTCCGTGCCGGAAAGGAGGGTGGACAGGGACGCCTTGGTCGAGTAGACGCCGGTCACGTTCAGGTCGGAGTCCATCACGTCGCCGTTGAAGCGGATGCTGCTGTCTTCCCGGATGGAGAATTCACGGGTGACCACGTCCAGGGCGGAGAACTTGAATTCGCCGCTGGAGAGGGTGTAGTCGCCGTTGATGGTGAACTGGTTGCTGTTGCCCGTCCGCATCCGGAGGTCGATGAGGCCGTTCCCGATGCCCTGGAGGGTGTTCTCGCCGATGTCGACATAGGCGGTCACGGCCGGCGTCGCGCGGACGCGGACCCGGATGTCCAGGTCGCTCTGCGACTTTTTCTTCTTGGTGCGGGTGGAGCGCAACATCTCCTCGAACGGGTCCTCCTCGACCTCGGCATAGGGCTGCTTGAACACCAGCAGGTCGCCGGTGGCCGTCGTGCCGCCCGAGCGCAGCGGGATGTGCAGGTGGCCGCTCTTGACCGTCCGCGCGTCGACATTGAGCGCCAGCGCGTCGAACGGACCGGTGATGTCCACGCGGCCGGTGCCGTACACGTCGCCGTAGATGGGACCGTTCCGGTCGGTGATGCCCAGCACCTTCATCCGCTCGAACTGGAGGTGCGTGTCCAGCCGCATATCCTTGAACCCGCCGAAGCGGAGGCTGCCCGTGACGGTACCCTTTCCGTCCAGCCCGTCCGCGAGGGTGACGTTCTGGAAATGCAGTCCCTCCGTATCTACGGATACCGGTCCGGACACGTGGTAGGGGACCTGGGTGAACTCGACGCCCAGGACGCCGTCCACGATCTGCATCCCTTCGCTTCCGATCTGCAGTTTGTCCAGGGTGCCGTCCACCTTCAGCCGGCCGTCCAGGGCCCCCTCGAAGCGGTCGAAGATCCCCTCGAGCAGCGGCGCGGCGTAACCCATGTCCAGCCGGTTCAGCGTCGCGTCGGCCCGGATGGCCTTGTCCGTCGGGCGCAGGTAGCCGTCCACGTCGAAGTTCCGGACGCCGTCCTGGAGGTTCCGGAGCTGGATGTCGAACCGTTTCTCGGGTTCGTTCCAGACGCTGCCCAGCTGGACGGTCCCCATCGGCCTTCCGGCCAGGTAGGTGGAGTCGCAGTCGATGCTGGCGAGCAGGGCCGGCGACGGCTTGGACGGGGAGACGAGGCTGGCCCCGCCGGTCGCCTGTCCCTTGATGCCCATCTTCCCCTTCATCACGAGGGAGTTCAGCAGGGAGATGTCGAACTGCTCCATCCGCACGGACAGCGTGTCGTTCTTGTCGGGCGACAGGCCGCCGTCCACGACCAGGGACTGCCGGCCGTTGCGGAGGCGGAAGCGGTCCACCCGGAGATCGCCGCCGCGGAGCGTGAGGTCGTCGGAATCCAGGACCCAGCGGTTGCCGTGGTAGTACAGGGAGGAGGGGAGCACGGAGGCGACGACGGCCAGGCCCGTGGCGTCGCGGAAGAGGTCGCCCGTGATGCGGAGGTCGGCCTTGCTGACGCTGTTCTCCTCCTGGTTGTCGAAGGTGTAGTTGAGGGTGATGCGGTCGTCGTCCGCCATCAGGTCGAGGCGGTTGTCCCGCAGCTCGATCCCGCCGAGGTTGATGGCCGACCCGGTCAGGTCCGCGCGGAGCGCGTTGTTCCGGTTGTCGAAATCCATCCGGAAATCCTTCAGGTACCGGGTGCCGAGGGCAAGACGGCCGGAGGTGACGTTTCCGTCGATGCTTCCGTCCTCCCCGACCTTGAGCCGCAGGGAGGAATTCTTCTCGATCCACAGGCCCGGGAGGATGAATCCCAGCAGTTCCCGGGTGTCGAAGAACTTGAAGTTCACTTCGTAAGGCGTTCCGTCCCAAGGCTTTCCCGCCTTCTCCAGCAGGGAAGGAAGCTCCTTCCGAACCACCAGGTCCTTGAGGTCCGAGACCATCGACACCAGCGACTTGTCTCCGACGAAGGAACCCTCGGCGAAGCCGGACTCGAACAGCACCCGGTGGATGTCGTCGTTCGCGTGGGCGCTGGCCCGGATGTCGCCGATGTGGTGGCGGCCGCCCGCGTTCTCCAGCAGGACGTCCCGGAGGTTGATTTCGCCCAGGAGGTCCCGGTCGCGGGTGCGGATGAAGTTCGCATCGGCCTGGAGGGAAACCTTGGAGGGTCCCCGTTTGTCGATGTTCAGGGCGTTGAGGTCGGCATAGCCGACATTGGCGAAGAACTGGTAGGCGGCGTTCCGCGTGCGGGGGGAGAGGTCGAACTTGCCCTGGACGAGGGCGTTCAGGTTCGGGTCGTCGCACACGATGCGGCCGTCGAAGGCCTGGTCCGAATAGGTGCCCACGGCCGTGATGCCGGTATAGTCATAGCCCAGGGCGTTCAGCCGCCCCACGCGCAGGGAGTCGATGCGGACCTGGAGGTTGCGCGGCGCGAGGGTCGCATCGACCCCGGTCGTCAGGGTGACGGGGCCCAGTTCCCGGATGCCGGCGATCCGTCCGGCGTCCAGGTCCCGCGTCCGGAGGTGGCCGCCGATGGAGATGGGCCGCTTGCGGTCGAGGACGTTCCGCAGGGTGAGGTCCACGTCGGCCGTCCCGGCGTTGGACGTGAGGCCGCCCTTCACCGCGAGGCGGTCCAGCGGGCCTTTCGCGGTGGCGTCCAGGCGGAAGTCCGTGCCCTTGCCCAGCTTTCCGAGGTCCAGCTTCGTGTCGGGGGCCCATTCCTGGATGAAGGTCCCGAGGCCGCCGAGGCCGAAGCGGAAGTCCTGGACGCGGTAGTTCAGCTGCGCGGTTCCGATGTCGGGCAGTCCCTTCATCGTCCCGTCCACGCGGCCCGTGATGCCGCTGCCGTGCTCCCGGATGCCGAGGCCCTTGACGGCGAAGTCGGCCACGGTGCCCTCCACCTTGCCGGTGAGGTCCGACTTGAACGTGAAGCGCTCCAGGTTGGGGGCGAAATGCCGGACGGTCTGCATCGAGAAGACGGTCGGCTCCACGAACTCGCCCTCGAGCCGGACCCGGCCGATGAAGTCGTCGTAGTCCTCGTCCAGGGTGCCCAGGAGGCGGAAATAGCGGAAATGCAGGTCGGAATCCCCGTCGTCGATGTGGAGATTGTCCAGCAGGACCTTTCCGTGGCCGACCTTCACCTTGCCGGAGAGGTCGCGCACGTCCCAGCCGGACTTTTCCCGGATGGAGATGTGGTCCGCGTCGCCGCTGATGATTCCGTCCTTGACCAGGATGTCCGAGGCGTGGATGTCGGCCTTGATTTCCAGGTCGTTCCAGTCGATGACCTCGTCGGGGGTCGGATTGTCGCCCCGCTGGGCGCGCCGGGCCTCGGAGACGGGGTTGAACATCCGGAAGGTGAAGTCCTCGACATCCACCTTGCGGGCTTCCAGCAGGTCGCCGAAGTCCTGGTCGGGCTTGTCCGGGTCCTTGGAGAGGCGGAAGATGCGGGAGATGTTGTCCTGGATGCGCTTGCCGCCCGTCCCGGGTTCCAGGACCAGGTTCAGTTCCCCGTCCTCCAGCCTGAGGCGGCTCACGCTGATGCGTTCCTTGTGGAGGAGGCCCTTCAGGGAGAAGCGGGCGGACAGGCTGCCGATGCGGGCCAGGGTGTCCTGGCGGGGGAATTCCCCGCCGTCGTAGGGATGGCGGTCGGTCAGGACGACGTCCTCGAGGGTGACGGCATCGAAGGGACGGAAGGAGATCCGGCCCACGCTGATGTCCCCGTCGAGGCTCTCCGAGAGCCGGGAGACCGCCTTCCGGGCGAGGGCGGTCTGGACCGCTGGCGACTGCACGGCCACGACGAGCGCGAGCAGCAGGATCAACAGTGCCGCCAGAATCCAGAACGTTATGCGAAGGCCCTTCTTCACAATCTACAAATATACGAAAAGTTTCCGTATATTTGCAGTCTCAAAACGGGACTGCAGCGTACTGCAGTGATTGAACTATGGCGGATATCATCCTCGGCATCGAATCTTCCTGCGACGACACCTCGGCGGCCGTCCTCCGCGACGGCGTCCTGCTGTCCAACGTCATCGCCTCGCAGCAGGTCCACAAGGACTTCGGCGGGGTGGTGCCGGAACTGGCGTCCCGCGCCCACGAGCAGAACATCGTCCCGGTCGTCTCCGAGGCGCTCCGGAAGGCGGGCGTCGCGCCGGCGGACCTCACCGCCATCGCCTTCACCCGCGGTCCGGGCCTGCTGGGCTCGCTCCTGGTGGGCACGTCCTTCGCCAAGGCGCTGTCCCTGTCGCTGGACATCCCGATGGTGATGGTGAATCATCTGCAGGGCCACATCCTCGCGAACTTCGTCCGGCAGATAGACAAGCCCGTGAACGAGCCTTCCTTCCCTTACCTGTGCCTGCTGGTCTCCGGCGGGAACTCGCAGATCGTCCGGGTGAACAGCCCGCTCGAGTACGACATCCTGGGCCAGACGATCGACGACGCGGTGGGGGAGGCCTTCGACAAGTGCTCCAAGATGCTGGGCCTGGGCTATCCCGGCGGCCCGGTCATCGACCGCCTCGCCAAGCTCGGCGATCCGGACCGCTTCCATTTCGCGAAGCCCAACATCCCGGG
Source organism: uncultured Bacteroidales bacterium (assembly GCA_946538425.1). GTDB lineage: Bacteria > Bacteroidota > Bacteroidia > Bacteroidales > UBA932 > Cryptobacteroides. The sequence goes on along the minus strand of CAMNGM010000076.1, from coordinate 1,093 downwards.
CCTGGACTACAGCTTCAGCGGCATCAAGACCTCGCTCCTGTACTTCGTCCGGGACGAGATGGCGAAGGATCCGGACTTCCTGGAGAAGAACAAGGAGGACCTTTGCGCCAGTTTCCAGAAGACCCTCATCGACATCCTGATGGGAAAGCTCATCCGGGCGGCGAAGGAAACGAAGATCCGGGAGATCACCATCGGCGGAGGCGTCTCCGCGAACAGCGGCCTCCGCGAGCGGATCGTCTCGGAGGGCAGGAAACGCGGGTGGAAGACCTACCTCCCCGAGTTCAAGTTCACGACCGACAACGCGGCGATGATCGCCGTCGCCGGCTGGTTCCGCTACCGGGCCGGCGAACGCACCCCCCTGGACGTCGCCCCCGTCTCCCGCATGGCGGATTATTGATTGACCGGTGGTTCGGACGAGGGTGACATCCGGAAACCGCCTTCGCTCCGCTCCGGCCCCTCCCAACCTGCGGTTGGGCCCCTCCCTCTTATGTGGCCGAGGGTGGCCACAGGTTTCCGGATGTCACCCTCGCCCGAACCAAAGAATGCAGCAGTATGAAAGAATTTGAGATGGCGAAGAAGATTGGTAAGGATTTGACCGACGCTGAATTGAAGGAAGCGGCGGCCAAGGCGTTAGGCGTGCGTCCCGAGAAGGTCGGGGAGGTGGTGGTGACGCGGCGTTCGGTGGATGCCCGGCAGGATATCCTGTACCGCTACCGGGTGCAGGCGTATCGGCAGGGGGAGGCCTATGAGCCTTACAGGCTTCCTGAGTATCAAGATGTCCACGGGGCCGAACCGGTCATCGTCATCGGAGCCGGTCCAGCCGGCCTGTTCGCCGCCCTGAAGCTGCTGACGCGCGGGCTGATGCCCGTGATCCTGGAGCGTGGGAAGGATGTGCACCGCCGGAAGGCCGATATGGCGAAGCTCTCCGTGGAGGGCGTCATCGACCCGGATTCCAATTACTGTTACGGCGAAGGCGGCGCCGGGGCTTTCTCCGACGGAAAACTGTTCACGCGCTCTTCCAAGCGGGGGGACATCCGCGAAGTGCTGCACCAGTTCGTCCGGTTCGGGGCCGACCCTTCCATCCTCATCGACG
>CAMNGM010000075.1 GCA_946538425.1 uncultured Bacteroidales bacterium | reverse complement strand
GCCCCGCTTCGAGGAATCCGCTCCCGAGCAGAACAACGAGCCGGACGTGTTCTAAGCACGATCCGCAACCATAGAGAATAGCCGGCCTCAAGAGAGGCCGGCTATTTTGTTATCGTTCAACGACTTACTTATCCAGAGGCGAACTCTTTTTCACGATCTTCCAGCCGATCGCCGCGATGCAGATGGACATCAGGGGGCTGATCAGGTTGAAGAAGCAGAAGGGGGCGTAGACGAGGGTGGGGACGGAGAGGATGGTGGCCTGGGTCATGCCGCAGCTGGACCAGGGGTAGAGCGGCGAGGTGACCGTGGCTGAGTCCTCGACGGAGCGGCTGAGCAGGCGCTCTTCGTACCCCCGCTCTTGGAAGGTTCCCCGGAAGATGTTGGATGTCAGCAGGATGGACAGGTACTGGTCCGAGACAATGCCATTGAGGGCCGTGCCCGTGACGACGGTCGATGCCACCAGTCCGGTCCGGGTGCGGGTGAAGGGGTTCAGCATCCGGGCCAGGCGGGCGATCATCCCGCTTGCCTGCATACAGGCGCCGAAGCACATCGCGCAGAGGATCAGGAACACCGTGTTGAGCATTCCCAGCATCCCGCGGGTGGCCAGGAGGCCGTCCACCTCGGGATGGCCCGTTTCCAGGGAAAGCGTGTTGTAGATGCTCTCCACCGTACCTGCGAGCAGGACGCGGGCGCGGGAGCCTTCCGTGACTTTCGCGCCGATGTCCGCGATGATGCCGGGCTGGAAGACCAGGGCGGCGACGGCGGCGGCGAGGACCGAGATGGCCAGCACCGGCAGCGCAGGCATCCGCCGCCAGATGAGCGCCAGGGTGATGGCGGGAACGAGGAACAGCCAGGGCGTGATGTGGAACTTGCCGGAGAGGACCGTGGTGTACAGGTCGATCTGCGAGGCGTCGCTACCGTGGTGCGACAGGCCCAGGACCGTGAAGATGACGAGGGTGATCACGATGGACGGGACCGTCGTGAAGAACATATACCGGATGTGCGTGAACAGGGGGACCTTGTTGACGGAGGAAGCCATCACCGTCGTGTCCGACAGCGGGGAGATCTTGTCGCCGAAGTAGGCGCCGGAAATGATGGCGCCAGCAATCATCCCGTCGGAGAAACCCTCGGCCCGGCCGATGCCCAGGAGGGCGACGCCGATGGTGGCGATGGTGGTCCAGGAACTGCCGGTCATCACCGAAATCACGGCGCAGATGACGCAGGCCGACAGGAGGAACACCTTGGGGCTGATGATCTTGACCCCGTAGTAGATGAAGGTCGGGACCACGCCGCTCATCGTCCAGGTCCCGGAGACTCCGCCGATGAGGAAGAGGATGAGGGTGGCGCCGGCGATATCGGAGAAGTTGCGGCCGATGGCCTTCTCGAACTCTTTCCAGGGGGTCTTGAAAAAGAGGGATGCGAGCAGCACGCACACGCCGGACGCGGCGAGCAGCGCCACCTGGCTCGCGCCCAGGATGGCGTCGCTGCCGAAGATGCCGATGTGGATGGCGAGCAGCGTGATCAGGACGAGGACGGGGACCAGGGAGATGACCGCCGTCCAGGCGGGGGACAGTTTCATACACGTTCGTCTTACTGGACACAAAGATAAGAAAAAAGCAGTATCTTTGTATGTATGAGAAGATGGTTCACTGTCCTTGCGGCCGCTCTGGCGGCCCTGACGGGCGCTGCGCAGGAATATGGTGTCGTGGACATCTCCGTGTGCAACCTGCGCGCAACACCCGATTATGATGCCGAAATGGTCTCTCAGGCCCTCCTGGGGACGCCGGTCCACATCCTCCAGGTCACCGACAAGAACGGCTGGCCCCAGGTGCAGACTCCGGATACCTACACCGGCTGGGTCCACAAGGACGCCATCACGCTCCTCTCCTTCGAAGACTACCACGCCTGGAATGCCGCGCCGAAGATTGTCGTGACGGCGCTCACGGGCGTCGTGCGGGCCGAAGCGTCCGAACGCGCCGCCACCGTCGGAGACGTGGTGGCGGGCGCGCGGCTCCGCGACCTCGGCCGCAAGGGCCGGTACTGGCGCGTCGGGTTCCCCGACGGCCGCACCGGCTACCTGCACCGCCGCCTCGGCCAGCCCGAGGCCGCCTGGCGCGCCTCCCTGGACCAGAGCGAGGAGGCCATTCTCGCCACCGCATTGACGATGAACGGCTTCCCGTACCTGTGGGCCGGGATGTCGCCCAAGGGGATGGACTGCAGCGGTTTCGTGCGGACCGTCCTCTTTATGCACGACATCATCATCCCGCGGGACGCCGGTCCGCAGTCCCGCACCGGCGAGCGGATCTTCGGGACGGAGGACCTCCTGCCCGGCGACCTGGTCTTCTTCGGCCGCAAGGACACGGCCGCGCCGAAGGTCTCCCACGTGGGGTTCTACCTGGGCGAGGGCAAATTCATCCACTCGCTCGGGCTCGTGAAGATCGGCAGTTTCCGCCCGGAGGATCCAGATTACGATGCCTACAATACCGGGCGGTACCTGTTTGCCAGCCGGGTCCTGCCGTTCATCGACAAGCAAGAAGGACTGAACACGACAAAGACCAACCCCTATTACCTGGAATAACCCGATGCAGAACAGACGAGAATTCCTGAAAGTGGCCGGCCTGGCCGCCGTGGGCGCCGGCCTGGCAGTGGGCTGCCGGCCCCGGCGGACGACGCCGCCGGACGAGCAGCCCGACGGGGACACCCTGAAGCCGGTGGAACCCGTTGTCGCCGGCCCCCGCCGGATGAAACTCAGCTACTATCCGTATGAGCTGCAGCTTCAACATACTTTCACCGTCTCCTCCTACAGCCGCACCACGACGCCCGACGTGCAGGTCGAGATCGCCTATCAGGGATATACCGGCTATGGCGAGGCCTCGATGCCGCCCTACCTGGGCCAAAGCGTCGAGTCGGTGACCGCCTTCCTGGAGAAGGTGGATCTCGAGCAGTTCGCCGACCCGTTCTGCCTGGAGGACATCCTCGCCTATGTGGACAGCCTCTCCCCGGGCGACAGCGCGGCGAAAGCCGCCGTGGACATCGCCCTTCACGACCTCGTGGGCAAGCTGCTCGGCGCCCCCTGGTACCGGATCTGGGGTTACAATCCCGTGAAGGCGCCTTCCACGACCTTCACCATCGGCATCGACACCCCCGAAGTGGTCAAGGAGAAGACCCTGGAATGCGCCGACCGCTTCAACATCTTGAAAGTCAAGGTGGGGACCGACTCCGACAAGGAGATGATCGAGACGATCCGCTCCGTCACCGACCTCCCCATCGCCGTCGACGCGAACCAGGGCTGGGCCGACCGGTATCGCGCCCTGGATATGATCTACTGGCTCCGGGATCACGGCATCGTGATGGTGGAACAGCCGATGGCGGTCAGCCGCATCGACGACCTGGCCTGGCTGCGGGAACGCAGTCCGCTGCCCGTCTTCGGCGACGAGTCCGTCCAGGGCTTGGACGACGTCCGCCGCGCCGTGGGCGTGTTCGACGGGGTCAACATCAAGCTGATGAAGTGCGGCGGGTTGCGCAACGCGCACAAGATGGTCGAGCTCGCCCGCAATCTCGGCCTGAAAGTGATGCTCGGCTGTATGACCGAGACCTCCTGCGCCGTCAGCGCCGCCGCCCAGCTCTCCCCGGCCGTCGACTTCGCCGACCTGGACGGCAACCTCCTCATCACCAACGACCTCTTCGAGGGCGTCGGCCTCCGCAAAGGCAAGCTCGTCCTCCCCGACCGACCCGGCATCGGCGTGGTGAAGCTGTAAAGTTTGTCTCGACCTGTTTGCGACCGTCAGGCAGCAGGTTCCGACACCGCCGTGTCGATCTGGTGGCGGTAGACGACGTATTTCTGCCAGAGGAACTCCGTGGAGACGTTCAGGAGCATATTGAGGCCGGTCACGAGGTATTCGTTCCAGCCCAGGTCTTCCGCCAGCCAGTTACCCAGAAGGGTGGTGGCCGGAGTGAAGACGGCGTAGTAGGCCGCCACGAGCAGCATCGCCCGCGGGACGTCTGCGGCGCTGCGGAAGGTGAACTTCCGGTTCAGCGTGAAGTTCCAGAGCACGCTCAGGGTGAGGGCGATGAGATAGGAGGGCCAATAGGGCCAGTCCAGCAGCTCGTTCAGGAGGGCGAAACTGCCGATTTCAATGAGGCCCGCGCTGGCGGAGAAAAGGACGAACTTGAGAAATCTCCAGGTTTCGTTCATGAGCGTTCAGGTTTCAGTCCGGCAAAGTTAAGAAAAAATGCGCTTGCATTTTCACGACTTTTTCGTATTTTTGACCATACGAACGTTTAACATCCAACAAATCACTGCTATGGGTTCCATCATTTACTTCATCGGCCTCGTCCTCGCGATCCTCGCCGTCATCGACATCCTCAAGAAGCCCATCTCCCTCGTGGGCAAGGTCATCTCCTGCGTCCTGGTGCTCATCACCAGCTGGGTCGGGCTCGTCGTCTACTACCTATACGCGAAGAATCATCTCACCGAGTGGTTCAAGTAAGGGCCAAAAGATTGCAAATTGAAAATTTAATCGTAAATTTGCAGTCCCAACGGTGAGGTGTCCGAGTGGTTGAAGGAGCCTGCCTCGAAAACAGGTGTACGTTTGCGCGTACCGGGGGTTCGAATCCCTTCCTCACCGCAACCAATTGCAGCCCAGCGCTTTAGCGCCGGGCTGTTTTGGAATGCCGGCGAAGCCGGAATCCCGCTTTCAATCCGCTAGTTCTTGATTTCCAGGCACAGCATCGTCAGGTCGTCGCTGGCGTCGGCGCCGGCGACGTGGTCGGAAATGGCCGCCTGCATCCGTTTCACGACGGTTTCCGCATCGACATAGGGCTCGCCCAGGACGGCGAGGAGGCGGTCGGAGCCGAACAGTTCCAGGGCCGGATCCTCGGCCTCGGTCAAGCCGTCGGTATATAGGAACAGCGGCGTTCCCTTGAGGCCGTCCACATACTCGCCTTCAAAACGGGCATCGGGAAGGATGCCGAGGGGCGTATTGGCCTTGCAAGGCAAGAAGGCGGGTTTCCCGCCCCGCGGGAGGAGGACCGGCGGATTGTGCCCGCAGTTGCAGAAGTCCAGACGGCCGGAAACCAGGTCGATGGCGCCGATGAACATCGTCACAAACATCAGCTGCTCGTTCCCGTCGGAGAGGGTCTCATTGATCTGATGCGCGATTTCAGCCGGCGGAAGCCCCTGCCGGCCGGCGGCCCGGAACAGGTTCCGCACGACGGTCATGAACAGGCTCGCCGGCACGCCCTTGCCGCTGACGTCGCCGATGCAGAAATACAGCCGCCCGCCCTGGATGAGATAGTCGTACAGGTCGCCGCCCACTTCCCGGGCCGGGTCCATCGACGCATACAGGTCGATATCCTTCCGCTCCGGGAACGGCGGGAACACCTGCGGGATCATCCCCCGCTGGATATTCCGGGCAATCTGCAGCTCCCCTTCGATCCGGACCTTGTTGGCCGTCGTCCGTGTCAATTCGTCCATATAGGCGACCAGGGACGACTGCATATCCGCAAAGGAACGGGAGAGGGTGCCCAGTTCGTCGGGCTGGTCGTTCTCCGGAAGCACGGTGTCGAAATGGCCGGAGGCGATGTCCTCCGCCTGCCGGGCCAGGTCGCTGAGGGGCCGCATCGTCTTCCGGATCACCCGGAAGCACAGGAAGAACAGCAGGAGCAACCCCAGGATGTCGATCGTCGTAACGATCCACCGAAGCCGGTTGAACCGGCCGAAGATGTCGCTTTCGGGGCAGACGATGGCCATGCTCCAGCCCGTCGCCTTGAGGGGCGTGAAGAAGACGAAACTGGGTTTGCCGTCGACCATCAGCCGCCTGTAACCGGCTTCCTGATCCAACATGCTCGTTCCCAGCTCGTCCAGCTCGGGCCGCGGTGTGATGAGTCCCTCGGTGAAGATGGTCTGGTAGAAGAGCTTGTCGGGATCCGGATGCACCAGGTAGGTTCCCCCGCGGCTGATCAGGATGCTGTAGGAGTGCGGATACGGCTTCACGGGCGACAGATTGTCCGACAGCCATTTCAGGGAGATGTCCAGGGAAATGCCGCCGATGTACCCTTCGGCGGTCGTCAACGGCTTGCAGTAGGAAACCATCCGCTGCGTCTGGCGGTCCTTGGCGTCATCCTGCTCCCAGTCGCTGTAGGGTTCGGTCCAGCAGGGCTGGTTCAGGAGCTTGGGCTGGAGATACCAGTCCAGGTAGAAATACTGGTAGTCGTCATCGCCCTCCTGCTCGGTCCGCAGCGTGCCCCCGATATACCCCGAATAGGCGGAAAAATAGTGCCGTCCTTCGAAATAGTCCGGCTCGAAAGAGATGGAGCAGCCGGACAGGACCGGATTGCCCTGCACCGTGATCCGGGAGTACTCCATCATCATCTCCGGCTCATCCAGATGGCGGTACACCAGCCATTCCAGGTTGTCGGCGGAAAGCTGCACGTCCTCCAGGATATTGTTCAGTCTCAGGACCGAATTTTCCACGACCTGGGTGGCGCGGAGGATGGCCTCCTCGCGGACGTACCGGCGGGACACGGTGAAGAAATAGGCCGTCGCCGCGAGGAAGACGAGGGCGGCGAAACTGACCACCCAGAGACTCAGGCGGGCCGAGAAGGAGCGGCGGAGGGTGTCGATCAGCTTCTTCACGGCAGCAGGTCCTCCACGGTGATCCGCCGGGAGATCATCCCGGCCTTCTCCATCATCTCATTGGCCTTGTCCACCATATCGGGGCGGAGGCGGAACTCCTTCTCCCCCGACTCGTGGTCGTGCTGGAGACGGAGGACCTCTTTCAGCATCAATTCCTGCAAAGTCCGGTTCGTGGCGATGCGGAACTCCCGGACATAGCGCATTACCAGTTCCAGCGTCTCCTCCGGGTGCATATCCGCCCATTCCCACCCCCGGCGGCTGGCGCGGGCGAAAGCCTCGGCCTGCGCCCGATGGGTCTCATAATACGCCCGCGTCACATACACGCCCTCCTGCTGGACATTGTACTCGTGATCCTCGAAGCGATAGATGCCCGTGTCCGGCTGGATGATGCGCGTCTGCAGGAGCTGGTAGTACTCGTCATAGCTTCGGGCGAGCGTGGCGTCGACGGCGCCCGCGATGAAGATATTCTTCACCGAAGCGGCCGGAATCCACTCGTAATCCAGGTTTTCCATCTCGGCGAAACTGCGGGCCAGCTGGCCGAAACCCGCCCGGAACGCGGCCACTTTCGCGCCGCGGAGCGTCAGCGGGTCGGCTCCCCACCGGGAGATGATGACCGTCGCGCTGTTCATCGAGGTCTGGAGGATGTTGACGAGGGGAAGTCCGCCGTCGATGGTCCGCATCGCCAGGGAAAGCGGCAGGATGGTCGCCTGACAGACGCCCTCCCGGATGTTGTCCACGGCGGAGGTGGTGGCATAAGGATGGGCGATCTCGACATCCAGCCCCTCATCGGCATAGAATCCCTGCTCCAGGGCGACATAGAACCCGGCGAACTGGGCCTGAGCGGTGGACTGGGGCGTGAACACGAACCTCTCCCCCGCTTCCTGTGCGCCGGAGAGCGACACAAAGGCAAACAGGGCGCCCACGATGCAAAAGAACTTGCGGACCATTGCGGAGGCGGAGGGATTCGAACCCCCGGGACGTTGCCGCCCAACAGTTTTCAAGACTGCCGCCATCGACCACTCGGCCACACCTCCTTGGAGGGACAAAGATAAAAACTTTGTCCCGAATTTTACTCTTCCTTCGAGAAGAATTTCCACTGGAACAGGATCAGGTAGAACGCGCCTACCGTGACGCAGCTGTCCGCGAAGTTGAACACGGGCTCGAAGAAGATGTCTCCGCCCACGAGCGGGACCCAGTCGGGCCAGGTCCAGA
>CAMNGM010000074.1 GCA_946538425.1 uncultured Bacteroidales bacterium | reverse complement strand
ATCTGGTTTGGGACCAGAGGGTCGTGTGTTCGAGTCACATCACCCCGACGGGAAAAAGGCTGACTCAAAATTGAGTTGGCCTTTTTTGTTCTGTAATGTCACGGATGTCGGCGGGAAGGGAAGGTGGGGCGGTGGCTGATTGCGTAGGGTTCGTCCCGACTGTTTCTGCGAGTTGCATCATGGACTTCGGCCGTTTTTCTTATCTTTGCGTTATGGAGATCGACATTCAGCAAATCATTGATATCGTCCGGAAGGCGGGGACGCTGATGGACCGGACGGGCGGGTTCGAGGTTCACGACAAGGGGGCCCGGGAGAATATCGTCACGTCGTCGGACGTGGCGGTGCAGCATTTCTTGACGCGGCGGCTCGCGGCGCTGCTGCCCGGGAGCGGATTCCTGTGCGAGGAGGAGGATTTCGCCGATACGGCCCACGAGGCCGTGTGGATCATCGACCCCATCGACGGGACGGCCAACTACGCCCGCGGGAACGAAAACTGCTGCATCAGCGTGGCGCTGGTGCGGGGCGGCGAGCTGGCGATGGGCGTCGTTTACAGCCCCTGGCGGGGCGAGATGTACGCTGCCGAGAGGGGCCGTGGCGCCTTCTGCAACGGGAAGCCCATCCACGTATCGGACCGGACCTACGAGCGGGGGCTCCTGTTCACGGCGATGTCCACCTACCGGAAGGAACTGGCCCGCAGCTGCAGCGACATCATCTACGATGTCTATATGGAATGCAACGATGTGCGCCGCACCGGCTCGGCGGCCGTCGAGCTTTGCCTGATGGCCGCCGGTTTTGCCGAGCTCTACTTCGAGATGCGGCTGATGCCGTGGGACTACGCGGCGGCGAGCCTCATCCTCGAGGAGGCGGGCGGCGCCGCCTGCGACTTCACGGGCGGATCCCCGTCGTTGTATAAGCCGTCGATGTTCATTGCCGCGAACACGCGCGCGCATTGCGAGCGCCTCCTGGCGACCGTGCGCAGGCACCTCGACCAAGTCCCTTATTGACCTTGTCCCGCATCATCTTCCATATCGACGTGAACTCCGCCTTCCTCAGCTGGACGGCGGTGAAGCTCGTGAACGAAGGGGGGCAGGACATCCGGCAGGTGCCGTCGGTCGTGTCCGGGGACCCGAGCGACCGGCGGAGCATCATCTCGGCCGCGTCCCTGCCCGCGAAGAAGCTGGGCATCCGGTCGGCGATGCCGGTGACGATGGCGCTGCGGAAGTGCCCGCAGCTGGTCATCGTCCGCGGCGACTGGGAGTGGTACAAGCGCTGCTCCGAAGGCTTCATCGCCATCTGCCGGAGCTATTCCCCGGTGCTGCAGCAGTTTTCCATCGACGAGTGCTTCCTGGATATGAGCTTCCGGTGCGGGGGGCGCGACCCCGTGGAGGTCGCCACCCGCCTCAAGGACGAGATCAAGTCCCGCCTGGGGTTCACGGTCAATGTCGGCATCGGCCCGAACAAGCTGCTGGCGAAGATGGCCTCGGACTTCGAGAAGCCGGACAAGGTCCATACCCTCTGGGAGGACGAGATCCCTGAGAAAATGTGGTCCCTGGGCGTGCGGGACCTCCTCTGGGTCGGGAAGAAGACCGAGGAGCGGCTCGTCGCCTACGGCATCCGCACGATCGGGGACCTCGCGCGCCTCAGCGTGGGCCAGCTGAATCGCATCGTGGGGCAGAAGTTCGCCGTGCAGCTGCACGAGAACGCGAACGGCCGCGACGACTCCCCGGTGGAAACGGAAATCCAGGAAGCCAAGAGCTACAGCGCCGAGCGGACCTTCGCGAAGGACCTCTCCGACCCGAAGGACATCGACAGGGCCCTCTTCAACGTGGCCTGCATCGTCGCCCACCGCATCCGCCGCGACGGCTTCCGCGCCTCGACCGTGTCGATGTTCGTCAAGTACACGGACTTCACCGTCGCCCAGAAACAGTGCCAGACGGGCCAGCCCACGGACATCACCGCCGTCATCCTGAACGAGGCCCGGCGGATGCTCGCCGAAGTCTGGGACGGCGCGTCGCCCCTCCGCCAGGTGGGCCTCGGCGTCTCCAAGCTCACCCACGAGACCGTCGAGCAGATGTCCCTCTTCGAGGACCCCAGGATGGAATACTACCGCGAATGGGACCGCCAATACGACACCGCCCGCGCCCAATCCGAAGACGCCCGCCTCCTCGCCTACGAACGGAAGAATCCGCCGCAGTCTCCGGATTCGCCCCAGGCCTCAGCCCCGGCATTGACGCCGGCTGTGTCCCCGTCGACGGAAGACCCAACCGCCCCGACCTACGTCATCCTTCGGGAAGTGACCGCTCCGTCGGCCCCGGCTGCCCCGCCGAAGCGCCCGTCTAAACACTCGGCAACCTCGTCGGCACCAACCCAGGAGGAGGGCCCGCTCCTCTTCCATTATCCCGACGGCGAGAAGGCCCTTGCCGCCGCGAAGAGCGCCGTTCGCTCCGACCCCTCCCTCCGCATCCGCCACACGAAGCTCCCCGATGGCTCCGACTGCTTTGAACTCCACCGTGACGGAAAACCCATTGAACGGCACGTCGCCGGCCACACGAAATAACGCATCCTCAGGCTTGGTCCTCTCACACATGGCGCTGGTATCTCCACGACCTGGCGCAGGTGTGCCCATGTCCCGGCGCAGGTGGAAAGGGTTGGAACTGGGTTGCTTACAATGCGCTGAATAGTAAACACTTACAGTTGGGCTAGTGCCGACCCCTTTCCCAAAACAAGAGGTTCGGCACCTCGTCATTTCTATGTGCCTGAAACACATTTCGTTATGAGACACGTGGTTCCAATCCACAATAAACTGCAACTGTCTGAAAAACAACGACTTGTAAAACGGCTTTCCGCAGGTCTCTATCCCATAGGCCCCGCCCTGCATCTAGTGGCCCGTGTACAAGTCTCGCTTGGACAACGCGAACCCGTCAAGGGTTGCAAATGTGGAGGGGAAAGCGTATCTTTGTGAAGGTGACCACTTGAAAAAGAATTCATTATGGACAAGGAACTTGCTGTTTCGGCCCTGGTGCACGGCGTCGTGTTCGCGCTTTTCATGCTCGTGGGGAACTGGATCTGGCATTGGGGGATGGGCTGGGCATATTTTATCATCGCTGGACTGTTGTACGGGGTGGTGATGGCCTGGCTGGACCGGTTCCTGGAAAAACGTAAAAAACAATCTTGATGACGAACGCGAAGGATTTCAATGTCGGAATCGTCGGTGCCGGGTGGATCGCGGAGAAGGCGGCCATCACCCTGAATGGGCTCGAGGGGTTCCGCCCGTATGCGATCGGGTCCCGGTCGCTGGAGAAGGCGCAGGCCTTCGCCGCCAAGTGGGGCGTCGAGCGCGCCTATGGCTCGTACTCGGAAGTGGTTGACGATCCGGAGGTGGACCTCCTGTATGTGGCGACACCGCATTCGCATCATTTCGGCATCACGAAGGAGGCCCTGGAGAAAGGGAAGCCGTGCCTTGTGGAGAAGGCCTTCATGGCCAACAAGGCGCAGGCGCAGGTCATCGTGGACCTGGCTCGGCGCAGGAAGGTGTTCCTCGCGGAGGCCATCTGGACGCGGTATCAGCCCGCCCTGCAGATGGTGCGGGGGCTCATCCGCGATGGACGCATCGGCAAGCCGCAGCTCGTGACGGCCACCCTCGGGTACAGCATGGGGCAGAAGGAGCGGATCTTTCGGCCCGACCTGTGCGGCGGCGCGCTGCTGGACCTCGGCGTGTACTGCCTCAACTTCGTGCGGATGTTCTTCGACGCCCCGATCGTGTCGATGAACTCCCAATGCGTGAAGACGGACACGGGGATGGACCTGTCCAACGCCATCTCCCTCGTGCTCGCCGACGGCATCCTCGCGAACGTCCAGTCCTCGGCCGCCTGCGTGGGCGACAACATCGGCGTCATCGCGGGGACGGAGGGGAACCTCGTCATCGACAATGTCAACAATCCCCAGCGCATCACGGTGAACGGGCCGGACCGCACCTATGTGGAGACGATTCCGGTGCCCAAGCAGATCACGGGCTACGAATACCAGTTCGTCGCCTGCCGGGACGCCCTCGCGGCCGGGCTCACGGAGCCGCCGCAGATGCCCCTGGACGAAACCCTGTACATCATGGAACTGATGGACGGCCTCCGCAAGGACTGGGACGTCCGCTATCCTATGGACGAAATCGATTGGAAATGAAACGGAAAGCTTTATTCATCGGCGGTACCGGAACGATCAGTACCGCCATCACCGCGAAACTGGCCGCGGAAGGGGAGTGGGAGCTCACGCTCCTGAACCGGGGGACTCGGAGCGCCGAAGTCCCTGCCAACGTGAAGGTCCTGAAGGCCGACATCAACGACGAGGCCGCGGTGGCGGAGCTCCTCGCGGGCGCGCAGTGGGACTGCGTGTGCGATTTCATCGGCTTCGTCCCGGCCCAGGTGGAGCGCGACTGGCGGCTCTTCCGCGGGCGGACGAAGCAGTATATGTACATCAGCAGCGCATCGGCCTACCAGAAGCCGCTCGCCAGCCCTGTCATCACGGAGGGCACGCCGCTGGTGAACCCGTACTGGCAGTACTCGCGTGACAAGATCGCGTGCGAGGACTTCCTGATGGGCAAGTACCGCGAGGAAGGGTACCCGGTGACCATCATCCGCCCGTCGCACACCTACGGCGACAGGTCCGTGCCCCTCGGGGTCCACGGCGACAACGGCTCCTGGCAGGTGCTCAAGCGGATGCTCGAGGGCAAGCCCGTGATCATCCACGGCGACGGCACGTCCCTGTGGACCCTCACGCACAACACCGATTTCGCGAAGGGGTTCGTGGGCCTGATGGGCAATCCCCACGCGATCGGGGACGTGTTCCACATCACCTCCGACGACTCCTTGACCTGGAACCAGATCTACCAGACCATCGCGGACGCGCTGGGCGTGCCCCTGAAGGCGGTCCACGTGTCCTCGGAGTTTCTGGACGCGGCCGGCCCCTACGACTTCCGCGGCGGGCTCCTCGGCGACAAGGCCAACACGGTCCTGTTCGACAACCGCAAGCTCAAGCGCGCGGTGCCGGGCTACAAGGCCACGGTGCGTTTCGACCAGGGCGTGCGCCGGACCCTCGACTATGTCCTGGCCCATCCGGAATGCCAGCCGGAGGATCCGGCCTTCGACGCCTGGTGCGACCGGGTGATCGCGGCGGTGGAGGCGGCGAAGGCCTCGCTCCGCTGACGGTTCGTCCGCCGAAACGGTTGTTTCATCGGGAAATCCGCGCCTGGGGCGTCGGGTCTCCCGTTTTTTTCGTACCTTTATCCGATTAATAACACGCACGTATGAAAAAGCTCCTGATTATCTGTGTGGCCTTGCTCTCGCTCGTCGGCTGCAAGAAAACGAAGACTCCGTCCGTCCATCCGGACTGGACCTACAGCTCCGTGATGTACGAAGTGAATATCCGCCAGTTCTCCCCGGAGGGGACCTTCGCCGGCGTCGAGGCGCAGCTGCCCCGCCTGAAGGAACTCGGGGTGGACATCCTCTGGCTGATGCCGATGTACGAGATCGGCACCGAGGGCCGCAAGGGCACCCTCGGCTCCTACTATGCCATTTCCGACTACAAGAAAGTGAACCCGGAATTCGGGACGATGGAGGACTTCGAGCACCTCGTCGCCGCCGCCCACAAGCAGGGATTCAAGGTCATCCTGGACTGGGTGGCCAACCAGACCGCCCCGGACAACGTGTGGATGACCGAAAAGCCCGCGGACTTCTACGAGCGCGACGCGGACGGCAACGCCATCTGGGAATATGACTGGACCGACACCCGCAGCCTCAACTACGACAACGAGGACGTGTGGTGGGCCCAGGACGACGCCATGCGCTTCTGGCTCGAGAAGGGCGTGGACGGCTTCCGCTGCGACGCCGCCGGCGAGGTGCCCGCCGCCTTCTGGAAGGGCATCCTCCCCAAGATGAACCAGGACTATCCCGACATCTACCTCCTCGCCGAGGCCGAGCGCGACAACCTGGCCGACCCGGCCGAGACCTTCGACGCGAACTACGCCTGGGAACTCCATCACCTGCTGAACAGCCTGGCGCAGGGACGCAAGACCGTCACGGACCTGAAGGAATACATCGCCCGCGACGCCGCCCGCTTCCCGAAGGAGGCCTTCCGCCTCACCTTCACCTCCAACCACGACGAGAACTCCTGGTCCGGCACCGAGTTCGAGCGCGAGGGCGCCGCGGCGAACGCCTGCGCCGTCCTGTGCTTCACCCTGCCGGGCAGCCAGCCGCTCATCTACACGGGCCAGGAAATCGGCCTTTCCCGCCGGCTGGAATTCTTTGAGAAAGACCCGATCACGGACTGGAGCGCCAACGAGTATACGACCTTCTGGAAGAAGCTCGTGGACCTCAAGCACGGCAATCCCGCCCTCGCCGCCGGCGAGAAGGGCGGTGACATCGTCTGGTGGGAAATCCCCGAAGGCCTGGACGGCATCGTCGCCTTCCACCGCGAGGTCAAGGGCAACAAGGTGATCGTCCTCGCCAACTTCGGCGTCGCCCCGGCGGACGAGCCTGTCATTCCGAGCGAAGCGAAGGAATCCAATGACAACCGCCCCGCCGCCGAGGCCGGCGGCACGCCTTTCAAGAACCTCGAGGCGGCTCCGGTCACGCTCCCGGTCAACCTGGACGGCAAGTATACCGAAGTCTTCACCGGCAAGACCTACCAGAAAGGAATGAATGACTTCACGCTCGCGCCGGGCGAGTATGTGGTCCTGACCAAGTAACGATGAAAAGAATCCTGATGGCGACGGCCGTGGCGGCCGGGCTTACGGGCTGCCAGGCGGCCTTCGACCCGGCGACGATTCCGGATGCGACCCCGGAGGAAGTGACGCGTGTGGAACCCCTCAGCTGGTGGACGGGGATGAAGACCCCGCTGCAGCTGATGGTGCAGGGAAAGGATGTCGGCGGCAAGGAAATCCGCATCGAGGGCGGCAAGGGCGTCGTCGCGAAGGCGACGCACAAGGCCGCGAGCCCGGACTACCTGTTCGTGGACGTGGAGGTTCAGGCCGATGCCGCCCCCGGCACCTATTATCTGGTCGTGAAAGACGGGGAGAAAGAAGCCAAGTATCCCTACCTGATCCGCGAAAGGGAGAAGGGGAGCGCGGACCGCGCCAGCTTCACGACGGCGGATATGATCTACCTCATCATGCCCGACCGCTTCTCCTCGGCCTTCCTCGACAATGACGCGGCCTGGCAGGGCGGCGAGTACGACGACGGCTCGGCCGTCGCCTGGCCCGTCCCCGCCACGCCCGACGAAGTGGACCGCGAGAATCCGGTGGCCCGCCACGGCGGCGACATCCAGGGCATCATCAACCACCTGGACTACATCGCCGACTTGGGCGCGACGGCCATCTGGAGCACGCCGATGCTGCTGGACAACCAGCCGAAGGAGTCCTACCACGGCTACGCCTGCGCCGACTACTACCACATCGACCCGCGCTTTGGGGACAACGCCCACTACAAGCAGTTCGTGGACGAGGCCCACGGGAAGGGTCTGAAGGTCATAATGGACATCGTCACCAACCACTGCGGCACGGCCCACTGGTGGATGGACAACCCGCCCTTCCCGGACTGGTACCACGTCTCCGAGCCGTATATGCAGATGAACGCGCTGTTCTCGGTCTATATGGACCCGCACGCCTCGGTGAAGGACCGCGACCGCCAGCAGAGCGGCTGGTTCGTCCCGTCGATGCCGGATATGAACCTGGACAACCCCTATGTGCTGCGCTACTTCCAGCAGTGGGCGGTGTGGTGGATCGAGTACGCGGGGCTGGACGGCCTCCGCGTGGACACCTACCCGTACAACGAGCCCGAGCCGATGGCCGAGTGGTGCAAGGCGGTCCGGAAGGAATACCCGAAGATGAACATCGTGGGCGAGTGCTGGGATATGAACATCCC
>CAMNGM010000073.1 GCA_946538425.1 uncultured Bacteroidales bacterium | reverse complement strand
AGCCTGTTTCCGTGCTTGCAGAGTTCCATCACCAGGTTCGGATTGGGAATCACCCGCATCGCGAAGAGGCCGTGGCCGTCTTCTTCCTCGCCCAGGAAGACCTGGCTGGGGTGGAGCGGAAGGTCCTTGAGGTAAGCGGTCTCCCGCGCGGTCGTCCGGAACTTCACCAGGACCGGCGGGACGTCTTCGGGCAGGTAGATGCCGTAGCTGGCCTCGAAGACGTCGTCGACCTGGAAGCCTTTCGGCATCTTGAAACGCTCCCCCGTCGGGGCCAGGGAAAGGATGCGGTCCATCGCATACACGCGCAGGGCCTCCGCCTCCTCGCTGAAGGCGACGACATACCACCGCTTCTCGAATTCCTTCACGGCATAGGGCCGGATGTGACGGACCTCCTCGCCTTCGCTGAGATATTTCCGATAGCGGAGCTCCATCACGGCATTGTCCAGCATCGCCTGCATCACGGAGACGAGATGCTTCTGGCCCGAGGGGATGTCCTCGACGGACACCCGTCCCGAAAGGCGCTCCTTCCCGAGGGAGAGAAGGTTGTTCACCGTGAAGGTATTGATGAGCCAGTCGACGGACTGGCGCTTGTCCACGGCGCTTTCCCCCGCATCGATGTAATACCGGTTCGTGCTGCGGTTGCAGGCGATTTCGATGCCGAAGACGTCGGCGACCGCTTCCCGGTGATTGTTGAACGAGCGCCTGGGATAGTCCGCCCCGCCGTAGCGGGCGGTCCAACGGGCGGCGATCTCCGGCAGCGACAGGCCGCCGGGACCCGCGTCGATGAAGGTCTGCACCAGCCAGATGTACTTGTCGATCAGTTCGGAAACCATAGGATTGTGCTTTCTTTTGGCAAAAGTAAGGAAAAAGCCCGAGAATCACAAGTTTCAAATTGATAGGCGGTTCTTTCCGTTGATAGACTCACGAAGACAACAAGCTAAAGAGCTGATAATCAACCACCCCAAAAAGACGCTCAAATTTTTACCGCATTTTTACCGCAAAAAAGTTTCAACTCTTAAAATTTTTAATTATGTTTGTAAGCGGTTAGTTTAATCCGTATATAAAATGGACAAATTCACTCAGAACTACATCGACGGGTTCATGGCGGGCGTCATCGCGCGCAACCCGGGCGAGAAGGAATTCCACCAGGCTGTCCGCGAAGTCGTGGAAAGCGTAGCTCCCTACATCACCGCTTACCCCCACCTGCTCGACCTGAAGATCATGGAGCGGATGGTCGAACCCGAGCGGGTCATCATCTTCCGGGTCCCGTGGGCGGACGACCGTGGCGAAATCCACATCAACCGCGGCTTCCGCGTGCAGATGAACAGCGCCATCGGCCCCTACAAGGGCGGCATCCGCTTCCATCCGAGCGTAAACCTGTCCATTATGAAGTTCCTCGCCTTCGAGCAGACCTTCAAGAACAGCCTCACCACCCTCCCGATGGGCGGCGGCAAGGGCGGCTCCGACTTCAACCCCAAAGGCAAGTCCGACGCGGAGGTGATGCGCTTCTGCCAAAGCTTCATGACCGAACTGCAGCGCCACATCGGCCAGGACACCGACGTCCCGGCGGGTGACATCGGCGTGGGCGGCCGCGAGATCGGCTACCTCTTCGGCCAGTACAAGCGGCTCCGCAACGAATTCACCGGCACGCTCACCGGCAAGGGCCAGGGCTGGGGCGGTTCCCGCCTGCGCCCGGAGGCCACCGGCTATGGTCTCTGTTACTTCACCGAGCAGATGCTCGCCACCCGGAACGAGACGTTCCAGGGGAAGACGGTCCTGGTTTCCGGTTCCGGCAACGTGGCCCAGTACGCCGCGCAGAAAGCGATGCGCCTGGGCGCCAAGGTCGTGACCCTGTCGGATTCCAACGGCTACATCCACGATCCTGAAGGACTGGATGAGGAGAAGCTTGCTTTCGTATTCGAACTCAAGAACTTCCGTCGTGGCCGCATCAAGGAGTATGTGGAGCAGTACCCGCAGGCCACCTACCATCCGGACGAGCGTCCCTGGGGCGTTCCCTGCGACATCGCGCTCCCCTGCGCCACGCAGAACGAGATCGACAAGGAGGACGCCGAGAAGCTCGTCGCCGGCGGCTGCTTCTGCGTAGCCGAAGGCGCCAATATGCCTTCCACCCCGGATGCCATCCGCGTCTTCCAGTCCAACGGCCTGCTCTACTCCCCCGGCAAGGCGTCCAACGCGGGCGGTGTCGCCACCTCCGGCCTGGAGATGTCCCAGAACTCGATGCGCCAGAAATGGACGGCCGAGGAAGTGGACGAGAACCTCCACCGCATCATGGCCGACATCCACGCCGCGTGCCTCAAGTACGGCACCGAGGAGAACGGATACGTCAACTACGTCAAGGGCGCCAACATCGCCGGTTTCATCAAGGTCGCCAACGCGATGGTGGACCAGGGACTGGTGTAAGGGTCCATTTGCAGAAAAAGGTTATTCTCATTAAATTAGTGGGTCCGGTTTGGACCCACTGTTTTTTTATTGCCGAAAAGATGAAAAAAGCCCTCTTCTGCATCCTGGCGGCCGCGCTGACGGCCGTGTCCGCGCTGGCGGCGCCCAAGGCCACCACGCTCCTCTCCCCGAACGGGAAACTCACCGTGAACCTGGAAACGGGTTCCGGCCGTGTGTCCTACACCGTCGTCAAGGACGGGAAGCCCGTCTACGAGATCCGCGACATCCGCCTCGTGACCGGAACGGAAACCATCCCCGACGGCAGCGTGAAGGTCGGAAAGACGCGGTTTATGTACGACGAGTTCCAGCCGGTCGTCCCGCTCAAGTTCTCGACGGTCGTCGACGAGTACAACGAGACGGAGATCCGCCTGGGAAAGGGCGTTTCGATGCTTCTCCGCGTGATGGACAATGCCGTCGCCTACCGGTTCGTGATGGACCGGAATGGGGACGTGGAGGTCTATGACGACCATTTCCTGCTGATTCCCGCAGACGGTTTCACGGCGAACTACCAGACGGCCCGCTCGTTCAACACCTCCAGCGAGGAGCCTTACCGGAGCGGATCGCTCGCGGTCTGGGCCGCGTCGGACCGCAAGCTGGCGACTTCGCCACTGCTCCTGTCCGGTCCGGACGACGCGCAGCTCCTCGTGGGCGAAAGCGACCTGGACGACTATCCGCACCTGTTCTACACCACGGACGGGACGGCGGTGATTCCCGCCTATCCGAAGGCGCCGCTCCGCTGGGAGCCCCGCGGGGACCGGAGCGAGGAAATCCTCGAAGAGGCCCCGTACATCGCCAGGACGTCCGCCAGCCGCGCCTTCCCCTGGCGCTGGGTGGCCGTGACGGACTCCAAGGGCATCATCGAGCAGACGCTTCCCGCCCAGCTCTCCCGCCGGAGCGTGCTGGACGACACCAGCTGGATCCACCCCGGCCAGTTCTCCTGGGAATGGTGGAACGGGGCCGCGCCCTATGGGCCCGACGTGGATTTCAAGGCCGGCTGCAACCTGGCCACGTATAAGTACTATGCCGATTTCGCCGCGAAGTTCGGCGTCGAATACATCCTGCTGGACGAAGGCTGGGCCGTGTCCACGACGGATCCCTTCCACGGAAACGCCGACCTGGACATCCGGGAACTCATCCGCTATTGCAACGGCATCGGCGTGAAAATCGTGCTCTGGGTGCCCTGGCTCACGGTCTACAACCACTTCGACACCATCTTCAAGACCTATGCGGAATGGGGTGTCCCGGCGATGAAGATCGATTTCATGGACCACGCCGACCAGTGGATGGTGAACTTCTACAAGAAAGTGACCGCCGAGGCGGCGAAATATCACATCGTCCTGGACTGGCACGGCGCCTTCACCCCGGCCGGCCTGGAATATGAGTATCCGAACCTCCTGAGCTACGAAGGTGTCCTGGGCCTCGAGCAGATGGAGCGCTGCAAACCGCAGAACACCGTGTGGCTGCCGTTCATCCGCAACGCCGTGGGCGCCGCGGACTTCACCCCCGGCGGAATGTACAACCTGCAGCCGGAACGCTACCGCGCCACCCGTCCGAACAGCGGCGCCCCCGGCACGCGCTGCTTCAACATGGCGCTCTACGTCGTCCTGGAAAGCGGCGTGCAGATGCTCTGCGACAACCCTACGCGCTACTACGAGAACGAGGACTGCGCCCGCTACATCGCCAGCGTCCCCACCACCTGGGACGAGACCCGCGCCCTCGAGGCCAAGGCCGGCGAATATGTCCTCGTCGCCAAGCGGAAGGGCTCCAAGTGGTTCATCGGCGGCATCACGAACGGAACCGAACGCGACTTCCGCATCAAGCTCAACTTCCTCTCCCCCGGACGGCACCGGATGACCGCCTTCAAGGACGGCCTCAACGCCGGCTACCAGGCGATGCACTACAACAAGGTCGAAAAGAATGTCGACAGCTCGGAAACCGTCGACATCCATATGGCCCGCAACGGCGGCTGGGCCGCAGTGATCGAGTAGAATCGCGGCCATCGTCCCATCCGACGGAGGGCAAGCCGCGAAAACTGCGGCAAATCGTGCCCACCGTCCAATCGGATGGACCTCAGGCCACGACAAGCGTCAAGGTGCATCCAGGAAGCGCGCCACATCCTCCATCGAAAAGGATGTTACGCGGACAATCTGATGGATATCGGCACTGAAGCGGCGGCGGATCTGGCGTACCAGTTCTTGCCGCTGCTCGTCGTTTAAATCAGAAGCGTCGTTCTTGCCGAAAAGCGACCGGCAAAGGTCCGGGATGGCCGCGTAAAGCACCTGATCCCGGAAAGAGGGCAATTCGTTTTCCTGCAATTCTCTGCGACGCTTCGCCTTGGAGGAATTCTGCAAGTAATAATTCATACGTCTTGGGGACTTGAAGATGGATTCGACCAACTTGACCGGCACATAGGATTCCGGAAGGATGTAACCGTCCTCCCCGACGAGCCAGTCTGATGGGAGCGATTGCTTGCTATGAAGCAAGCGTCTGGCCGCATTGATGGACAAGCCCCCCAGACGCACTGCTTTGGGTGGAGAGACTTGGAAGAAAGACCGGCCAGTTCCCCATCGATAGGCGGAAGGATGCAGGCAGATATTGGCCGCCACCGGGTTCATTTCCACATAGGCAACTGCCCATTGAAAAGATTCGTCATCCGGATTGATCCGCTGGATATCCACCTTGTTTCGTCTCAGTGCTTCCCTGATGCCATATTTCTTCGATATAAATCTGGAACAGTTCTTCTTAAAGGCATCTACGAAAAGACGCGCATCTTCCTTGGAACAGTAAAGGACAAAGTGAACGTGGTTTGACATCAGCGTAAAGGAAAGGACTGTCACCCCTAGCAAGAACGACAAGACCGCGACATAGTTCATTCCCACCTTGTAGTCATCATCTTCGCGGAACCATAATCCTTCCTTCAGGTGTTCAGTCGTAACCAGCCAATAGTCTTTAGAACGACCATCCTTCGGACTCATCCTCCTCGTCGCTCTCATAATCGTCCTCCGTTTCACCGTATTGTTCCATCTCAGCCTTTTCTCCTGCCATCCAGGACAGGAACCAACTGTGGCAATCTTGCTCGTGCTCCCGATGCTCTTCCTCCGAAAAACGATCCTGGACAGGGAAACGGACCTCTTCATCCACAAGTAGTTCCAGTGCCTGCTCATACTTGTCGATCAGGTTCGCCCGTTCAATGGCTGTCGGTTCTCTCAGGAGATACTTGTCATCCGTTCGCGGCACCCTTGTCCCTCTCCCCCTGATGTCAATCAACCAATGCTTCTTCCAGGGAAGGACATAGTATTGGGGACCGGACTCATCTTCGTACTTTCCCGGATTCCGCAAGACGTCCAGCATATCCAGCAATTTATGGATCATCACGTTTCTGGCGATTCTGTTCTCACGGATTTTCCAGATATACTTTTCATAGGATGCGCTCCAAAGCGTTTCAGCGATCATCCAGTCCTGCCTCGCCTTCTCGTCCTCCAAAAGAGATTGCGGCATATTGGTTCCCAGCAAATCTTCAGATGGCACCTCATACTTCGACTTGGGCCGTTTCATCTTCAAAGGCGGTACGAAAAGATCCAAAGCCGCCTTCCACTCCGGATCTCCATCCACATCGACACGATACAGGAACCGCGTATAATCAGATCCCGCATAGATGGCGTGCATCATACCCACCACCATCTCATCAAAATTCTTTGCCATCGCCATCACCCGGAACGAATGGCCCACCATACTGAAGCGCTCCTCCCACGACCAATCCAAGGAAGTTAGCTGGATGATGCTCATACATTGACTCAAGACGCTCATATCTCACACACAAATAAAGTTGAACAAACGGATGCTGACAGCACCCGTTACAAATATAGCGTTTCACACAGAAACCGCAAGGTATTACAGCTTCTTTTGTCGACGAAAATAAGATGCACCGTGGCTATCGTCCCAACCGATGTAGGGCAAGCCATGAAAACCGCGGGAAATCGTGTCCATCGTCCCAGCAAATGGACCTGAAGCCACGCTGTTCCCCTAAAAAAGGATTCCCGCACATCAGGAGATGCGCGGGAACCACATTCTGGATGGCTACGGCCCTCTACCACCCCAGCACGGCCTTCCGGGAGGAGTAGGGCTCGGCTTCGGCGGCGGTGAGGACCTTGCCGGAGGCGTTGTGGCCCGTGACGGCCTTGCCGGAGGGGTCCACGGAGCCGTATTCGCGCCAGCCGGAGGTGGCGGTGGGCGCCGACGGGTTCGGGGCCGGTTTCGTGTGCCAGCCGGTGGCGGCGATGACCGGGCCCATCGTGCAGTTGACGAAGACCACATTGTCGAAGTAGTCCGTCGAGCCGCCGGAACGGGCGAGGTACATCGAGCCGTCCTTGACGCCGGATTCCGCCGTCAGCCGGCAGTTCAGGAACACGAATCCCTTGTCCGTGACTTTGGGGACGCGGGCCTGGATGAGGTAGCCGCCCGCCCGGGAGCGGATCTCGCAATCCTCGAACAGGCAGGCCTCCGGATAGCCCCAGATATAGTCCACGTGGCCGGCGATCAGGGAGTTGTGCACCCACACCTTGCCCTTGCACAGGAAGGTGTCCTGCCAGGAGATGAGCGAGCAATTCTCCACCGTCAGCTTGTAGTTGGAGTTGAAGTAGATCGTCTCCGCCTGCCCCTTGTGGGACGGGATGGAATAGGTGTTCTCGAGGGTCAGGTTCTCCAGGACCAGGTTGTCGCAGCCTTCCACGAGGAAGACGCTGCGGCCGCCGGACTTGCCGATGGAAGCGCCCGGGGACGGCCGCGCCGCCACCGAGGAGCCGGAACCGGTCTCGTAGGAGTCGTTGTTCGGATAGGCGATGACGCTTTTCTCCCGGGACGCCCCCTTGATGGTCACGTTGTTCTTGTTCCGGAGGAAAAGAAGCTCCTGATAGGTGCCCTTCCCTATTTCGATGGTGACGGCGTCGTCTTTCTTCACGGCGCGGCTCACATAGCTGAGGGCTCCCTGCACGGTGCAGAAGTCGCCGCTGCCATCGGCCGCCACCTTGAATGTGGTGCCGGTAGGGGCCGCTTTCACCGTGAAAGGCATCTCGTCCTTTCCGACGGCCTTTCCGGCTACGGACGCGTCGACCGTCACATAGTACGACTCCCCGAAGGAGAGCGCTTCGTTGTGAAGCTTGATTTCCAGGTTCTTGCCCTTGACCCGCAACGGCGTATAATGGACGATGCGGTACTGGTTGCTGTGGAGCGCGTCCATAAAGGTATGGAACGGCGCGTCATTGTCGATGGCGATCTTTCCGGCGTCGGCATCCGCCCCCTTGGGGACCATCGTCCCGTCGGAGAGGACATCGACCTTGGAGATGTCCGCCAGGTCGATCCTGTCCACCAGGGTGCCGTCGGCCTTGAAGACCTGCACGAGGCCGGAGGTCCCGAGGGTGGGCGCCGAGTCGAAAGGAATGACCAGCGGGGCGTCCACGCACAGGACTGTGGAGGACGGATCGGGCGGAAGCGGTTTCGTCCCCTTCGTCGTCCCCTCCACCACGGCGCTGTAGGCAGAAGCGCCGCCGGGACCGACCGCGCACACGGAGAATCCGTACGTGGTCGCCTTCTCCAGGGAACCCACGGCCGTGTTGCGGGTGTTGGCCTGGCCTTCCCCTGCGGGAGCGCCGTCCTTGGTCAGTTTCCACTGGTAGATGGCCGCGCCCTGGACCGCATCCCACTGGAACGTCAGGCTGGTTTCCGTGGCGCCGTGCAGTT
>CAMNGM010000072.1 GCA_946538425.1 uncultured Bacteroidales bacterium | reverse complement strand
CCGTATCCCCCTTCCGGAAACAGGCCTCGGCCTTGTTCAGGAGGACTTCGCCGTACCGGAGAAGGACGAAATGCTGGACGCTCTGGCTGCGCTCGGCGAGGTTGTGCGTTTCGTCCACGCCCTTGCGGAGGTAGTAGCCGGTAGTCGTGCGGCCTTCGGGTTTGGGTTCCTTGTTCCACTGGCACCAGCCGTCGGTCCCGCCGATCCAGGGCTCGATCCGGCGGCCCTTCCACGGGGCGCCGTTGTACAGGATCGTCGCCTGGAAACGGGGTTCCAGCTTTTCGTAGGGCGGCTCGGCCGTCGTCGTCCCGTGCCAGGGAGACCAGTCGGGGAAGCCGCCGGTGGCGAGCTCGTAGGACTCCACCATCTCTTGGGTAGGCGTGCCGTAGCCGCCGCCCTGCTGGCCGACCAGCTTGTAGTCGCCGCCCGGAGTATAGTAGAAATCGAACTCGTGCGTCACGTTGTCGGCGTAGGAGAAACTGTACTGGAGGATGGTCTCCGGATTTCCGGACTGGACCGGTACCGTGAAGGCCGACGCATAATCGCCCATCAGGGAATAGCCCAGGCCTTCGAGGGCATCGGCCGCTGCGATGACCGCATCATTGTCACCGGCATAGAGCATGGCCCGGGAGATCAGCGCGTAGGCGACGCCCTTGTCCAGGCGCCCCTTGGCGGAAGCCTTCTCGGGAAGGGCTCCGGCTGCGAAGTCCAGGTCATCCTTGATGAACTTCCAGCCGTCAGCCTCCGAGGAAAGGGCTTTCTCCACGGAAATAGTGGTCAGGTCCTCGTCATAGAGGATCACCTCCTTGTAGCGCTTCACCAGTTCGAAATAGAGCCAACCCCGCATCAGGCGGAGTTCGCCTTCCAGCCGGGTTCGATCCCCTTCCGGGAGGGCGGTGCCCAGGGTCTTCAGGTTCGAGAGAGCCTCGTTGGTCCGGCGTACGGCTTCGTACAGGGACGACCAGCAGCCCAGATACACATCGACGAAACTGTTCGTCAGGTTGGTGCCGCCATAGGCGACCTGGCTGGGAATGAGGCAGTAGGCGAAATTGACATAGGAGCCGTACTTGAACTCGTCGGTGAAAGCCTCCGTCATGCCCACGGCGCTCGGCCAGCTGGCGAAGATGTCATAGGAATAGGAGTAGATGCTGTTCACGGCGTATTCGGCCGACTCCACACTGGTCCACATCACCTTGTCGGAGATGCTGTCGCGCGGGGTCATGTCCAGGTACTTGTTGCAGGCAGCGAGGACGGAGCAGAGCGAAAGAGCGATGAAAATCTTCTTTTTCATAAGGCCTCCGGATTAAAGGGTGATGGAAATGCCGCCCAGCACGTTGCGCTGCTGGGGATAATAGCCGTTGTTGACCCCCGGGGATTCCGGGTCGATGCCTTCCGGCAGCCCGTCCAGGGTGAAGAGGTTGTTGCCTTCCACGAAGATGCGGAGGGACTCCACACCGAACTTGCGGGTGAAATCCCTGGGCAGCGTATAGCCCAGCTGGGCCGTCTTCAGGCGGACATACTTGCCGTCCCGCCACCAGAAGCTGGAGCTCAGGCCGTTGTCCCCTCCGTGGCCGGTCGTGCCGAGGCTCAGGCGCGGGAAAGTGCCGTTCGGATTGTCCAGGCTGTAGGCGTTCTCGATGAGGAACAGCGGGGAATTCGCCCCTTCCTTGAAAGTCTTGGTCCAGATGGTATCGTCGTCATTTTCATTGAAATACGTACCGGTCATGGACACCTGGAAGAGGGCGCCGCCGGTGAACTGGAGGTTCACATCGAACCCGTTCCAGCCCAGGTTGAGATTCAGGCCGTAGGTAAGTTCCGGACGGTTGGACTTGCCGAAGATGCCGCGGTCCTGCCAGCTGATCTCACCGTCGCCGTTGAGGTCCCTGTACTTGATGTCGCCGATGTTCGGGCGCGTCCCGTACCAGGCGGAATTGTCGATTTCCTCCTCGCTCCGGTACAAGCCCTCGGCGATCCAGCCCCAGTGGGAGCCGTACGTGGTTCCGGTGACCTTCTGCCATTCGGGCACGTTGGGCTCGTCATTGTACTTGAGCCAGCGGGTCTTGGAATAAGTCATGGTCGCCCCGACCTCATAGAAGAACGGCTTGCCGCCCAGGTCGAACCGGTTCCGGTGCGTCAGGAGGATGTCGATACCCTTCGCGTCGATGGCGTTCTTGTTCACGTAGGTGGGATAATACCCGCCCATGGAATCCGGATGACCGCCGCGGTTCCAGGAAAGGATGTCGTAGGTGTAATTGTAGAACCCGTCGATCTCGCCGCCCAGGAGTCCGTTCCAGAGGGAGAAGTCCAGGCCCACGTTGTAGGACAGGGTCTTTTCCCAGGTCAGGTCCTTGTTGGGGATGCCGGAGGTGTAGTAGGCCGGAATGGCGCCACCGCCGGGATAGACGACTTTGCCGCCCAAGGCATACTTGCTCAGGAACATGTAGGGACTCACGTTGTCGCTTCCCAGCAGGCCCACGGAGGCCCGGAGCTTGAGATTCTCCAGGGCCGACACCCCGCTCATGAAGGGTTCCTTCGCGATGTTCCAGCCCAGGGAGGCCGACGGGAAGAAACCCCAGCGGGTCTCGGTCATGCCCGCGAACTTGTAGGATCCGTCATAACGGCCGGTGATTTCCGCCAAGTAACGCTCGTCATAGTTGTACCGGATACGGCCCACATAACCGGCGCTTCGGGAGGCGTCGCTGCGGCCGATGACCGGATTCGCCGTAGGCGTACCGTTGCTGAGCTCAGGCAGCAGGGCAAACGGGACATTCTTGACATAAGCGGAGAGATTATTCGTCTGGAAATCACGGATTTCCACAAGGGCGAGAGCCTCCACCGCATGCTTACCGAAAGTGCCGGCATAGGAGAGGCTGGCCTGACCCGTCATCGTCTGCTGGTAGTAGGAACCCTCCCCTACCTTGTTGCCGTCGGAAGCGCCGTTCACGTCCACCATCGGGGCCGTCCAGCCCCAGGTCCCGTCTTCGTTCTTCCGGCGGGCGACCACGTAGTACGGCGTATCCAGGTTCTTGTTGTAGGAATCCAGGTAATCGTAGGATCCGCCCACCTTCGCCTGCAGGCCCTTCACCCAGGGGATCTCCCAGGTGAGCGAACCCGTGAGGGTGCCGTTGAAACTGCGGGTCTTCTTGCTGCCGGACTGGTAGAGCGCGGCCAGCGGGCTGTTCGGGAAGACCTGGTTGCTGGCGATGGAGCCGGTATAATGGCCGTCGTACTGCTCCGGCAGGAAAGGATACATGCCGATGACCTGGTGGGCGATGGAGAACCAGCCCACCTCATAACCGGAGCCCGTTCCGTCCGAACCGCCGGACAGGAAACGGGGCGTCTCCCGGCGTCCGGCCACGCCGCTCAGGCCGGCCTGGAAGACCAGGTTCTTCGCGATGCGCGTCTCGATGTTGGCGCGGACATTATAGCGGCGGTAGTTGTAGCCGTCGATGTTGCCCTTCTGGTTCAGGTGGCCGGCGGATACGAAGTAACGGGCCTTGTCGTTACCGCCCTGCACGGTGACATTGTGCTTCTGAGTAATGCCGGTCCCGAAAACCCGCTTGATGTAGTCCACGTTGTCCCAGCCGTCCGTGGGGTCGCCGTTGAGCATGGCCTCCACATTGGCCTGGGTGAAATAAGGGACGTATTCCTCCTCCGAGGCGATGGCGCCGCTCGCGAGCTGGTCCATCATTTGGGCCAGGTTGTAGTAGTAGGCGAACTGCGGACCGTTCATGAACCGGGGGAAGTTGGCGTTCATGGAAGCGCCCACCGACCCGTTGTACGAGATCTGGGCGTCGCCCTTGTCACCCTTGCGGGTCGTGATGATAATCACGCCGCCGGCAGCCTGCAGGCCATACACCGCGGCGGAGGCGCCATCCTTCAGGACCGAGACGCTCTCGATATCGGCCGGGTCGATGTCGTTGATGTTGTCCACGGGATAACCGTCCACGACATAGGCCACGCCATACACCGATCCGCGGATCCGCAGGGCGGCCTGGTCCAGGCCCGGCTCGCCGGATTCCTGGACGGAGGAGATGCCGGGGAGCTTGCCGCCCAGCACCTGGGAGACATTGGTCGCCGGCGCTTTCAGGAGTTCGTCGCCCTTGATGGCCGATACGGCCGCCGTCAGGGTCTCTTTCTTGGCCGTGCCATAGCCCACGACGACGACATCCTCCAGATAGAGCGTGTCTTCCGACATCGTCACATCCAGGCGGGACTGGCCCTGGAAAGGACGCGACTGGGTGGTCATTCCCAGACAGGAAAACTCCAGAACGGCACCGTCGGGGACGGCAAGGGTCCAGGAGCCGTCGGCGCCTGTCATCGTGCCGGTGGACGTGCCCTGGACGAGCACCGTCACCCCGGCCAGGGGCTTTCCGTCGGCGTCCTTCACCGTTCCCCGCGCGGTCTTCTGCGCATAAACCATCCCCTGTCCGAGTACGAATACGGAGACGAGGACGGTCAACAGACGGGATAAGGATCTCATTCCAATTCAGTATTAGACGTTATTCTTTCGATTTGCGATGTCCTGCAGGATCGTTCCGATCTGATACAGGCCCCGGGGAACGTGGAAGCAGCCCTTCCACTTGCCGCCCTTGAGCGGCAGGAGCACCTCGCCACGGCGGTTCAGGTAGCCGAACCACTCGGGATATTCGGGATCCCGGAAATGGTTCCACAGGTAGTCATCCAGCTTCAGGAACCACTCCAGGGCCTTTTCGTTGCCGGTCAGCTGGTAGCCCTTGATCATGGCGATGGCGCTCTCCAGGTGCACCCACCAGAGTTTCTGGTCCCACTCCAGTTCCTGGGTGGGATAGCCCTTGCGGTCCATGAAGTAGAAGATGCCGCCATACTCCTTGTCCCAGCCGTAGTCGATGACGCGGAGAGCGATCTCCACGCTCTTGTCGATGATATCCTGCCGGTGCAGGCGGATGCCCAGGTTCATCATGAACCAAAGGGCCTCCAGGTCGTGGCCGGGATTGATGCGCCGGCCTTCGAAGCAGTCGATGAGGCTTCCGTCCGGCGCCAGGTTCTCCACCATCACGCCCAGGTCCGGCTGGTAGAAGACGTCGAACACCTCATGCAGGGCTTCGTCGATGGTCTTGTCCAGCAGGGACTTGTCCTCGATGATGGGCTCGATCTCCAGCGCCATGTTGCAGATGATCATCGGCAGGGCGAAATCTTTCATAGGACGGGTGCCGGGGACGGCCTTCAGCCACCTGCCCTTCGGATTCGAACGCCGGTCCAGGATGCGCTGGAAAGTCTTGCGGGCGATATCGGCATAGTGCCCGTTGCCGGTGGCGACGGCGAGTTGGGCGAAGGCCATGCAGGCGAAGGTGTTGGAAAAGATGTTGTAGGGGGCGATGATGGGCTTTCCCTCGCGCGTGAGCGAGAAATACAAGTCATAATTCCCATCGTGGCCGTACTTCTCCAGGAAGCGGGCGCCCTGCTCGGCGCAGGCGAGCCAGGCCGGATTTTTCTCCACCTGGTTGTACAGCATGGCGAACAACCAGATTTCGCGGCCTTGCAGCCACACGAACTTGTCGGTGTCGAAAACGGACCCGTCCCGGTTCAGACAGGTGAAATACCCGCCGTACTCCTTGTCCTGGGATTTGTCCAGCCAGAAAGGCAACACGCTGTCGTACAGTTCTTTCCGATAGCGGGCGGCCATGGCTCCAAAGTCAATTGCTTTCATAGGACAATCGTTAATAGTCATGATGACCCCAATGGGTTGGGACAAATTTAATAAACTGAGATTAATAATCAAAGGTTTTTAACGATTTATTAAAAACCTCAAAGCCAATTTTAACAGAACGGCAAGATAACCCTTGGATAAACAACGGAATATGCTTATCTTTGCCTTGATTGCAGACAGATATGGAAGTTTTTCTGGACAGCCTTCTGAAATCCCGCTACGCGGCGGAGAAGAAAACCATCCTCGCCCTCTGCGAAAAGGGGAACACCTTCAGCCTGGCGGACCTGGCCCGCGAGCTGGGAACCAGCATCCCCAAGATCACCCGCATCGTCGGCGAACTGGAGCAGGCGGGCGTCCTCTCCGACTGGGGCAAGCAGGAATCGGCCGCCGGACGCCGCCCGAGCCTGTACGGGCTCAACCCCGGCGCAGGCGTCTTCGTGGGCGTCGAGGTGGGCCAGAAGGAGATCGCGCTGGCCGTCACGGATTTCACCGGCCGGATCATCCAGTTCCAGGACGGGATCGCCTACACCCTGACCGGCACGGAAGAATCCGTCCTGGGCCTGTGCGCCTGCGTGAAGAAGCAGCTGCGGAAATATCACCTGGATCCGGCGCCGGTCCGCGGTGTCGGGGTGAACCTCACCGGCCGCGTCAATTACCGGACCGGCTACAGCTACAGCTATTACATCAGCGAGGAAAAACCCATCCGGGATATCCTGGAGGAGGGTTTCGGCTGGCCCGTCTTCATCGAGAACGACTCCCGGGGCATGGCCTTCGGCGAGTATATGAGCGGCATCGCCGGCGACGCCCGGACGGTCCTCTTCCTGAACGTGGGATGGGGACTGGGCATGGGAATGGTCCTGGACGGGAAACTGTTCGCGGGAAAATCCGGCTTCTCCGGCGAGATCGGCCACTTCCCCCTGCTGGACAACCACCAGATCTGCCGCTGCGGCAAGGTGGGCTGCCTGGAGACCGGCGCCTCGGGCCAGGCCTTGCACCGGCTCATCGGGGAGCAGCTCGCGAAAGGCCACCCGTCCATCCTGTCGGCCGCCTATGCCGGCGGCCGGGAAATCACCCTCAACGACATCCTGGACGCCGTGGAGAAGGAGGACGTGACCGCCATCGAGTGCGTGGAGCAGGTGGGAAGCACGCTGGGACGCGCCGTCGCCGGCCTGATCAACCTGTTCAATCCGGACGTGGTGGTCATCGGCGGCCGCCTCTGCGTGACGGAACAGTACCTGATGCCGCCGCTGCTGGGCGCCGTCAACCGCCTGTCCCTCAACCTGGTGAGCAACGACACCGTCATCAAGGTGTCCCGCCTCGGGAACAAGGCCGGGGCCGTGGGCGCCAGCCTCCTTGCCAAACACAGACTCTTAAACCGATAGATATGGAAAACCGACGAGAATTTCTGAAGAAGGGCGCCCTGGCGGCCGCAGCGGCGCCGCTGCTGGCGACGGCCTGCAAGAACGAGCCCCAGGGCGACAAGTACGGCATCGACCCGGATCCGTCCGTCGAGAGCCAGCTGATCGTGCCCAAGGGGGCGGGCCTGCCCATCACCGGCACGTTCCTGGACGAGATCTCCCACGACATCCCCCACCAGAACTGGGGCGAGCGGGAGTGGGACCGCGATTTCCGGTACATGAAGGCCATCGGCATCGACACGGTCATCGACATCCGCTGCGGCTACCGGAAGTTCATCACCTACCCCTCCCCCTACCTGCTCAAGAAGGGCTGCTACATGCCCTCCGTGGACCTCATCGACATGTTCTGCCGCCTGGCGGAGAAACACGGGATGAAGTTCATGCTGGGCCTGTACGACTCCGGCAAGTACTGGGACACCGGCGACATGTCCTACGAGGTGGAGTCCAACAAGTTCGTCATCGACGAGGTGTGGGAGCGGTACGGAAGCAAGTACAAGAGCTTCGGCGGCTGGTACATCTCCGGCGAGATCTCCCGCGCCACGAAGGGCGCCATCGAGTCCTTCCGGACGATGGGCCGCCAGTGCAAGGAGATTTCCGGCGGCCTGCCCACCTTCATCTCCCCGTGGATCGACGGCAAGAAGGCGGTCGACGCCGCCAGCGGCCAGCTCACCAAGGAGCAGGCCGTCTCCGTGGAGCAGCACGAGAAGGAATGGAACGAGATCTTCGACGGCATCCACGAGTATGTCGACGCCTGCGCCTTCCAGGACGGGCACATCGACTACGACGAGCTGGACGCCTTCTTCAGCGTGAACAAGAAGCTCGCGGACCGCTACGGGATGCAGTGCTGGACCAACGCCGAGACCTTCGACCGGGACATGCCCATCCACTTCTTCCCGCTGAAGTTCGACAAGCTCCGCCTCAAGCTGGAGGCGGCGAAGCGCTGCGGCTACGACAAGGCCATCACCTTCGAGTTCTCCCATTTCATGAGCCCCCAGTCGGCCTATCTCCAGGCCGGCCATCTGTACGACCGATATAAAGAGTACTTCGGACTATGACAAACAAGGAAAGAAGCCTGGGATACATCGTCTTCCTGTCCTTCGTGGCGGCGATCGGCGGTATCCTGTTCGGGTATGACACGGCCGTGATCTCCGGCACGACGGAGATCGTCAAGGCCCAGTTCGGCC
>CAMNGM010000071.1 GCA_946538425.1 uncultured Bacteroidales bacterium | reverse complement strand
AACTTGCCGGCGATGGCGAGGCCCAGGGTGACGGCCGGATTCAGGTGCGCACCGGAGACGGGACCGGCGATGAGCACGCCCATCATCACGGCGAGGCCCCACGCGAGGGCGATCACGACCCATCCGCCGCCTTTCGCCTTGGACTTGTTGAGGGAACAGGCGGCGCACACGCCGTCACCGAAGAGCACCAGGACGAGGGTGCCGATAAATTCGAAAATGTACGGGTTCATAGTTAGGATGGATTATTCAGGTTTTGTATCAGATTCCTTCGTCGGTCTTCGACCTCCTCGGAATGACAGGACTTCTGTCATTCCGAGCGAAGCGAAGGAATCTATTTGCTCAGGGTCCGGCTGATGGCGTCGGCCCAGCCGGCCTTGAGGGCGGCGGTGTCGGCGCCGGAAGGCGGGAAGACGTGCTCCGCCTGCCACTGGGCCTTGATCTCGTCCAGGGAGGACCAGAAGCCGACGGCGAGGCCCGCGAGGTAGCAGGCGCCCATCGCCGTGGTCTCGGTGACCTTCGGGCGGATGACCGAGGTGTCCAGGACATCGGCCTGGAACTGCATCATCAGGTTGTTGCGGGAGGCGCCGCCGTCCACCTTCAGTTCGGAGAGCTTCACGCCGGCGTCCTTCTCCATCGCCCCGACGATGTCCATCGTCTGGAAGGCGATGCCTTCGAGGGCCGCGCGGGCGATGTGGGCCGCCGTGGTGCCGCGGGTGATGCCGCAGATGGTCCCGTGGGCATACTGGTCCCAGTAGGGGGCGCCCATCCCGGTGAGGGCCGGGACGAAATACACGCCGCCGTTGTCCTCGACCGTCGACGCCAGGGCCTCGATCTCGGAGGAACTCCGGATGATGCCCAGGCCGTCCCGGAGCCACTGGACGACGGAGCCGCCCACGAAGATGGAGCCTTCCAGGGCGTAATTGACCTGGTCCCCGATCTTCCAGGCGACGGTGGTGAGGAGGTTGTTGCGGGAGAGGATGGGCTTTTCGCCCGTGTTCATCAGGAGGAAGCAGCCGGTGCCGTAGGTGTTCTTCACGGAGCCGGGCTCGGTGCACATCTGGCCGAAGAGGGCCGCCTGCTGGTCGCCGGCGATGCCGCCGATGGGCACCTCGTGGGCGAAGAGGGTCGTCTTGGTGTACCCGTACACCTCGGAGCTGGAGCGGACTTCCGGCATCATGGACGCCGGGACGCCCAGCAGGTCCAGGAGCTCTTTGTCCCATTCCAGCGTGTTGATGTTGAACAGCATCGTCCGGGAAGCGTTGGAGACGTCGGTCACGTGCACCTCGCCGCGGGTGAGCTGCCACACCAGCCAGCTGTCCACGGTGCCGAAGCGGAGCTTGCCGGCCTCGGCTTTCTCGCGGGCGCCGGGAACGTTGTCCAGGATCCAGCGGATCTTGGTGCCGGAAAAGTAGGCGTCGATGATGAGGCCGGTCTTCTCCCGGATGAAATCGGCCTTGTCGCGGAGGGTGTCGCAGAACGCGGACGTGCGGCGGTCCTGCCAGACGATGGCATTGTACACCGGTTCGCCAGTTTCCGCGTCCCACACGATGGTGGTCTCGCGCTGGTTGGTGATGCCGATGCCGGCGATGTTCTTGCCGTTGATGCCCATCTTGGTGATGGCCTCGGCGATGACGGCGGCCTCGGAAGACCAGATTTCCATGGGGTTGTGCTCGACCCAGCCCGGTTTCGGGAAATACTGGGTGAACTCCATCTGGGCGGTGGAGCGGATGTTGCCTTCGTGGTCGAAGACGATGGCCCGGGAGGAACTCGTCCCCTGATCCAGGGCCAGGATGTACTTGTCCATAACTATGTGGTTAATTTGCAAATAAGCGTTGCGCTGGTGCAGTCCACGACCTCCACGTCCACGTAGTCGCCGGCCTTCTGGCCTGCGCCGGGGAAGACGCACATCTTGCTGTTGGAGGCGCGGCCGCACAGGTCGTCGGGGTTCCGCTTGGACGGGCCCTCGACCAGGACGGTGAGGCGCTTGCCGATGTCCCGGCGGTAGCTCTCCAGGGACTTGCGGTTCTGCAGGTCGATGATCTCGTTCAGGCGCCGGGTCTTCACCTCGGACGGCACGTCGTCCGGATAGTGGCGGGCGGCCAGGGTCCCCGGCCGCTCCGAATAGGCGAACATGAAGGCCCAGTCGAAGCCCACCTCCTCCATCAGGCTCATCGTCTCGCGGTGGTCCTCCTCCGTCTCGGAGCAGAAACCGGCGATGACGTCGGTCGTAAGGCCGCAGTCGGGCATCACGCTGCGGATCTTGGCGACCCGCTCCAGATACCATTCGCGGTCATATTTCCGCCGCATCTTCTCCAGCATCCGGGAGCTGCCGGACTGGACGGGAAGGTGGATGTGCTTGCAGATATTGTCGTACGCGGCCATCGTTTCGATGACCTCGTCGCTGATGTCTTTCGGGTGGGAGGTGGCAAAACGGACCCGCAATTCGGGGCTGACCGACGCGACGCGCCGGAGCAGTTCCGCGAAATTCACGGTTTCTTCCGCCGTCTTCCACAGGTAGCTGTCCACGTTCTGGCCCAACAGCGTCACTTCCTTGTAGCCGCGCTGGAACACGTCGCAGGCCTCGCGCACGATGGAGTGCGCGTCGCGCGAGCGCTCCGCGCCGCGGGTATAGGGCACCACGCAGTAGGAACAGACGTTGTTGCACCCGCGCATAATGGAAATGAAGGCGCTTACGCCGTTCTTGTCCGTCCGGACGGGGGTGATGTCCGCGTAGGTTTCGTCGCGGGAAAGGAGGACGTCGATCTGGGGCTGGTCCGGCGTGAGGGCCTTCAGCAGCCGCGGCAGCGACCGGTAGGCGTCCGGGCCCACGACCAAGTCCACCTTCCGCGTATCCAGCAGCTTGTCCTTCAGGCGTTCCGCCATACAGCCCACGATGCCGACCACGGTTCCGGGCCGCTTCCGACGCTGCAGGTTGAACTGTTCGATCCGGCCCCAGATCCGCTGCTCCGCGTTGTCACGCACGGAGCACGTGTTCGCCATCACGAGGTCGGCCTCCTCCATCGACTCCGTCCGTTCATACCCCGCTCCTGCCAGGATGGAAAAGATGACCTCCGTGTCGTTCACGTTCATCTGGCACCCGTATGTCTCTATGTAGGCTTTCTTCATGGTACACAAAGATAATCATTTTCCCGGACGGCTTTGCTCCGTCCCCGCGAAAAAAGTGTAAAATGCCTCTGTTGACCCTGATTCTGGCCGAGAGTGCGGAGATAAGTGTAAAGCGGGTCGATTCACACTTATTATAGCCAACGGCACGGGAACAAGTGCGAATCGGGTCAATCTGCACTTTTTTTGGGGGCGGGGGCAGAAAAAAAAGTGTAAAACGGGGTGTTTTACACTTCAAGGGACGGGTTGGGGGAGCAGGAGCCTCAGAGCTTGTCGCCGAAGGCGAGGTCGCCGGCGTCGCCGAGGCCGGGGACAATGTAGCTGTGGCTGGTGAGCTCTTCGTCGATGGCGGCGACCCAGAGGGTGACTTCGTCGCCGTACAGCTTGGCCAGATGGTCCACGGCGTAGGAGCTGGCGATGGGGCAGACCAGGTGGATGGCGATGGGCTCGCCGCCTTCCTGGCGGAGCTTGTCGATGGCGACCTCGATGGAGGAGCCGGTGGCGAGCATCGTGTCGGCCAGGATGAGGGTCTTGCCTTCCAGGGACGGGGTGGTGCAATAGTCCGCCCGGATTTCGAAGTAGTCGCCGGCGCCGTACTTGCGGAAGGCCGCGAGGAAGGCGGTCTCGGCGTGGTCGAAGAAGTTGAAGACGCCCTTCTGGAGCGGCAGGCCGGCCCGGAGGATGGTGGAGATCACGAGGGCGGTGTCGCAGGTCGCGACGCGGGCGATGCCGAGGGGCGTGACGACGTCTTTCCCGGAGTAGGTGAGTTCCTTGGAGATTTCGTAAGCGAAAATCTCTCCGACGCGTTCAAGGTTGGTCCGGAAACGGAGACGGTCTTTCTGGATGGTGGCATCCCGCATCTCCGCGATGAAATTGTTGAGAACGGAAGGGTTCTCGCCGAGATTGACGACTTTCATTGGGTTTCGTTGATTTGTGGTTCGGACATATGTCCGAAATACAAATTTAGGAATTTATTCCGATTTGCAAACTCTTTCGTCCTGGAATGAGTAGTACGCCCCGTCGGCGATGATGACGTGGTCGAACAGCGCGACGTCGAAAGCCTTGAGCGCCAGTTGCAGATGCCGGGTGGCCCGGAGGTCGGACTCGCCGGGGAGGGGAGAGCCCGAAGGATGGTTGTGCACGAGGATGACGGCCTTCGCCTGCTCGTCCAACACCCGCCGGAGGATCTGCTTGCTGTCGATGAGCGTGCAGTCGGCCGTCCCGGAGGTGAGTCTCTCCCGCCCCGTGACGACGTTGGCCCGGTTCAGGTACAGGGCCCAGCATTCCTCGTGGTCCAGCCCCTTCAGCAGGGGCAGCATCATATCCACCACGTCCTCCGGGCCGTTCACCGTGGGCCGGCGGGACGCGGCCTCCGCCAGGAACCGCCGCCCCAGTTCCAGGGCGGCGGCGATGGCGACGGCCCGCGCCTGCCCCACGCCCCGCTGCCGCATCAGCTGCTTCGCCGGCCGCCGGCACAGCTCCGAGAGCCGTCCGCCGGCCGAGGACAGCAGCTCCTGCGCAACGCTCACGGCGTTCGCGCCCGGCACGCCCGACCCGATGAAAATCGCCAACAGCTCCGCATTCCCCAGCGCGCCCGGCCCCTTGAGGAGAAGTTTCTCCCGGGGCCGCTCTTCCATATTCCAATCTTTCAGTCTCATGGCCCCAAAGATAAGGCGCCGGAACGAAAAACAACACCCGTTTTCCAAAACAGGTGTTGTTTCACTATGTATTTTATGTGTTTTTTACTCCCAAGCCCGGAGGGCGTAGTAAGTCCCTTCCCCGAGGGAAGGGATTTAGGGATGGGGTAACGTTGACCGTGCAGTTTACTGCACGAACGCGATGATCTCGTTCTTCGCGACGTGGTCGCCCTGCTTGCCCACGACCGCGACGATGCGGCCGTCCACGGCGGCGACAACCTCCTCCATGCCGTACCAGGCCTGCACGTGACCGATCACCTGGCCAGCCTTGACAGCCGTTCCCACGGCCGGGGCGGCGGAGGCGTCGTCCACATCGACCTGCCACAGGAGCTGGCCCTTGACGGGAGCCTGCACCGGGGTGGCCTTCGGGTACTTCGCCACGTACTCGTCCACGGAGAACTTGGGCATCTCCACGACGGGACGGGTGACCACGATCGGGGCGTTGGCCTTGGCCTTCATCTCGGCCAGGTCCTTGTTGAAGCGCTCCTTGGCGATGCCGCTGCGGTAGTCGCGGTACTGGCGCTCGAACATGGCCAGGTTCAGGAGTTCCTCGTCGTCCTCGCCGCAGTCCCAGCCTTCGTCCTTCATCATCTGGCGGAACTTCGGGAGTTCGTTCGGATACATATCCTGCGGGTTGCCGGTGTAGAACTCCTCGCCCTTTTCCTTCGCAAGGGCCACGATCTCCGGAGCCAGTTCGCCCGGAAGCTTGCCCATCTTGCCGAGGATCATGCCCCAGGTGTCCTTGTCGATGGTGGAGAAGCGCGGCTTGTCGTTGACCATGTTGAACAGGTTCATCAGCGCCGTATTCTTCACGTACTGGCTGAACGGGGTCACGAGCGGCGGGTAGCCGAGGCGCGGCCACACGTATTCGACCTCCTCGAAGAGTTTCACCATCAAGGTGTCCATGCTCATCTCGGGACGGCCGTGGGCGCGCTGGGCGGCGTTGATGGCGCCCTCGAAGCCCCTCAGGTCGGCCATCATCGAACCCATCATGCCGCCGGGCAGGCCGCAACCCACCAGCAGGGAGGACATCTGGGAGTTGGTCGGGTTGATCCAGTATCCGAGGAAGTCGTCGATGAACTCCTGCGTGAGGCGGCGAACCTCCATATAGGCGTCCATATTGATGTCCTTCACCAGGAAGCCGTCCGCCTTCATCATCTGCTGCATCGAGATCACGTCAGGATGGACCTTGCCCCAGGAGAGGGGCTCGACGGCGACGTCCAGGTAGTCCGCGCCGGCGCGGGCCACTTCCAGCATCGAAGCCGGGGAGAAGCCGGGGCCGGTGTGGCCGTGGTACTGGACCTTGATGTGCGGGTGCGCCTTCTTGATGCCGGCCACGAGCTGGCCAAGCTCCGTCGGACGGCCGACGCCGGCCATGTCCTTGAGGCAGATTTCGTCGGTGCCGTATTCGACGAGTTTCTCCACGATGCCGAGATAGTACTCGACCGTGTGGACGGGGGAATGGGTGATGGAGAGGGCCGCCTGCGAAATCATGCCGGCCTTCTTCGCGTATTCGATGGAAAGCTTGAGGTTGCGGTGGTCGTTCAGGCCGCAGAAGGAACGGGCGATGTCGGTGCCCTGCGCCTTCTTCACCTTGAACATCAGTTCACGGACGTCCGCCGGAACGGGGTACATGCGGATGGCGTTGAGGCCGCGCTCCAGCATATGGGTCTGGATACCGGCCTTGCGGAGGGGGGCCGTCCATTTGCGCACGGAGACGTTCGGGTTCTCGCCGTAGAGCAGGTTCACCTGCTCGAAGGCGCCGCCGTTGGTCTCCACGCGGTCGAAGCAGCCCATGTCCACGATGGCCGGAGCCACCCGTACCAACTGGTCCACGCGCGGTTGATACCGGCCGGAACTCTGCCACATGTCCCTGTAAACCAGGGAGAACTTGATTTCTCGTTTTGCCATATCAGATATATCAGATGTTTTGTCGCTTCAATTCACAAAGATAACAAATTATTCCATTTCCCCTGCGAAAAATTCCGCCATTGCATCGCGGATTTCAAAAAACCGCGGCGTGTATTCCAGCGCGTCATCCAGATGCATCCGGTGCCTGGGTTCCGGGACGGGATGGTGCTCCGCCCGGAGGCCCAGTTCCAGGGCCTTTTCGTGGACGGCGTGCGTCCCGTACATCGGGTCGGAAATCAGTCTCCCGGCCCATCCGAGCGGGTAGCCGAAGTCGTACGGCATCACCGGGTCGGCCGTGGACTGGAAGGACAGGATGGGGACGCGGGCGTTCTCCAGGACCGACAGGTCGTGGACGGAACCCCAGAGGTTGGCGACGGCCCGGACGCGGAAGTTCCGAGGGAGCCGCGGCTTCAGCGCTTGCATCGGCCTGTCCCCATACAGCTGGAACGCGAGGCTCAGGGCGGTCATCGCGCCGGCGCTGGTCCCGGCCACGAACACGCGGTCCGGGTCGATGCGCAGGTCCTCCCGCCCCAGCAGGTACGCCAGGGCGGCGTCGGCGTCTTCCAGCGCCCGGAGCTCCGCTTCCCGGAACTCCTTCTTCCGCGCGTGGAAGCCGAGCCGGTAGTTGATGGAAACGGCCACGTATCCGAGTGACGCGAAGTACTCACACCACCCCACCTGGCCAGGCTCTTCCTTGTTGCCGATGAAGAATGAGCCTCCGTGCATCATCAGGAGAAGCGGCCTCGGGCCCTCCGGGGCACCGGCGGGCTTATAGATGTCCATCTCCAGGGTGACGGGCTTCGGGATGCCGCTGTGGAACAGCAGCTTCAGGGTGGAACCTTTGTCACCGATGGGGGCGTACGTGTAATACCCCATCGCCGTGGTGTAGGTGACGTCCTTTTCCACCGTCACCTCATAGGCGGGCGTCGTGAAGGGAAGGACCATGGCAACCAGGAAACAGAGCAGGCCCATCATCAGAAGGAGGCCGCAAGACGCAGGCCGAACCGCGTCGTGTTCTCGATTCTCTCTTCAAGCTCCTCCGGCGTGCTGTAATCCAGGTTCCAGGCGGCCACGGTCAGGACCGTTCCCAGGTCCCAGAGCTCGGACAGGGCGTGCAGGTAGCTCGAACCCTGCTCCCGCGCATCGCCGGTGGGGATGTTCATCCCGCGCGTGGTGATGTACATCACCTTCTCGCACTTGCACTTGCCCACACAGGTGCGCCCGTTGTCCGTGAACGTGATGTCGAACAGGGAAACGTGCTCGAAGAACACCTTGACTACGGCCGGGAAACTCATGTCCCAGAACGGCGCCACGACCACGATCCGGTCCGCATCGGCGATGGTCCGGGAGGCTTCCAGGGCCCAGGCCGGGATGATTCCCGCGGCCCGCTCCGCGTACGTCCGGGGCGTCAGCGGCTCCATCGGCATCTCCGTGAGGTCGAACCTCGTTATCTCATAGCGTTTGGCGAGCTCCTCGAGAATGGGCCCGGCGATCCTTCTCGTCCGGGATTCCTCCCCCCGGATGCAT
Source organism: uncultured Bacteroidales bacterium (assembly GCA_946538425.1). Lineage (GTDB taxonomy): Bacteria > Bacteroidota > Bacteroidia > Bacteroidales > UBA932 > Cryptobacteroides. Next base: position 98 of record CAMNGM010000071.1, on the reverse strand, counting down.
GCGTCGATCACGACCAGTTTCTTCATAAGAATCAATCTTTTCTGCAAATATAGCGAATATAACGAAAAAAACGCCCCCGGAAAACTCCGGGAGCGTTT
>CAMNGM010000070.1 GCA_946538425.1 uncultured Bacteroidales bacterium | reverse complement strand
AGATCGACGAGGGCACGGCCATCTTCAAGATTGCCCGGAAAGTGCCCGTGGCGGCCCCTGGGAGCACGTTCGTGCCCCTGGAGGAAGGCGTTCCGTCGGACCGGTACCTGCGCCTGGCCGGAGAGGCCGCGGCGCGGTTGAAAGGGAAATAGGAAAATCCGTTATTTGTTGTATCTTTGTCTTGGATAACACGAAACGGAGACCAGGATGAGACATCTTTTCCGAATAGGTTGTGCCTTGCTTTTCGCCGGCGCGTCGCTTTTCGCGGCGTCGGCGCAGGCCGTGTCGGACAGCGCGAGCACCCAGGCGGCGGAGCTGGACTATGGTCTCCATATCGTCTCTTATCCGGCGCACTCGGACGAGTTCACCGGCCTCGCCCTGGAGGACGGGAAGGCGATTCCCGTCAAGGGGAAGACGCTGGAGATGTCCTTCAACCTGTTCAACCGGCCGGACAACGTGTTCGGCTGCATCTTCCGCATCATCACCGACAAGGGGGACAACGTGGACCTGATGTACACAGCGGACCTGCAGGACGCGCGGAAGCTCATCCTCGTGACCGGCGACCAGGTCCATTTCATCGCGACGGAGATCCCGATGGAGCAGTGGTTCCCGGTCCGGATCGGCCTGAACACGAAGGACGGAACCATCGACCTCGACTACAACGGCGCCAAGTTCTCGGTCCGCGACGCCGGGACGAAGGGCGCGAAGACCTTCCGGATCAGCTTCGGCCTGTGCCAGCTGGCGGGCTACACCCTCGGCGACGTGGCTTCGGTCAATGTCCGGGACATCAATCTGTCCCTGAACGGGAAGCCGTTCCGCGCCTGGGAGTGCGCCCGGCATGCCGGGGACCTGTGCTATGACGGGCTGGGCGGCGTCCCTGCCCGGGCCCTGAACCCGCAGTGGATGGTCGACAGCTACATCTCCTTCAAGCCGGTCTTCGCCCATACCTTCGAAAGCATTCCCTCCATCACTTTCGACGACAAGGACAAGTTCTACCTGACCTGCCCCGACGAGCCCATCCACGTGTTCTCCACCACGGACGGGTCCCTGACGGAAGTGCCGGTCCGTGGCGGGTACAATCCGGCGAACTTCCCCAACCAGCTGCTCTATGTGGCCGGCCACCACCACTGGCTCACCGCCTACAACCTGGACGAAGGCCTCTTCTCGAAGTTCGACTTCAAGTCCGGCCGCTGGGAGAACGAGAAGGAACCCGAGCAGGACCACTATTTCTGGAACAACACGAATACCTGGGAGCCGCGGGTGCACGCCCTGTACAGCTTCGGCGGCTATGGACACTACCATTTCCGGAACGAGCTGATCGTCTCGTACCTGGAGAATCCGGAGAAGAATACCCGGACGACCATCGAGGAAATCACGCCGCGCTACGGGGCCACTTCCTACATCGTGGACAGCCTGCTGTACGTGTTCGGCGGCCGCGGCAATCCTTCCGGCAAGCAGGAGCTCTCTCCGAAGAACTATTACGACCTCTATACCATCGACACCCGGACCCTGGAGGTGAACAAGCTCTGGGATATGGGCTCCTCTCCGTACGGGGACTTCATCTCCAGCGAGAACTTCGTGTACAACTGGGCCAACGGGGATTTCTACCTGCTGTCCAACCTGGACGGCTTCACGCTGCTGAAACTCCGTCCGGAAACGCCCGGCGTGGAAAAGATGTCCCTGCCGATTCCCCCGAAGCGGAACGCCCAATACACGTATGTGAACATCTGGCACAGCTACGAACTGGAGAAGATCTATGCCGCCATCCTGCAGGCGCAGGTGGACGGACATACGGATGTGGAGGTGTATGAAATGGATTATCCGCCCATCCCGGTGAGCCTGATTCTGCAGGAAGGATACGACAACCCGGCGGGAGCGGAGAAGAACGGCCTGTGGTGGAAGGTTTTGCTTGTTGCGCTCGGCGTCCTCGTTGCGGGCGACTATGTCTGGTACCGGTTCCTCCGGAGCCGGAAGCCGCGCCGGAAGCAGGCCTTGAAGGAGCCTGCCGGCGAACGGGAAGAGCGCTACGAACCCGAACACCTGTACTACGATTTCTCCCGTTCCTCGGTGAACTTCTTCGGCGGGTTCCACGTCACGGACCGGGAAGGGAATGACGTCACGGCCCAGTTCACCCCCACGGTGAAGGCCCTCCTGATCCTCCTCATCGTGTCCACGGCGAAGTCCGGCGGCATCGCCTCCCAGAAGATCAACCACCTCCTGTGGTCCTACAAGCCCGACGACACGGCGAACAACAACCGCAACGTGTACATGTCCAAGCTCCGCGGCCTGCTGGAGGGCGTGGGCGACATCCGGGTCCAGAACCAGAACAAGCTCTGGAGCATCGCCTTCGAGGGCGACACGCAGTGCGACTACCTGGAGGCCCTCCGCCTGTTCCGGGAGGGGACGGGGGAGGAGGACGTGGACCGGCTGCTGGAACTGCTTCTCAAGGGCCAGATGCTGCCGAACACCGAACTGGACTGGATCGACGAATACAAGAGCGCCTTCTCCAACGCCACGATCGACTTCCTGTGCCGCCAGCTGCGCCGTGAGGACCTCTCCGACAAGACGCTCCTGCAGGCCGCCAATACGATTTTCCAGCACGACTTCCTGAACGAGGACGCCCTGCAGGCAAAGGTCCGCATCCTGTGCAAGGAGAACAAGCCGGGCCTTGCCAAGACCATCTATGACAACTTCTGCAAGGAGTACTGCAAGTCGCTCGGCATCGACTACACCGTCCCGTTCAAGGACATGATCTAGTAATCCGCCGCATTGATCCGGTCGTTCAGCCAGGCGAGGCGGGCTTCATAGAATTCCTTCAAGAAAGCGTATTCCTGCTCGTAGGTGGGGAAGTAGTAGTAATTGGGCCAGACCTTCACGCCCAGTATCTGCCAGCGGTCGAAGTTCCGGGATTCGGCGCCCGCCATCAGGGTGTGCTGCCGGTCCAAGAAGGCGGGGACCCGGGTCAGAAGGGTGGGGTAGAGTTCGTTCCAGCGGTCCACGACGGCCTTCTTGAAAGCCGGGTCGAAGAACAGTTGGTTGTACCACTTCACATAGCGCATCTGCCAGCCTTCGGGTTTTTCGAAGTTCGTGTAGTCGCAGTTTCCGAGGGTGATGTCGAAGTCCCAGACGTGGTACATCTCCAGGGGCTTTCCCTTCTCCTTCGTGAGGTAGGTGCTCTTGCGGACGTTCCCGTCCGGATTCTTCGTGATTTCCTGGATGATGTAGTAGTTGATGAAGGAGGGGACGTCGATATAGGACCGATAGGCATAGTCGTGCTCGCCCTGGACCCTTTCCAGGGCGCGCTCGAAGCCGTTGAACCACTCCTTGACGTACTTCTGTTGGGCTTCGGTCGGGTATTCCGGCTCGTGGAACATCACCGGGGTGTCCCAGACGGTCTTGAAGCAGACGGGTTCGTCCATCGCCTCTTCAAGCTCCAGGTAGTAGCCGCCCTCGAGGTCGGTTTCCGTCGCCACTTCGATATTGACCCGGTGCCCGGCGATCTCCTTGTGGTCGGAGAAGGCATAGACGCCCTGGTACTGCCCGTTGAGGTACACTTCCACGCTGAGCATCATCGGGGTCCAGCTCATCCCGCAGATGCGGGAGATCTCCATCGCCATGATGTTCCGCAGGAGGGTCTTGTCGCTGTAGTTGGCCAGCAGGATCCAGTCCTTGTTTCCCCAGCGGCTGAAGACGCGGGCCTTCTCGTCCAGCTTGATCCGGTAGGGCTTCTTGGGCATCCCCCAGGTGGTGTTGCCCCGTCCCTTGATCCGGCCGGTCACCTCCAGGGACTCTTCGTCGGTGTAGAACCGGGACGGGTCCTCGAACCGGAAAGTGGCATCGACATAATTCTCCTTGCTGTCGACGGGCTTTCCGCCCTCGGTGGTGATGTGGACCTTCGGGATCTGGAAGCCGGCGGGGATGGCCTTGTCGTGCAGCGGGTCGATGTACGGCGGCGTGGGCGGGCCCCCGGGATCCTCGGGTTTCTCGGGCTCCCAGCCGTTGTCAAACTCTATCATTTCGCCGTTGGAGGCCCAGATCCGGAGGTATTTCAGGTTCCGGTAGGCATAGAGGGGGACGCTTTCCTCCAGCGGACCGTTCGCCCGCCCGATACCGGTGTCCACCCCGTCGATGAACCAGTTCGTCCCCTGCCGGACGACCGTTTTCGGCACGTAGGCGAGGGTGTCCGTCCCGTCCTCGATGACCCACTCCTCCGTCGGGACGACGACGCTGCTCCCGTCCTGGAAGAAGACCTTCGAGAAGGTGGTCAGGGTGCGGGTTTCCACATAGGTCCTTCCGTCCCGGTAGGCTTTGACCATTTCCTGGAAGGACGGGGGTGTGACCGGCCTGGTGTCCGGGACGATCAGGTCCTCCCGGCAGGAAACCGAAAGGAGGAGGATCCCTGTCAGGAGAAGGAGGCGGTATCCCAGGAGGCGCGTCATGGTACAAAGATAGTTTTCCGGACTTAACGGCGGACTCCCTTTTGGGGTTAAAGGGGCCCTTAACGGCCGATTTAAGGTTTTATTAATAAAGAATAATCCTTACTTTTGTGAAGACAGAACCGTGAACCGATGAAACGACTGCTGATTACCCTCGCGGCGGCGTTCGCCGCCCTCCTCTCCGCCCAGGCGGATCCCATCGACGAACTCCTGCCCGTCCGGGGCCTCGCCATCGAGGCGCCCTCCTCCCGCGGGCTGAACGATTTCCTGAAGTTCATCGAGGGAGACCTGGTTCCGGCCCATTTCAACCTGCTCATCCTGCGGGTGGACTGGAACTACGCCTACGAGACGCATCCCGAACTGCGGGACGAGAACCCGCTGACGAAGGAGGACGTGAAGCGGATCGTGGCCGTGTGCCGGACCCGGGGCATCCGGCTCGTGCCGCAGATCAACCTGCTGGGCCACCAGTCCTGGGCCAAGCAGACGCACGCCCTGCTCCGGGAGTATCCCGAGTTCGACGAAACCCCGTCCGTCAAGACGGAAAACTATACCGAGTGGCCGAACCCGGACGGCCTGTACTGCAAGAGCTACTGCCCCCTGCATCCGGGGGTCCACAAGGTTGTTTTCGACGTGGTCGACGAGCTCTGCGACGTCTTTGAGACGGACGCGTTCCACGCCGGGATGGACGAGGTGTTCTACATCGGCATGCCCGAATGCCCCCGTTGCAACGGCCGCGACAAGGCGGAACTCTTCGCCGGGGAAGTGACCCTCCTCCGCAACCACCTGGCCGACAAGGGCCGCCAGCTGATGATCTGGGGCGACCGCCTGCTGGACGGCCGCACCACCGGCCTTGGGGAGTGGGAGGCCAGCTACAACTACACCTGGCGAGCCATCGATATGATTCCCAAGGACGTCTTCATCTGCGACTGGCACTATGAGCGGGCGGACCTGACGGGCGTCTATTTCGCCACGAAGGGCCTCTCGGTCGCCTCCTGCGGCTACCGGAACCCGTCCATCTGCGAGCAGCAGATCCGCGACATGGTCCGCTTCCGCAAGCAGTCCTCCCACGAGACGGCAAGCCACCTGCAGGGATACATTCACACCATCTGGTCCGGCGCAGGCCAGTTCCTGCGGCGTTTCAACGCCGTGAAGGCGGAGGCCGAGCCGGAGGACACGCGCTTGGACGACGCCCGCGCCCTGCAGACCGTCATCGCCACCTTCACCAACCTCGCCCAGTAACGCTATGAAAAAAACCGCCACCCTCCTTCTTTTCCTGCTGTCCATCTCTTTGTGGGCGCAGGAACGTGTCCCCGTCTGGCCGAAGGGCAAGATGCCCGACGCGCAGGGGCACCAGATCGCCGCGATGACCGACGAGGCCGGCCGCGAAGGTTTCAATCCCGACAAATACCGCATTCCGTACCTGGAGTGGTTCGAAAAACCCGCCAACCCGAACGGGACCTGTATGATCCTCATCTCGGGCGGCAGCTATATGAACTGCTGTGACGTGGGCCTCATCGAGAGTTGGCGCGAGAAGCTCACGGCACTGGGCGTCCAGTGCGTGAACTTCGTGTACCGCACCCCGCGCCCCGTGGGCCTGCCCATCTACCAGTCGGCCTGGGAGGACGGCCAGCGGGCGGTCCGCCTGGTGCGCCGGGAGGCGGCGAAGCGCGGCTTCGACCCGGAGAAGATCGGGGTGATCTCGATGTCCGCCGGCTCGCACCTCGCGCTCCTGCTCGCCACCAGCTCGCAGACGCCGGCCTACGCCCCCGTCGACCAGGTGGACGACATCCCCTGCCACATCAACTGGGCCATCGTGAACGCGCCGGCCTATGTGACCACGGACGGCGAGACGGGCACGCCCGCCTTCCGGGAGGGCTACGGCACGGATGTCACGATCAGCGACGTGTTCAAGTTCGATGGGAAGACCTGCCCGATGAGCCTGCACCACGGCGAAATCGACCCTTATACGCCGACGGGCTCCACCCTGGTGTACCGGAAGCTCCGGAAGATGGGCGTTCCGGCGGAACTGCACCTGTATCCGGACAAGGGGCACGGCGCCTTCGGCTTCGAACGGGGCGTCGAGTTCATGACCCAGATGGGTTTCCTGGGCCCCGTCCAGCCGGAAGTGGCCCTGCTTGACCGTTTTACGTCGGATGAGGCCCGGGCGCAGTACATCAAGGAGGACATCTGGCCGGAGGGCAGGATGCCCGATGCGCAGGAAGCCCAGGGCAAGCCCTATATCGAATGGCATTTCCCGAAAGAGCTCAAGACCACGGCCATCCAGATCATCTACTCCGGCGGCGCCTATAACGGCAACGGGCCGGAGAGTTTCGAGGTGACGCCCGCCCGGCGCTATCTCAACGACCTCGGGATGACGGTCGTGACGATGCGCTACCGTTCGCCGCGTCCGGAAGGCCTTTCCAAGCATACGACCGCGTGGCAGGACCTGCAGCGGGCCGTCCGGGTGGTCCGGAGCGAGGCCGCGCAGTACGGCCTGGACCCGGACCGGATCGGCATTATGGGCTCGTCCGCCGGCGGCCACCTCACGCTGATGGGCGTGACCTCCGCCCGGCACAGGTCCTACCTGCCGGTCGACGCCATCGACAGACTCTCCTGCAAGGTCCAGTGGGGCGTGGGCATCTATCCGGCCTATGCCCTCACCGACGGGATGGACGGGCATAACGTCCACGGCGGCAACGAGGATGCCGACATCCTGGTCCCCGAGTTCTCCTTCGACCTGGACACCGCTCCGATGCTGATGATCCACGGCGACGCCGACGGCTATGCGTCGATGGCGTCCGTCAAGGTGTGGGAGAAGCTGCGCGCGATGGGCCTTTCCGCGGAACTGCACACGCTCGCCCTCCGCGAGCACTGCTTCCAGCGGACGGCCTCCCCGGGCACCGGCAGTTACACCTGGCTGGACCGGATCCAGGAGTTCCTCAAGGGTCGCGGCGTCCTGTAAACGATGCGCAAGCTCAAGGTTCCGAATACCTATGTCCTCATCGCGGTCATCATCGCCCTCTGCGCGGTCCTGACCTGGTTCGTGCCGGGCGGGCAGTACGTGAAGGCCGATGACGGGACGCTGTCCTACGAGGCGGTCGACGCCGTCCCGCAGACGTGGCAGGTGCTGTCGGCCGTCTATCACGGGTTCGTGAAGCAGGCCGGCATCATCGTCTTCATCCTGGTCGTGGGCGGGGCTTTCTGGCTGCTGAACGCGACCGGGGCGGTGGAGGCGGGCATCCAGCGGTTCATCGTCCGGATCGGCAAGCGGGACATTCTCGTGCTCGTTGCGCTGACGGTCCTGTTTTCGCTGGCCGGAGCCGTATTCGGGATGAGCGAGGAGACGATCCCTTTCGTAGGGATCGTCGTCCCGCTGGTCGTGTCGATGGGTTATGACGCCTTGATGGGGATGCTGGTGGTGTATGTGGCCTCCAATGTCGGCTTCTCCAGCGCCTTCCTGAACCCTTTCACCGTGGGCATCGCCCAGGGAATGGCGGACATCCCGCTCTTCTCGGGGATGGGTTACCGCATCTTCTGCTGGGCCTTCCTGACGCTCCTGATGGTCGTTTTCGTGTGGTTCTACGCCCGGAGGACGAAGAAGCAGACTTCTCCACTCGCCCCTTCGGGGCTCGGTCGAAGTGACAATGTGGCAACGGGCGCCCCTTCTGTCATTTCGAGCGACGCCGCAGGCGGAGTCGAGAAATCTGTCACGCGCCTGACGAAGCGCCAGGCCTGGATCCTCGTCGTCCTCCTCCTGACCGTCATCGCCCTGATCGTCGGCGTCACCTGCTGGGAGTGGTATATGCCGGAAATCACGGGCCTCTTCCTCGGGATGGGCATCGTGTGCGGGATCATCGCCGGATTCCCGGCGAACAAGATCGCCGACGAACTCATCGCCGGGGCGCGCGACATCCTGTCGGCGGCTCTTGTCGTGGGTTTCGCCTCCGGCATCATCGTCATCCTGCAGGACGGAAAGGTTGTCGACAGCATCCTGCACGGGATGCAGGAGGGGCTGGACGGAAGCTCGCCGGTGGCTTCGCTGTCGGCGATGTACGGCATCCAGGCCCTCATCAACTTCATCATCCCTTCCGCCACCGCCAAGGCCGCCATCACCATCCCAATCATGGCGCCCTTTGCCGATATGGTCGGCGTCTCCCGCCAGGCGATGGTGCTCGCCTTCCAGTTCGGCGACGGCTTCACGAACATGGTCACCCCCACCTCCGGCGTCCTCGTCGCCGCCCTTGCGATGG
>CAMNGM010000069.1 GCA_946538425.1 uncultured Bacteroidales bacterium | reverse complement strand
CACCAATTCCGGCGTCATCGTCCTCGCCGCCACCAACCGGGCGGACATCCTGGACCAGGCCCTGATGCGCGCCGGCCGCTTCGACCGGCAGATCCACGTCGAACTGCCGGAGCTCAAGGAGCGCGAGGAGATTTTCCAGGTGCACCTGCGCGGCATCAAGGTGGATCCGGACTTCAACGTGGAGTTCATGGCCAAGCATACCCCGGGATTCTCCGGCGCCGACATCGCGAACGTGTGCAACGAAGCCGCCCTGACGGCCGCCCGCCGCAACCACGCGACGGTGAGCCAGCAGGACTTCCTGGATGCCGTGGACCGCATCATCGGCGGTCTGGAGCGCAAGAACAACACCATTATGTCGCCCGCGGAGAAGCGGACGACGGCCTACCACGAGGCGGGCCACGCCCTCGTGGGCTGGCTCCTTCCATACGCGGATCCGGTGTTCAAGGTGAGCATCATCCCGCGCGGCAACGCCCTGGGCCTGACCTGGTACCTCCCGGAGGAAAGGAAGAACTGGTCCCGCAGCGTGATGATCGACCGGATGTGCGCCCTCATCGGCGGCCGCGTCGCGGAGGAGATCCTGAACGGGGAACCGTCCACGGGCGCCCTGAACGACCTGGAACGGATGACCGGGATGGCCTACAGCATGGTCCAGTACTACGGAATGAGCGAGAAGGTCGGAAACCTTTCCTTCTACGACTCCACCGGCGCCCGCGGCTACAACCTCACCAAGCCCTATTCCGAGAAGACGGCCGAACTGATGGACGAGGAAGTCAAGGCCATCGTCCAGGAAGTCCACGACCGGACGTACCGCCTCATCGAGGAGCACAAGGAAGGTTTTATGCGGATGGGCGCGCTTCTTCTCGAAAAAGAAGTTATCTTTGCGGAAGACATCGAGCAGATCCTCGGTCCCAAGGTGAAACCCGCGGAGGAGGACCAGCCCGTGCCCGAATCGGAAGGGAATGAATAACACGGTCAAAAGAACCCTCTCGGGAATCTGTTTCCTGGCCATCGTCATCGGTGGCCTTCTCGTGAACAAGTACCTGTACGCCGCCCTCCTCACCTTTATGATGGTGACGATGCTGTACGAGTTCTACCGGATGACGATGGGGGAGTTGTTCCCGCGGACGCGGGCCCTCGCCATCCTGCTGGGCTGCAGCGCGTTCCTGACCCTGTTTTTCGTGATGGCCTTCCGGCTGGACATCCGGCTGGTGGGCATCAGCGCCATCCTGCTGCTCGTCCTGATGGTGTCCACGCTGATGGTGAAGGACAAGGCCGATTTCAAGCTCTTCTCCTTCCTGTACACCGGCCTGATGTACATCGCCGTGCCGCTCACCCTCTCGAATTTCGTGGTCTTCGACCAGGCCGGCAACTTCGACGGCCGGCCGATGCTCGCCTTCTTCATCATCATCTGGGCGTCCGACGTGGGCGCGTACTGCGCGGGGATGCTGCTCGGCAAGTACAGCAAGAAGCTCTTCGAGAGCGTATCGCCCAAGAAGACCTGGGCCGGTTTCTGGGGCGGACTCGCCTTTGCCGTCCTGGCGGGCCTCATCCTGGACTGGACCGGCCTGTGGACCTATCCCTGGTACCACGCGGTCATCCTTTCCGTCATCATGCACGTGGCCGGCGTGTTCGGCGACCTGTTCGAATCGCAGTGGAAGCGGGTGTGCGAGATCAAGGACTCCGGCAACATCATTCCCGGCCACGGCGGGATGATGGACCGCTTCGACAGCGCCCTCTTCGCCGTCCCCGCCGGCGTCATCTACCTGGTAATCATCGGCCTCCTTTAGTCCCATCCCTATGAAAAGACTCATCCGGAGCATCCGCATCGACAAGGATTCCTACGAGACCATCCTCATCGCCTGGTGCATCTGCGCCATCCTCATCTGGCTGAATGCGCGCTTCATCCACAACCCGTGGATATCCATTCCGATCTCGGCCATCCTCGTCGTCTTCATGTGTTTCATCACCTGGTTCTTCCGGGTGCCGAAGCGCACCGTCCCGGACTACGAGAACGACCGTCTCGTCACCTCCGTGGCGGACGGCAAGGTGGTCATCCTGGACAAGGTGTACGAGAAGGAATACCTGCAGCGGGACTGCATCCAGATCTCCGTGTATATGGACTTCTTCGACGTCCACTGCAACTTCTGGCCGGTGAACGGGAAAGTGACCTATTACAAGTACCATCCCGGGAAGTACCTGCTGGCCTTCCACCCCAAGTCCTCCGAACTGAACGAGCACTCCTCCAGCTGCCTCCGGAACAAGTACGGGGAGGTTTTCTTCAAGCAGATCGCGGGCACTTTCGCCCGCCGGATCGTCTGCTACTCGGAGCCCGGCAACCAGGAGAACCGCGGCGACCAGTGCGGCGTCATCAAGTTCGGTTCCCGCATCGACATGTTCCTGCCCCTCGACGCCGAGATCAAAGTGAAGCTCGGCGACAAGGTCAAGGCCGTGGAGACCGTATTGGCCGTCCTTCCGGAATAGCGATCAATAGATATCGTCCAGGGAGACCGACTGCCAGACCGGCATCGTCGGGTCATCCACCGTGCAATCGATGACAAGCGGCTTCCCGCCCATCACGGACACTTCCAGGAACCGTTTCTCTTCCGGCCAGTTGGCCAGCATATTGGCGGCCATATCGTGGCTGTGGTCCACGTAGCGGTAGAACTGGTAGGTGTATCCCTTCGGCTGCAGGACCTCTTCCACGAGGTAGCTGCTGCCGAACATACCCCATCGGCCGAAGCCCATCTTGCCGAAGGCGACGGCGCCGTCCTTGGTGCCGTGGATGAGCAGCTGCGGGCACGGTGTGCGCTTGTAGGCGGGCTTCCCGGTGTCCGACATAATGGCGCCGGCGAAGGACATCACGCCGGCGAAATGGAAACCCTCGGGGAGGATTTCCGCCCGGACGGTCCGGTTGCAGGCCTCCAGCTCGCAGGAGAGGGAAATCATCGCCCCGGCGGAACTGCCGGAAATGACGATGTTGTCCATATCCACGCCCAGCTCGGGATGGTCCGCCAGATAGCGCACGGAGGCGAACACGTCCTCCACGCCCATATCCACGGCCGCCTTCGTGTAATTCGCGCTCTGGATGAGATGGAACAGGTCGAACCGCATCCGGACCCCCTTGAGGCCCAGGCGGTAGTCGACGGAGACCACCCGGTAGCCATTCTCGTTCAGCAGTTTAAACCAGGGCATCACCCACGGGTCGTCCCGCCGGCCGGTAATGAACCCGCCGCCGAAGACGAACAGGATGGTAGGCCGGTCGAGCGTGTCGCCGGGGATGTCGACCGGCTCGTAGACGTCCATAAAGAGGTCGCAGGTGTCGCGCTGGACGACCAGGTAGGTGGTCTTCTCCTGCGCGAAAGAAAGGGCGCACAGGAGCGTGGCCAGGAGGGTCAGGATCGTTCGTTTCATTGTTCGGATTCAATCAGTTCAACCAGTTTGTCGACAGCCTCGCTGTCGGGGATGTGCCGCAGGACGGGCTCCTTGCCGCGGTAGATGGTCACCTTGCCGCCGCCTTCGCCCACGTAGCCCCAGTCGGCGTCGGCCATTTCGCCGGGGCCGTTCACGATGCAGCCCATCACGGCGATGACCACGTCCTTCAGGTGGCCGGTCCGGGCCTTGACGGCCTCGAAGGCTTCCTGCAGGTTGTACATCGTCCGGCCGCAGCCGGGGCAGGCGATGTATTCGGGCCGATAGAACTTCCGGCGGCAAGCCTGCAGGAGTTCATCGGCCAGATACGCGCCAAAAGCGGGCTCCAGATCCGGGAACGACACCGTGTCGATGGTGCGGTCCAGCAGCGGCTTTCCGTAGTCGCACGCGGCCTTGAGGATCGTGCGGTCGCGCTCGGAAAGATTTCTCGACTCCGCTTCGCTCCGCTCGAAATGACAATCATCTGTCATTCTGAGGAGGTCGGAGACCGACGTGAGAATCTGCGGGGAGTACCGGTCAGCCAGGTACTGCGCGACGGGAAGTTCGTTCTCCGGGTCTTCCGTCAGGGAGACGCGGACGGTATTGCCGATGCCCTCGGAGAGGAGGGTGGAAATGGCGACGCAGGACTTGATGCGGCCGGAATCGCCGTTGCCGGCCTCGGTCACGCCCACGTGGAGCGGGAACACGACCCCGCGTTCCTGCATCATCCGGGCGAGTTCCCGGTAGGCCTCGATCATCACGACGGTGTTGCTGGCCTTGAGCGAGACGACGACCTGGTAGAATTCCGCGTCGAGACACATCTCGACCCACTCCATCGCGGCCAGCGCCATCGCCCGGGGCGTATTCCCGTATTTCTCGACGATGTAGGCCCCCAGCGACCCGTGGTTCAGGCCGATGCGGATGGCCGTCCCGTACTTCTTGCACTCGGCGAGGAACAGGGCGAACTGGCGCCGGGCCTCGGCGTGGTCCTTGTGGAAGTTGCCCGGATTGATCCGGACCTTTTCCACGACGGAAGCCACGGCGATGGCCGTTTCCGAAGAGAAATGGATGTCGGCGACCAAAGGGACGTTGCAGCCCGCGGCGCGCACCCGGTCCCTGATCTCCCGCACGTGCGGGACGTCCTGCAGGCCGGGAACCGTGATGCGCACGAGCTGCGCGCCGGCCTTCGCCAGCCGCAGGGTCTGCTCTACGGTCGCTTCGACATCGTACGTATGGGTATTGCACATCGTCTGGACGACGATCGGGTTGCCTCCTCCGATGAGGACGTCACCCACCTTGACTACGCGTGTTTCCATCATCATTGATCTTTTTGTTGCTTTTCCTGTTCCAGGTACTCGCGGGCCAGCCGGCGGAGAGCAGAACGGGTATGGCCCCGGCGCTTGGTCAGCTGGTAATAGACGCCGAGCGTGACGGCGCCGTCCAGCGGATAGGCGAAGCGGTAGTAGTACGGGCTGGCCACGTCCGGCTTGTAGAAGGAGGACCAGCCCCATTTGACCTGCACGCCCAGATGCACCTCGATGGGATCCAGCATCAGTCCCAGTCCGAGTCCGCCCTGCACGCCGTAGGTCCAGCGGTTGTCCGTATCCTTGAACGCGTTGGCATAGTCGGGGTCGAAAGCGACGGGGTACGTGTGGTCGTGGAAGCGGGTGATGTTCATCCGGTAGCCCCCGAACATACCCGCCTTGAGGTTGATTTTCACGTATTGGCCCATATCGATGTGGCCGTGGGTGAGGATGAACACCTCCGGGACCTCCATATAAGCCTCGTGGTAGCCGTCGACGTCCTGGCGGTAGGTGTTCCCTTCCACCTCGTATTCCCTGAAATGATAGCCCTCATAATTGTGCTGGAAGCCCACCTCCATTCCCAGGTTCGGGAACGTGTTCATCATCGTCGCGAAACGGGTGATGGAGACGCCCCAGACCGGCAGGTTGGGATGGAAGCGGGTCTGGCGGGGCGGGTTGAAGTATCCGTACTGGAGGGAAACGCCGCCGTGGACGCCCACAATCCAGTAATCGTTGATCCGTGCCTTTTGGGGCAGGGGGGTGTTGTCCAGATACTCGTTGGTGACGGAATCCGGAAGCTGGAAGAACTCCTGCTCGAGGTCGATGGCCTTCTTCTTCCTGCCGTCCTGCGCGGAGAGCGGCAGCGCGGCCAGGGAAAGGAACAGCAAGACGGGTAATACGGCCTTTCTCATTTGAACAGTTCCTCCATATCGATTTTCTGGGTGTATTCCGTCCGCTCGGGGATCTCCAGCAGGAACTGGTCCTTGATCTTGAAGAACATCACCTTCTCCGGCTGCCGGTGCTCCAGGATGCTTCCCGTGTCCACCAGGCCGTTCTTGTTGCGGTCCTCCGTGATGCGGAGGCAGTACTTGCCGGCCGCCACGTACGGGAAATGGACCGTCTGGTCCGCATCCACGGTGAAGCTTCGGATGACCTTGTCGCGCTTTTCGCTGAGCAGGTCCACGATGTAGCGGTTCTTGACGCGGGTCATCTCGAGCGAGATGGAGCTCAGCTTCTCGTCCTTGGGCAGGGTCACCTTCAACTCCGTGCTGTCATTGTAGTAGCCGTTCACGTCGCGGAATTTCCGGTGGGGGATCTTCAGGAAATAGTCGTAACCGTCCATCAGCTTCTCCCGCGGCATGATCGTGAAGCGCCGCAGGTTGTGCGGATCCTTCGTCACGGTGTATTTCTCGATCTTTTCCTGCTGGCGCGGATTCACGGAGCGGAAGACCAGCGAATCCCACGCGTCCTGGATGAGCGGATACTTGAACTCCACGGAGAAGCCGTACTGCTCCACGGTCGTCGGGTCCACCGCGCCCTTGAAGACGGCGATGGTGTCCTCGTGCTTGATGTCCCGCTGGGAACTCTTCTGGAGTTCCGCCCGCATCTTCTTGTCCAGGGCGAGCTTCACTTCCTCGTCCGTCGGGACGAGGTTCCCCAGGGTGTCCGTCTTGTCGTAGTTGATCTGCAGGAACAGGGTGTCGGGCATTTTCCGCTGGTCGTTCACCCACAGTTCCAGGCTGTCCAGCTGCGGGTTGAACTGGGAGATGAGCTTCTCCTTGGGCAGTCCCTTGAATTTCAGGGAGTTCACCTTGGCGCCCGGCGCCATGAAGGTCAGGTATGCCGTCCGGAGCCCCACGCGCTCTTTCTTGACGATGAACTGCTTGGAAGGCTTCTCGCGGAAGATGTTCAGTTCCACGTCCTGCTTCCGCGCCAGGCACAGCGCCGTATCCTTCATATTGAACTTCTTGAACTCGTACAGCGAGTCGTTGATGACGGTCTTGGGGCGGTACGGCTCGTCCAGGAAGGCGACGCTCTCCTGGTCGGGCTCGTAGATGTTGTTGTTGTTCGCGTCCTTCAAGGCGTACACCCGGTACGTCGTGTCCTGGATGTTGCGGATGCTGAAGAAACCCCAGTCGTCGGTCTTGGCGGCCGCGTCCGGACGGTGCAGGAAGATGGCGGAATCGGCGTGGTCCTTGTACAGGAGCACCGTCGCGCCCTTGATGGGCATCAGGGTGTTGCAGTCCTGGACGATTCCCGTCATACACATCGAGTCGATCTGCGCGCCCGTGGAGAACACGAGGGTGAACCCTTCGTACATATTCCCCTCGTTGTTGTCGCCGATGGCGCCGGTCAGGTCCAGGGTATAGGTCCGGTTGGTGTCCAGGTCGGACTCGAAATAGACGATGAGCGTCTTCCCGGACATCCGGTACTTGGGCTTCTTCTCCAGCGGGGGAGAGAGGAAGATGTTGTTGGCATCCTTGACCACCACGTACTCGTCGAAGGTGAACTTGAGCTGGGTCTTGTGCGTGGGCACGTTCACCGCTCCTGGGAGCGGATACGTCTTCACGAGCACCGGCGGAATGGTGTCCTTCGGTCCGCCGGTCGGCGGGGTGGTGGTGTTCGCGCACCCCGACGGGAACATCATCGCCCCGAGGACCAGGGCGGCCGGGATGAGCGGGAGATATTTGGACAATCGCTTCATATTCATTTCATTACAGGTCGATGCGGGACACCGTCTCGATGCCCTCGATGGTGGTGAGCTTCTTGAGGATCTTTTCCAGCACGTCCTTGCTGTTCACGTACAGGTCGATATAGCCTTCGAAGATGCCCTTGTCCGCGCTGAGGTTCAGCCGCCGCATATTGGCGCCCATCACCAGGGACAGGAAGCGGGAGATCTCGTTCAACAGGCCCATCCGGTCCAGTCCCTTCAGCGAAATCCGTACCAGGAACGCTTTCGACTCGGCCACCTCCAGCCACTTGGGGACGACCACCCAGTCGCCGTGCGTGGCGGCGATCTCCTCGGCGACCGGACAGGATTTCTTGTGGACCGTGATCCGGCCGTCAGGCGACTTGATGCCCACGACGGCGTCGCCGGGAATCGGGTTGCAGCAGGTCGCGATGACGAACTGGCGTCCGTCGTCGCCCCTGCCGCCGATGATGTACTCCTCCTGTTCCTTGGGCTTCTCCTTCTGGGAGGAGAAGATCCGGCGGAGGAGGGAATAGCGCTGGCGGGACTTCAGGACGTCGGCGAGGTTGTCCAGCTTGAGGGCGCCGATGCCGATCCTGTAGAAGAACTCCTCGCGGTCCGGGGCCCCGTAGGCCGCCTCGATGCGTTGGACCATCGCCTCGTCGAGATTGGCGCCGTGCAGCTTCACCTGCTCTTCCAGGAGCTGCCGGCCATAGTCGACCGTCTGCTTCCGCTCGTTCCGGAAATAGTCCATCACCAACCCCCGGGCCTTCCGCGTCTTGAGGAACTGGAGCCATTCCCGCTTGGGGTGCTCCTCGCTGGCCGTGATGATCTCCACCTGGTCGCCGGTCTTGACCACGTGGTTCAGGGCGACCAGCCGCTGGTTGACCTTGGCGGCGATGGCCTTGTTGCCCACCTCGGTATGGATCAGGTAGGCGAAGTCCAGCACCGTCGCGCCTTTCTCGATGGTGCGCTGCTCGCCCCGCGGGGTGAACACGTAGATTTCCGTGCTCGTGAGGTCGTTGTGGATGATGTCCAGCAGTTCCAGGGCGTTCACGTCCGGATTCACCAGCACCTCCTTGATCCGTTCCAGCCAGAGGTCCATCTCGCTGTCGTTCTCGCTCACGTAGCCGTTCTGCTTGTAGGTCCAGTGGGCCGCGATGCCCTTCTCGGCGATGTCGTCCATCCGCCGGGTGCGGATCTGGACTTCCACCCAGATGCCGGAGGGGCTGAGCAGGGTGCAGTGCAGGGCCTCGTAGCCGTTGCTCTTGGGATGCTTCACCCAGTCGCG
>CAMNGM010000068.1 GCA_946538425.1 uncultured Bacteroidales bacterium | reverse complement strand
CCAGGGCGATGACGGAGCCCACGATGGCCAGCAGCACATACATGAAGTTGCCGATGTTGGAGTTGATCGGCATGATGATGTTGCCGATCTTGTTGGCGTTGTACACGCTCGCGCGAAGTTCCTCGTTCAGGGCGGCGAAATCGTCCAGGGCCTTCTTCTCGTGGCAGTAGACTTTCACGACCTTCTGCCCGGAGACCATTTCCTCGATGAATCCGTTCACACGGCCCAGGTTCCGCTGCCGCTCCACGAAATACTTCCGCGACACTTTTCCCAGGCCCGTCGTCACCTTGTACATCAGGAAAGCCATCGCCACGGCCACCACCGTGAGCGGCAGGCTCAGCGCCAGCATGCTCACGAACGTCGCGAGGATGGTCACCACCGACTTGAACAGGCTCGGGACGCTGTTCCCGATCACCTGCCGGAGGGTGTCCACATCGTTGGTGTACACGGACATGATGTCCCCGTGCGCGTGGTTGTCGAAGTACTTGAGCGGGAGCGTCTCCATATGGGAGAACAGGTCCTTGCGGAGGCGGAGCATCGTCCCCTGCCCCACGTGGATCATGATGAGCGACTGCACGTAGCCGGCGATGATGCCCACGAGGATGACCGCACCCAGTTTCACGAGGGCGACGGCGAGCGGCGCATAATCCGGCGCGGCGGCGGCCGTCATCGGCGTGATGTAGTCGTCGATGAGGGTCCGGGTGAACAGGGAGGACGCGAGCGAGGTGACGGACGACACGATGATGCACAGGGTCACCACCACGAAATTCACCTTGTAGTTCTTGAAGATGAACTTGAACAGACGGAATACCGTCGAATCTTTCTTGAGGTCCCTGAGGGTGGCGCCGGCCCGCGGCCCGCGGTCCTGTCCAGGGTTTCGGTTGAATCCGGGTGGCATAACTAGGCTTTGGGTTCGTCGAAATCGCCCGAGCCGCCGCTCGTCTGCATTTCGTAGATTTCGGAATAGATGTCACAGGTGCGCAGGAGGTTCTCGTGCGTGTCGAACGCGGCCACACGGCCGTTGTCCATCACCACGATGCGGTCGGCCTCCTGGATGGAGAGGATGCGCTGGGAGATGATCACCTTCGTCGTGCCCGGGATGCGGGCGTTGAAGGTGGCGCGGATCGCGGCGTCGGTCGCCGTGTCCACCGCCGAGGTGGAGTCGTCCAGCACCAGCACTTTCGGATGCTTCAGCAGGGCCCGGGCGATGCACAGGCGCTGCCGCTGGCCGCCGGAGACATTGGTGCCGCCCTGGTCGATGACCGTGTCATACTGCTCGGGGAACCCCTGGATGAACTCGTCCGCGCAGGCCTGCCGGCACGCCTCCCGGCATTCCTCCAGGGTGGCGTCCTCCTTGCCCCAGCGGAGATTTTCCAGGATCGTCCCCGAGAAAAGGGTGCTCTTCTGCAGGACCATCGCGACCTCGTCGCGGAGGGCCTGCATCGCGTATTTCCGGACATCGATGCCGCCTACCTCCACGGACCCTTCGGACACGTCGTACAGGCGGGCCATCAGGTTCACGAGCGAGGACTTTCCGCTGCCGGTGCCGCCGATGACGCCGATGGTCTCGCCGGCGCGGATGTGCAGGTCGATGTCTTCCAGGGCGTAGTCGCCGCCCTGCTTGTAGGAGAAGTAGACGTGGTTGAAGTCGATGCGGCCGTCCGGGACTTCGGTCACCGGGTCGGCGGGATCGGCCATATCGGGGCGCTCGTCGATCACCTCGGCGATGCGGGCCGCGCTGGCCGCGCTCTGGGTGAGCTGGACGAAGATCATCGACAGCATCATCAGCGAGGTGAGGACCGTCATGATGTAGCTGAACAGCGAGGTCAGCTCACCGGTGGTCAGGCTCCCCTCCACGATGAAATGCGCCCCCCACCAGCTCAGGGCGATGATGCAGGCGTTGACGATGAGGTTCATCACGGGACCGTTCAGGGCCATCAGCGTCTCCGCCTTCACATTCATCGTGTAAAGCCCGAGGGCGGCCTTGTCGAACTTGGACATCTCGTGGTCCTCCCGGACGAAGGCCTTCACCACGCGGATGGCGTCGACATTCTCCTGCACGACCCCGTTCAGGGCGTCCACCTGCAGGAGGATCCGCTTGAACAGCCGGGCCGCGCGCGTAATCAAGAACGCGAGGAAGACGCTCAGCACCACCATCGCAACCAGGAAGATGATGCTCAGCTTCTTATGGATCAGGAAGCACATTCCCAAGGCCGAGACCATATTCAACGGCGCGCGGAACGAAACCCGGAGCAGCATCTGGAAAGCGCCCTGGATGCTGGACACGTCCGTGGTCATCCGCGTGACGAGTCCGGCCGTGGAGAACTTGTCGATGTCGGAGAACGAGAAGCGCTGGATGTTCTCATACATCGCCAGACGCAGGTTCGCCGCGAGGCCCGTGCTGCTGTAGGCGGCGAAACGGCCGGCGAGGATGCCGAACAGGAGGCTCAGGCAGGCGATGCCGATCATCATCGCCCCGTACCGGTACACGTCCGGGAGACTTCCCGCGCCGATGCCCTTGTCGATGATGGACGCCGTCACATACGGGATCAGCACGCCCATGATCACCTCCAGGGTCGTCCACAACGGAGTCAGCAGGGCGGCGGCCCTGTACTGCCTGACTTGCTTGAGTATGGTCTTGAACATAAGTGCAAAGATAGCAAAAAAATGCTATCGCTCTGCACGGACGGGATTGGACAGGAAGTCCTTGTAAGCGAGGCGGATGCCGTCCTCGAGTTCGGTCTTGTAGGTCCATCCGAGCGCGGCGGCCTTGGACACGTCCAGGAGCTTGCGGGGAGTGCCGTTCGGACGGGTGGTATCCCACTTGATCGCGCCTTCGTAGCCGACGACCCTCGCCACGAGTTCGGTGAGTTCCTTGATGGTAAGCTCCTTGCCGGTGCCCGCATTGACGGTCTCGTTCCCGCTGTAGTTGTTCATCAGGAAGACGCACAGGTTCGCGAGGTCGTCGACATAGAGGAACTCGCGCAGCGGGGAGCCGTCGCCCCAGCAGGTCACCTCGGAGAGGCCCGCGACCTTCGCCTCGTGGAAGCGGCGGATCAGGGCCGGAAGCACGTGGCTGTGCTCGGGATGGTAGTTGTCATTGGGCCCGTACAGGTTCGTGGGCATCACGGAAATGTAGTCCGTCCCGTACTGGCGGTTCAGGAACTCGCAGTACTTGAGACCGGAGATCTTCGCCAGCGCATAGGCCTCGTTGGTCTTCTCCAGCGCGCCGGTCAGCAGGCAGCTTTCGGGCATCGGCTGGGGCGCAAGGCGCGGATAGATGCAGCTGGAGCCCAGGAATTCGAGCTTCTTGCAACCATTGACCCAGGCCGCGTGGATGACGTTCATCTCCAGGATCATATTGTCGTACATAAAGTCCGCGAGGGCGCTCTGGTTGGCGACGATGCCGCCTACCTTCGCCGCCGCCAGGAACACGTATTCCGGCTTTTCGGCGGCAAAGAAAGCCTCCACGTCCGCCTGGCGGGTGAGGTCCAGTTCCTTGTGCGTACGGGTGACGATATTCGTGTAGCCCTGGCGTTCCAGCTCCCGGACAATGGCGGAGCCCACCATCCCGCGGTGGCCCGCCACATAGATTTTCGCGTTTTTCTCCATCATAAGGTTCCCCTCCTTCTGATATGCAGTTCGACGGCGCCTTCCGGGAAATGGGCCCGGTCGGCGCAGACGAGGGCGAGATAGCCCCCGCCGCCGGCGCCGGGCATCTTCCACGCCAGGACGCCGTCCATCGAACCGTACTTGTCGATATACTCCGGCACGCCCGGCTGGACCATCGCCGGGAACATCGCCACCTGGGCTTCGAAGGAGGCCTTGTAGGCGGCGGCGAAACCTTCCAGGTCACGGGCGAGAATAGCGTTCCAGCAGGCGTCGGCGGCCTTCGCCAGCGCCTCCACCTTGGGCTTGGTGATGTCTTTCCCCTCCACCACGGAGCAGCCCGGGCGGCGCGGGAACATCGGGACCATGCACAGGTGGTCCTCCAGCCAGGTCAGGACGGCCTCGTCGTGGCAGGACTCGATCCTGTCCGGCCAGAAACGGTTGTCGTACCAGTGCCGCACGAGTCCCGGCATACAGATGCCGATGGAATCCTGCGCCCCGGAGACGATGCCGTCGGAGCGTTCCGGATCGTTCTCGAAGCAGAAGACGAGCTTCGCGAGGGTCTCCGGGTCCATGTTCGGCAGCTGGAACGGCCAGATCTTCCGGATCATGTTCCGGGTCGACGTGGACAGTCCGCAGCGCTCGCGCACCTCGAAAGTGGGCTCAAGCGAGATGGTGATCGCCCATCCGGGGGCGAAGCAGGACACATACGGCTGGTCGATCCACGTGCCGGCTAGGTCCAGGCGCGTGGGAATCTGGCAGGGCGTCAGCTTCAGCGCCGTGCTGGAGCGGGCTTGCAGCCCCTCCTGCGGCGTGCGCTGGAGCACGACGTACTCGATGCCCCGCTCCTCGCACAACCGGCGCTTCTCTTCGTTCCCGCCGTCCTCGTTGACCACGAAGACGTCCGGCTTCACGATGTCCAGCGTGGGGACGAAGTCCATCACCCCGTCGCCGGCGTTGATGTAGGCGTCCTTGACATAGCGGATCGCTTTCACCATAAACAGCCGCTCGTCCTCGCTGTAGATGGTCTTGTGATGCTTATAGTGGAGGATGGTCTCGTCCGAGCCGATCCCCACATACAGGTCGCCGAACTGCGCCGCCTGCCGGAAAAACTCCACGTGGCCGCTGTGCAGCAGGTCGTAACACCCCGATACGAATACTTTCTTTGTCATTTCGAGCTTGCCTACCCTTGTCATTTCGAGCTTGCCGAGAAATCTATTTCACGATACCCTTTTCCAGATACTCCGCGAGGTTCATCCGCACCTTCTCCGCAGCCCCCTCGCCGGCGACCTTCGCCATGTCGTGGTCCACCATCAGCTTCACGAGCTGCTCGAAGGTGGTTTTCTGCGGATTCCAGCCCAGCTTCGCGCGGGCCTTGGTCGGGTCGCCCCAGAGGTTCACCACGTCCGTGGGCCGGTAGAAATCCGGACTCACCTCCACCAGCACGCGGCCGGTGGCCTTGTCGACGCCTTTCTCGTCGGCCCCCTCCCCCACGAACTCCAGTTCGATGCCGGCGTGATGGAAGGCCAGCCGGCAGAAATCCCGCACGCTGTGCTGGACGCCTGTGGCGATGACGAAGTCCTCGGCCTTCTTCTGCTGGAGGATGAGCCACATACATTCGACATAATCCTTCGCGTAGCCCCAGTCGCGGAGGCTGGACAGGTTGCCGAGGTACAGCTTGTCCTGCTTGCCCTGCGCGATGCGGGCGGCGGCCAGGGTGATCTTGCGCGTGACGAACGTCTCGCCGCGGCGCTCGGACTCGTGGTTGAACAGGATGCCGGAGCAGCAGTACATCCCGTACGCCTCGCGGTATTCCTTGACAATCCAGAAACCGTACAGCTTCGCGACGGCGTAAGGGCTGTAGGGATGGAACGGCGTATTCTCATTCTGGGGCACTTCCTCCACCTTGCCGTACAGTTCGGAGGTGGATGCCTGGTAGATCCGGCAGGTGCCCGCGAGTCCGCACTGGCGCACGGCCTCCAGGATGCGGAGGACGCCGGTCGCATCGACGTTCGCCGTATACTCCGGCGAGTCGAAGCTCACCTGGACGTGGCTCTGCGCCGCGAGATTGTAGATCTCGTCCGGGCGGACCTTGCCGATGACCTGGACGAGGCTCATCGAGTCGCCCATATCGGCATAATGCAGGTGGAAATGCGGCTGGCCCTCCAGGTGGGCGATGCGCTCGCGGAAGTCCACCGAACTGCGGCGGATGATTCCGTGCACGTCATAGCCTTTCTCGAGCAGGAACTCCGAGAGGTACGAACCGTCCTGGCCCGTCACGCCCGTGATCAGCGCCGTCTTCATCGGATGTTGTCTTTCTTTTGTCAAGTTTACGCCGAGCGCCGCCTCGATTTGCTTGAGACTTTGCCCGCCGATGCCCACTTTCCCGGCCAGCCAACGGCTGACCACCGTCTCGTCCTTGTCGATACGGTCGGCCAATTCCCGCTGAGAAATTCCTTTCCGGCCCAGTGCAGCCTTGATTTTGTTGATAATTTCGTAATCTACCATAGATACAAAGTTAGAGCTTTTATATGACTTGACAAAATTTTCAAACAATAATTGAACACTTGACAATTTCGTGTCAATATTTTTCACAAACAAAAAGGGGCGCACCGCGCGGTGCGCCCCTGCGTATGCACAAGCGTATCAGTTACAGGATCGAGAGGGCTTCCTCGGCCGCGGCGCGGTCGGAGGCGCGGATCACGAAGGAGATCGTGAGCTCGTCACCGCCCTGGGCGGCGGAGATGATGCTGACGCCGTAGGCGCCGAGGGCCGAATACAGGCGGCCCGAGGTGCCGGGGACGTTCTTCATCCCGTTGCCGCATACGGAGAAGAGGCAGACGTCCTCCACGACGTCCACGGCATCGTCCAGCGCGACCTGGCCGTCGCCGTACAGCGCGGACAGGGCGGCGCGGGCGGCGGGAAGGTCCTCGGCCGCGACAGCCACCGTGATGCAGAATTCGGAGGACGGCTGGGAAATGAAGCGGATGTTCACGCCGCCCCGCGCCAGCGCGCCGAAGATGGACGAGGAGACGCCCACCCGGCCGACCAGGCCGGTGCCGCGGACATTGATCAGCGCAAAACCATCCTCCACCACATACCCCGTGATCGCCTGTTCGGAAACGGGCTTCGTCCCGGTGACGGACGTGCGGCGGGAAGGGTCGGCCACGTCGATGACATAGACCGGCAGGTCCGCTTTCATCATAGGCAGCAGCGCCGCAGGGGCAAGGACCCCGTCGGCAACCGAGCAGAAGACGGCGGCCTCCTCATAGGTGAGCGCCGGGATGGACAGGATGGGGTCGTCGACGACGAAGAACTCGGCGGGGACGCCATACTCGGCGGCGATGGTCAGGGCCATCATATCCTCGCCGCGGCGGCCCAGGCGGATCGTGAAGCCCGCGGAAGTGTGCCCATAGCCGCTGGAGACGACATACAGGCCCGGAGCGGCCGTGCGGGAGCGGAAGCGTTCCATCGACGTGACCCAATCGGCCCGGAAAGCGCCGTGCTCCTCCTCGCACACCATCACCTCGGCCCCGTCCACGAACGTGCCGCCCACGGCCGCGTGGACCGTCTTGGCGCACAGGCGCGCGCACTTGGCCAGCACATAGTCCCGGATGGTCTCGAAGGCCGGACGGTACACCAGCCCCTCGTCGACATAATGCCGCAGATTCTCCAGCTCCGCGTCGACCTGCGCCCCGAAGGCCGCGTCTCCGGGCACCATCCCCTTGAAATACACGCCGATGGCGTCGAACGCCGGCTTGGTGTCGGCCCGCTCATAGATCGCCTGTTCCAGCGCGTCGATGAACATCTGGCGCACCTTGTGCTCCGACTTCACGACCAGGACGGCATCCTCCCTGGGAAGATTGCCCAAATACTTCGCCGACGCCTCCGTCAGCTTGAAAACACGGATGATCATAGTTTGCAAGTTCTTTCGGGGTATAAAGATAGCAAATATTTCAGACAATCGTGCAAAACCTCGACTGGATAACGGGCGTTGCAACGATGAAAAGCATCTACAGGGCTCAAGGCTTCTCCAGCTCGAAAATCTTTTCCATCAGCTGCCATTTGGCGGTGCTGGGGGCGGCGGGGTCGCAGCCTTGGAACCGGGCTACGTAGGCTTCCCACTCGGCCTGGCGCGGGAGGGTGGCGAGGCGGGCGTTGTCGGAGACGAAGTCGAAATCGTCGACCGTGTCCATAATCATAAAGAGGCGGGTGTCCAGGCGGTAGATCTGCATATCCAGAATGCCGACTTCGCGGATGCCGGCCTGGATTTCGGGCCATACGTGGGCGTGGGCCTCGCAGTACTTTTCAATCAACTCCGGATCGTTGCGGAGCTCGAGGGTCTGGCAGTAGCGTTTCATCTTCTCAAAGATACATCAATTCGTCGGGAATACAAAGAGGCATTCATTTCAGGCAATCGTACAAAACCGCGACCGGATGAAGGGCGCGGATGCCGGTCCCGTCCAGAATCTGCTGGCGGCAGGAAGTGCCCGGCGCGGCGACGATGGCGCCCGGACCAGCCTGCCGGACCGCCGGGAAGAGAACCATCTCGCCGATAGCCATCGAGGTCGCGTAATGCTCCTTCTCGTAGCCGAAGGAACCGGCCATGCCGCAGCAGCCGCTCGGGATCACGTGGACCGTCACCCCGGGAATCATCCGGAGCATCTCCGCCGACTTTCCGACGCCCACAAGGGACTTCTGGTGACAGTGCCCGTGGAGCCAGATATCGGCCCGGACCTCACGGAAAGCGTCCTTGCCGATGCGGCCCGCCCGGAATTCCCGGACCAGGAACTCGTCGAACAGCAGGCAGTTACGGCCAAGAGACTGCGCTTCAGGACGCATTTCCTGCGGGACCAGGTCGGGATACTCGTCCCGGAAAGACAGGATGCAGGAAGGTTCGATGCCCAAAAGGGGCGTTTCCGCCGAAACGATATCCTTTAGCAGGGAAACATTCTTCACGGCAAACTTCCGCGCGAGCCGCAGGCAGCCCTTGGAGATGGCGGCGCGTCCGCTTTCAACGTGCCGGGGAATCTCCACGCGATAGCCCAGGCTGTTCAGGAGCCGGACGAAGGTCAAGCCCAGTTCGGCCTCCTGGTGGTTCGTGAAT
>CAMNGM010000067.1 GCA_946538425.1 uncultured Bacteroidales bacterium | reverse complement strand
AGGGAAAGACCACGCTGGAGATAGTCCTTCCGCTGGACACCACCGTCCTGGACGAAACCATCGTGGTAGCCTACGGTACGGCCACCAAGAGTTCCTTCACGGGCTCGGCCGCCGTGGTGGATGCGGAATCCATCCAGAAGAAGATTTCCACCAACGTCACCAGCGCCCTGGCCGGCACCACCCCCGGTGTCCAGGTCATTTCCTCCAGCGGCGACCCCACCAGCAACGGCGCCTCCATCCGCATCCGCGGTTTCGGCTCCATGAGCGCCTCCAATGCTCCTCTGTACGTAGTGGACGGTGTTCCTTACGATGGTTCCATTTCCGATATCAACCCGCAGGATGTCGAATCCATGTCCGTCCTGAAGGACGCTGCCGCCAGCGCCATCTACGGCCACCGCGGCGCCAACGGCGTCATCATCATCACCACCAAGAAGGGCAAGAGCGGAGACGCACAGGTGCGCTTTGAGGCCCGCGTGGGTGTGAACTCCCGCCTCATCCCGCAGTACGACGTCATCACCGACCCCGCCCAGTACTACGAAACCCACTACCGTCAACTGTACAACAGTTACTACTATGCCGGTCACAACGAGGGACAGAGCTACGCCTATGCCGACGCCAACCTCTACAACCAGAACGCCGGCGGTCTGGGTTATCAGATCTACACCCTCCCCGAAGGGGAAAAGCTCATCGGCACCAACTTCAAGATCAACCCCAATGCCAAACTCGGCTACTGGGACGGAAAGTATTACTACACGCCCGATGACTGGTACAACGAAGCCTATCACAACAGCATCCGTCAGGAATACAATGCCGCTGTGAGCGGTTCCAGCGACCGTTTCAACTACTACGCCAGCGCCGGTTACCTCAATGACGGCGGCGTGGTGAGCAACTCCCGCTATCAGCGCTATACCGGCCGTATCAACGCCGAATATCAGGCCAAGAAATGGCTGCGCTTCGTCACCAACATGAGCTATTCCCACTCCGACTCCCAGGTGGCTTCCTACAGCACCGGTTTCGGTTCCTCGGGCAATATCTTCTACATCGTGAACAACATGGGTCCCATCTACCCGCTGTATGTCCGCACCATGGACGTGGATGAATCCGGCAACCCCGTAGGACAGCCCTACATCGTAAAAGACAACGGCCGAATCCTCTACGACTCCAACAACACCAACCAGAAGCGCCCGTTCGCCGTGGGCAACGCCGTCCGTGACAACGAGTACGACAGCGTCCAGCAGTACGGAGACGTCCTCGTGGGCAAATGGGGCGTGGTAATCAACCCCATCAAGGACCTCACCCTCACCGCCAACATCGGTGTCACCAACGACCAGACCCGTTACAAGAGCCTCTCCAGCGTGTTCGCTTCCGCCTCTTCCACGGATGGTTATGCCTATGTGAGCAGTTCCCGCTTCATGTCCATCAACAACCAGTTCCTGGCCAACTACCGTACGGACTTCGGCAACACGCTCCACCATCTGGAGGTCCTCGCCGGTTACGAACGCTACAGCTACATCACGCAGGGACTCTCCGGAGAGAACGACCACCTGTTCGACCCGCTCATCGGCGAACTCAACAACGCCAAGGGAACCAAGTCCAAGGACACCAGTTCCTCCACCAGCTCCTACCTCACCCAGGGCTTCCTGGGCCGAGCACAGTACGACTTCAACAACACCATCTTCGTATCGGCCTCCTACCGCCGCGACGCATCCTCCCGTTTTGCACCCGGTCACCGCTGGGGTAACTTCTGGAGCGCCGGCGCCGCCTGGCTCATCAGCAAGGAACCTTGGTTCAACGCCAGCTGGGTGGACCTTCTCAAACTGAAGGCCAGCTACGGCAGCCAGGGTAACGACAGCCTCGGTTCCCTCTTCCCGTATTCCGACCAGTACTCCACCTCTTACAACGAGACCACCGGACAGTACTCCATCCGCCTTACCTACAAGGGTAACGAAAACCTCACCTGGGAAACTTCCAAGTCCTTCAACGGCGGTATCGACTTCGAACTCTTTGGCGGTTACCTTAACGGTACCATCGAAGGCTTCTCCCGCATCACCAAGGACCTCCTCTATTCCAAGGACGTTCCGCTTTCCTCCGGTAACCCTACCGGCGTGATTCCCACCAACATCGGCTCCATCAGCAACACCGGCTTCGAAGTCACCCTGGACGGTGCCATCATCCGCACCAAGAACGTGAACTGGAGCTGGAACGCCAACCTGAGCCACTACAAGAACAAGATCCTGGAACTGGATCCCAGCGTGTCCGAAGAAGGCATCAAGTACAGCAACGCTATCTATAAGGTGGGCGGCTCCCTGTACGAGGCCTACATGTACAAATACGCCGGCGTAGATCCCGAGACCGGTAAAGCCCTCTACTATACGGACAAGACCGAAGAAGACGGTACGGTGACCACCATTACCACCGATGCCTTCTCCTCCGCCCTTACCAAGTACGAGTGCGGCTCCGTCCTTCCCAAAGTGTACGGCGGTTTCGGCACCTCCCTCAACGCTTACGGCATCGACTTCAGCGTCCAGTTCTCCTATCAGCTGGGCGGCCGATACTACGACGGTACCTACCAGGCCCTCATGCACACCCAGTCTGCTGCCGGTCAGGCCTGGCACAAGGATATCCTCAAGGCCTGGACCAAGCCCGGTGACGTCACCGACGTTCCCCGTCTGGACGGCGACTCCTCCGTGGGCCAGTCCCCTGTTGACCGCTTCCTCGTAAGCTCCAACTACCTGAGCGTCAACAATATTACGCTGGGATACACCTTCCCGGCCAAATGGACCAGAAAGGCTCATATCGAAAACCTCCGCATCTACGTCGCCGGTGAAAACCTGGCCGTGTTCAGTGCCCGCCAGGGTGTGGATCCCCGTTTCAGCGTAGGTCTCGGTTCCTACACTTCCGGTTCCGGTCTTAACAGCGGCAACTATTCCGCCATGAGAAACATTACCGGTGGTATCAACATTACCTTCTAATTTTAAATCCGGACAAGTATGAAAACAGCTAAATATATTCCTGTAGTAGTTCTGGCTGCACTTGCCTTTACCTCCTGCGAGAAGGACCTGGATCTTCAGCCGGAAGGCGGATCCCTCCTTGCCGCCCAGGTTCAGGAAACCAACGTGCTCATCCCCGAACGCGGCGCCGCCTCCTTCAACGGCCTGTTCTCCGCCATCGGCCAGCCCAACAGTACCTTCAACCGCACTTCACCCCGTGCCGACGACTTCGCCTTCATCGCCATGTGCCTGTCCAACGATTATGAAGGTTCCGACGCCATCCTCCCGGACTCCGGTTACAACTGGTTCTCCGTGTGCGGCGAATACACCTCCCGCACCCCTTCCTATGCCAACCCGTACATCCGCTATGCAACTCCCTACCGTGAGATTGCTGCCGTGAACGATTTCCTGGCCGGTTATCCCGAAAATGTGGAAGACCCCCTCATCATCAATATGATAGCACAGGCCCGCGCCATCCGCGCATGGTCCTACATGTTCCTGGCTCCCGCCTTCCAGTTCGGTTATGCCGCCGGCGCTGCCGACAAGCCCTGCGTTCCCATCGTAACGGAGAACACCGAAGACTTCACCAACAATCCCCGCGCAACCGTGGAAGAGGTGTACAAACTCATCATGGAAGACCTCGACTACGCCGTGGAACACCTTGAGGGTGCCTCCCGCACTTCCAAGATGTACATCGACCAGCAGGTAGCCTACGGCCTCCGCGCCCGCGCCAACCTGTACATGAACAAGTGGGCCGAAGCCGCCGCCGATGCCGAGAAGGCCGCTGCCGGTTACGAACCCGCCTCCATCGCCGAGGTCAGCAAACCCGCTTTCATGGACATCAACGAGCACAACTGGATGTGGGGATATGACATGACCGCCGATATGGCCATGGTATTCCGCTATGCCACCTGCTCTTCCTGGCTCAGTTCTTTCTCGGCCTGGGGTTACACCGCCGGTGCCGCCTGCTATGTGCAGATGAACAACCTCCTCTATGACAAGATTCCTGCAACCGACGTCCGCAAGGGCTGGTGGCTGGACGAGAACCTGTATTCCCCGCTGCTGGAAGGCCTCACCTGGGACAGCCTCAAAGGCCAGCAGATTGCGACCGAGACCATCCCCGACGTAAAGGAACCCATGCCGCCGTACACCAACGTCAAGTTCGGCTGCAACCCCATCGGCACCACCGCCAACGAGGAAGACTACCCGCTGATGCGCGTGGAAGAGATGATCCTCATCCAGGCCGAAGGATATGCCAAGAGCGGCCAGGAAGCCAAAGCCCGCGAGATTCTCGAAAGCTTCGTGCAGACCTACCGCGATCCTTCCTACAGCGCTGTCGCCAGTGGCCGCAGCCTCTCCGATGAAATCTGGTTCCAGCGCCGCGTGGAACTCTGGGGCGAAGGTTTCGGCGTGCTTGACACCAAGCGCCTGAACAAACCGCTCGTGCGTTTCCAAAACGGAAAGGCCAGCAACTGGCCCGGAAACTTCCGCTTCAATATTGCCGCCAACGACGGTTGGATGCTCATGCGTTTCCCTCAGGATGAAATGAATACCAACTACGGTATCGTTGACAATACCGACGGAAAAATCCCCGTCATCGAACAGAACGGAGAACTCCGCGACGGTGTCACCGACTAATTTAATCCGAAAGCCATATGAAAA
Source organism: uncultured Bacteroidales bacterium (assembly GCA_946538425.1). Lineage (GTDB taxonomy): Bacteria > Bacteroidota > Bacteroidia > Bacteroidales > UBA932 > Cryptobacteroides. The sequence goes on along the minus strand of CAMNGM010000067.1, from coordinate 4,089 downwards.
AGATTTTCTATATTTTCACAGTTGCTGCCCTCGCAGCCCTCTCCGTGGTCTCCTGTAAGAAAGAACAGGCTCCCCACGAAGCCGGCGAGCCCGACCTTGCCGGATGCTACGGGGTATATTTCCCTTCCCAGGAAGCGGCAGGCTCCCATACCTACGACCCCTCCCAGGAACCGGTTGTCAATTTTACCGTTGCCCGTAAGGTAACCACCGGCGACATCACCGTTCCCGTAACCGTGACTGCCTCCGAGGACAATATCTTCCAGGTGGGAACCCTCTCCTTTGCCGACGGGCAGAAGGAAGCTTCCCTTACCGTAAAATTCCCCGATGCCCAGGAAGGAACGCAGTACGACCTGAACCTCCGCATCACGGATCCCCAGTATGCTTCCACCTATTCCGCCGCCAACCCCTCCATCGACTTTTCCGTCATGCGCGTGCAGTGGCAGTACTTCCTCAATCCCGTTACCAATGAAAAGGCCCTTATCCAGTTCGACCAGTCCTGGTGGGGAGAAACCGCCTACGGTTACATCAAGTACTATGAGGTGGACGGCGTCCGCACCTGCTTCACGGAAACCGTGAAACACATTGTCAATGGTGAGGAGAACGACAATCCCGGTTTCTGGGGATACGGTGAAGACTACGAGTGGACCTTTGTCTGGTACCCGAAAGTGGAGCACCCGTCTGTCGAAGGCGCCACGCTCATCATGCTTCCGTTCCAGCCCACCGGTTATGTCCACAGTTCCCTCGGAATGATTTACGGCGGCGACGAAATCTGCGCCCGCAACTTCTGGGGAAGCAATTACGACTGGATGTCCAACGCCCTCAAGGACAACTTCACCACCAGCTACTACGATGGCAACGGCGGGTTCTACTTTGGCGTCTTCGCCTACACCAACGAAGAATCTTCCGGCTGGCAGCCCAGCGACAAATACGACACCATCGGCATTGCCGAAGGCTTCACCCGCGTGGATTTTGACATGACGCTGAAGACGGACTTCACCGAGGGCGGTTACACGCCTGTCTATATGGAAACCGGCGTGGACATCGTCTCCCTCAAATATGCCGTCTATGAAGGCTCCCTCAACGCCGTTCAGGTAGAGGCCCGCGCTACGGCCATCGAAGCCGGAGAGGACGCTTCCGAAACCTATGACGCCTTCGAATACAACGAAGAGACCGGCAAGAATTATGGCGCTCTCGCCATCGCTCCCGAAAAGAGCGGAGAATACACGGTTGTCCTGGTCGCTTACGACAAAAACGGCGCCGTCCAGAATGTCGGCTACATCACCGTCAACCATATCTGCGCAGAAGACGTGGAAGAGAATCAGGTGAATATCAGCCTCTTCACAGAGCCCACCCCGGCCCGCTACACCAGCTTCACCGAGTATGATTCCTTCGCATTCGGTATCGGCGGCAAGGGCATCGAAGACGCCCACGTGGGCATCTTCCCGGCCAACAAGGTCAACGCCGCCGCCCTCGAGGCTGTCAAATATGACGAAAGCGGTGCATACCAGCTCCCTGATTATGCCATCGAAGCCATCGGCCAGGAAGGCGGTTACTACGATGTGGTTTCCGGTCTGGCTCCCGGCACGGCCTACTGCGTAGTGGTTTGGGCTACCAACGGTGTCATGGACACCACCATCTACGACTTCTTCCAGACAACCCCGAGCCCCGAGGTTTGGGAAACCGTGGGTACCGTTGACTGGACCGACAGTTTCTTCGGAACGTGGTTCCAAGCCGACCCTGTCACCTACACGGTAGAACTGCAGGCCAGCCAGGATGTCGCAGGCCGCTATCGTCTGGTGAATGTATACGGCGAAGCCTTCCCGTACAACGAGCCCGGCGACTGGGATGACAGCAGGGACTACTGCCTGGTCATCAATGCCGATGACCCCGACTATGTCTGGTTCGAGACCTTCGACACCGGCTGCAACTGGGGTTACGGAGACTTCCTCCTGGCTTCTGACGCCGGCCTGTACGTGGACAAAGGATACGACATCGAAGTCGTCAAGAAGAACGCTGAGGCTGCCGGAATCCTCTTCGGCAAGATGGAAGGCAACGTGATCACCTTCCCGGCCGGCAGCATCCTCAAGGCTATGGCGGGCTACAACAACGGTTCCTGGTATTATGGCAACAAGGATGATGCCTACACCATCACGCTCAACCTTGACAAGGAGGGCAATTCCGCTCCTGCCGTCAGAAAGAGTGCCCAGAAGAACTTCTCCGGAAAGGGCGTAGCCGCTCCTTCCCTGAAACTTCCCAAGGTCACTTTCGAGCGTGAACCCAAGCCCGTTCAGGTAGAGGTGAAGAACGCCGAATACAAGTTCGTGGAAAAAGAAAGCCGTATCAACGCAAATGTGAAAAACTATCGTTAAACGCTTCTCTATTACACAATTATTCATTAAAGCCCGGCGGATTATCCCCGCCGGACTTTTTCCCGTTAAAAAGCATGAAGAAAACAAGTAAATTACTGAGTTTGTTTGTATTAGTAATTTCCGGAGCCGCCTGCAGCCGCCTCCCGGAACCTGCTACGCTCCTATCTCAGGAATCCTCCTTCCCGGAAACCAAAGTGGTTCAGCTGGGACAGGAATACAGCCGTTCTTCCTTCCTGGTCAAACTGCAGGAAACGCCCACTCCCGAACTGCTGGAAAGCCTTTCCGGAAAAGGAATCGCCGGTTTTCGGCCACTGTTCCAGTCCTTCCCCGGAAAAGAGAATGTAGAAAGGAAATATGGCCTGGACCGCTGGTTTGTCGTGGATGTGGCCGAAGGACATTCCTTAGAGAGAACCCTGTCGTCCATCGCCGCCAGCGAGCATGTTGCCCTGGCGGAATATGCCTGTATCGCCCACAAGGAATCCGACGAAAGGGTGTTCCCCGCCCAGGAAGTCTTCTATACCAAAGCCAAGGCGGAAAGCCGTTTCAACGACCCCATGTTCCCCAGCCAGTGGCACTATGACAATCAGGGCAGCAAGGAATTCTCCAGCATGGTCGTCAAAGGGGCCGATGTAAACGTCAAGGATGTCTGGAGCACGCTCACCTGCGGAGACCCCGATATCATCGTAGCCGTAGTGGACGAAGGTGTGAAGTGGTCCCACCCCGACCTCCGCGACAACATGTGGACCAATCCCGGCGAAGTGGCCGGCAACGGCATCGACGATGACGGAAACGGCTATGTCGATGATGTTTACGGGTTCAACTTTGTGGCCAACGGCCCTATCTCGTGGGACAAACAGACGGTAATAGACGGAGAGGTTTACGGTGATAAGGGCCACGGAACCCACTGTGCCGGCACCATCGCCGCCGTCAACAACAACGGAAAGGGCGTGGCCGGTGTGGCCGGCGGTTCCGGAAAAGGGGACGGCTGCCGCATCATGAGCTGCCAGGTTTTCTCCGGAACGGACTCCGGGAGCGGCGGTATCGAGGCTACGGTCAGGGCCATCAAATATGCCGCCGACATGGGTGCCTCCGTCATCTCCTGCTCATTTGGCTATAAATCGGCCTTTGCCTCGGACAATGCCTACATGTCCCGGATAGGATCGGCCGAAATCGATGTAATCCACTACTTCGAGGATGCCCAGAACAGCAACAACCCGGTGCTGGACGGCAATATCGCCATTTTCGCCGCCGGAAACGAGGCCCACAACTACGCCCATTATCCCGGCGCTTTCTACGACATCATCAGCGTCTCTTCCTTCGCCCCGGACTATCTGCCGGCCTACTATACCAACTACGGCCCTGGATGTAACATATCGGCCCCCGGCGGAGAGTACTATCACGGCGTCGGAGAAAAGTCCATGATTCTGTCCACCCTGCCCTCGGAACTCTATTCCAGCGACTATGGCTATATGCAGGGAACTTCCATGGCCTGCCCGCACATGAGCGGCGTGGTGGCCCTGGGCCTTTCCTATGCCAAACAGTTGGGCAAGAAGTATTCCGTGAATGAATTCAAACAGATCCTGCTGGCTTCCTGCGACGATATCGACCAGCGCATCGCCAGCACCGACCAGAAGAACCTCCAGGGCCATGCCGCCGTCAAAATGGCTCCCTACTATCACCAGATGGGTACGGGCGCCATTGACGCCTGGCGGCTGATGAT
>CAMNGM010000066.1 GCA_946538425.1 uncultured Bacteroidales bacterium | reverse complement strand
TGAACTTGAGGCCCTGGGAGACGTTGTTGACCTTGGCCGACACGATCGGGTAGGGCCTCTCGAATTCGAAGTCGGGCAGCATCTGGGCGAGGGAAGTGCCCTCCGGGTACTTCCGGGAAGTCTTCGTGTTCTTGCAATAGACCTGCAGCATAGGGACTATTCTTTAATCGTGGTGGTTCGGTTCACGGGGAGGGAGAAGGCGATGCCCTTGGCTTCGTCGGCCAGGCCGCAGTCCTTGTAGATGGCCTTCAGGACGTCGTCCTTGATGGCCTTGGGTACGAGGATCATCAGCACTTCCTTGTCCGGCTGGATATTGATGCTGAAAAACTCCTCGGCTTCGGGATTGGCCGACCCGCGGGCGCGGAGGATGGTCCCGCCCTTGGCGCCGGCGCCCCGCGCCGCCTCCATCACATTCTGCGAGAATCCTGCATTCACGATGCAGACGATCAGTTCGTGCTTGTGCTCTTCCATAGGTGGTATTATGCTTCTTCCTTGACGGTTCGCTTGTCGTTCGACAAGAATCCATATACGAGCGTGCCGATGACGCTGGTCATCGGGACGGTGAAGGCGACGCCCTTGTAGTTCTTTCCCTTCTTGAAGGTCTGGTCCAGCAGGTCGATGAGGCTCGCGGCCTCGTCGGCCCGGACGACGCTCATCAAGAGGGATTTCGGATTCTCCGTGAGGCCCAGGTAGTTCAGGATCAGGTGCGTGGTGCCTTTGGCCGGGACCGTGAGCTGGAGGTTGGCCTGGTGGGACTGGATGAGGCTGGAGTAGTAGGCCGCCTTGTCGTTGTGCACGACGGCCAGCAGCAGCTCCAGCTTCATCGGGGCGATATTCCGGGTTTGAGCCATGCTAGTCGAAATAAATGATCTGGTCGTCGGCCGCGGCGAGGATGCGGCGGATGGCCGCGCTCTCCCGCCGGCGGACGCTCACGACGGACTTGAAACCGAGGGACTGGATGGTGATGAGCGGGGTCATCGCCACCATCGATACGACGCCGAACGCGAAGTCCAGCACCGCGGATTCCCCCTGCAGGGTGCAGCAGGCGCCGATGACCAGGGGGAGGATGAAGCTCGAGGTGAGCGGGCCGCTGGCGACGCCGCCGGAGTCAAAGGCGATGGCGGTGTACAGCCGGGGCACGAAGAAGGACAGCCCGAGCGAGATCAGGTAGCCCGGGATGAGGTAGTACAGGAGGGAGAACCCGAACCGGACGCGCAGGACCGACAGGCCGATGGACACGCCCACGCCGATGGACAGGGCCAGCATCATCTGCCGCCGGCTCACCTCGCCGCCGGTGATTTCCTCGACCTGGTTGTTCAGGACGTGGACGGCCGGCTCCGCGAGGACGACGACCATCCCCAGCACGAAGGCGAAGATGACCAGGAGCTTGGGGCTGTAGGCCGCTAGCTGGGTGCCGATCTTGAAGCCGATGGGCATGAAGCCCATCGAGACCGCGGACAGGAAGAGGACCAGGCCCAGGAACGTATAGACGATGCCGAACAGGATCTGGATGATCTTCGTCCGGGGAAGTTTCAGGACCGCCGCCTGGAGAATGAAGAAGAACAGGACCACCAGGAGGAGGGATTTGACCACTTCCACGGCCGTCTCCCCGAACAGGTGCCAGACGCCGCCGCCCAGGACCGCGTCCATCGAGTAGTTGGGGATGGCGAAGGACAGGTCGCCGGAGGCGGTGAGCGAGAGGATCAGCACGGCGGCGATGGGGCCGACCGAGCAGAGGGCGATGAGGCCGAAACTGTTCTCGCCCGCGTTCCGGCCGCCCACCGTGAGGGCGATGCCCACGCCGAGGGCCATCAGGAAGGGCACCGTGATGGGCCCGGTGGTCACGCCGCCGGAATCGAAGGAAAGGGGCAGGAAGGAGCCCTTTCCGCTGTCGATCAGGATGGCGGCCAGGCAGAACAGCAACATATAGGAGAACAACAGGATGCTGGTCAAGTCGCTGTGGAACAGGATCTTGTTGACGGCGATCAGCAGGAACAGCCCCACCCCCACGCCTACGGCGGCGATGAGGACCGTCCCGTTCATCACGGCGCCGACCTGGCCGGCCAGTACCGAGAGGTCCGGTTCCGCCACCGTGATGAGGAGGCCCATCACGAAGCTGACGCCGAGCAGGACGCCCAGTTTCTTGGATTGGGTGAGGCCTTCGCCGATATGCTGCCCCATCGGGGTCATCGCCATGTCGGCGCCCAGGTTGAAAAGGCTGATGCCGGCCACCAGGAGGACGGCGGCGCAGGCGAAGACGGAGAGCTCGTGACGGGAAATGTCCACCCACGGAGTCACGGAGAGCAGAAAGACCAGCAGGCTGACGGGTACGACCGAGACCAGGGATTCCTTGATTTTCTCCCGCAAGGCTGTCCTCAGGTCCCGAAAGATGGATGACGTGTTTTCCATATCGCAAAGATAACAAAAACCTGCCTTATCCCGAAGACAACCAGCCCGGTTTTTTATTATATTTGTCATAATAACTGCATAAGCCCATGAAAAGAGTCATTCCGTATTGGGAAAAAGGGGGCGACTGGTCCCGGCAGGGATTCTTCATCAAGCGCGTGGAATCCCGGCTTCCCGTGGAGGCGACTGAGATTCCGCGCACAACCTTGCCGTTCTTCGCGTTCCTGTTCCTGCTGGAAGGGGAAATGCTTGCGGATATCGACGGTGAGCAGTGCCTGTGCCGGGGAGGTCAGTTTCTGCTGATCCCGGCGAACATCCCCTTCTCCGTCCATCATTACGCGGACCTCGTGGGTTACACGGGCGGTTTCAACCTGTCATCCCTTCGGGATATGTCCTATGGCTTCCTGACCGCCGGCAAGCCCGTCCTGCGTACTTACTGGTTCGACAGCGCCACATTCTTCGCCCAGGTGATGGACCGGATGACCGCCGCCTACGCCCGCGGGGACACAGGGTACTTCTCCCGCGCCTTCGACCTGATCCTCTACTCGATTCCGTCTCCCGGCGAGGCCAAGGCGCATCCCCTCGTCAACCGTTTCTTCGAATTGCTTTTCGACCGGAACAAAGTGCTGGACTCCGTGTCCGGCTATGCCGAGCGGCTGAACATCTCGCCCAGCTACCTGAACAAGCTCGTCCGCACCCAGACCCGCCACAGCGCGATGGACTGGGTGGAGATTTCCCGGGTCAACTGGGCCAAATCCCTCCTCAAGGACAGCGACCTGTCCGTCGGCGAGGTCTCCGTCGCCGTCGGCGTGGACGACCCCTCCTATTTCACGCGGTTCTTCCGCAAGAGCACAGGGATGACCCCCTCCGAGTTCCGGCACCGGATGGCGCGGAAAGGCAAGGAGGACAAGTAGCCGGGTCCTATTTCACCAGGAATCCCATCGCGGTCAGGAGCATCGTCTCCAGGGCCCCTGACGTCGTGAGCGCCTCCAGCGGAAAGCCGCAGGCGATGACCCGGTGCGTCCCGTCGTCGAAGACGGTGGCGGCGGGGATATCCGTCCCGGCGTAGCGGAGGAAGGTCTTCGCATTCTCCCCGGCGGGCTCGATGCCGTCCGGGTTCTCGACCCGGTAGAAATGCTCGTCGAACAGGCGGTTGTACTTCATCGGGTCGCTCAGCTGGACGGGCGCGCCCGGTTTCGGGACGATGCTGCCCGACACGTCGCCGAAGTTGGTGACCCACTTGTAGCCGAGGACTTCCTGGATGAAGGCCCGCGTCTGCTCCGCGTTCCTGACCGGGAAGGTTCCGGGATAGACGTGGTCCCAGGCGTCCGTGCCGATGTACGCGCCGGCGACGAGGATGGAGCCGCCCGCGGCGGCGTATTTCCGGAGGGCGTCCTGCATCGGGACGGGGAAGACGGTGTAGCGGTCCGGGACGGCGCCGCGTCCGACCCGCGTGGTCACCTGCTTCCCGCAGATGAGGTCGACGGCCGCGTACTCCGACGCGTCCATCGTGGGGAAGTGGTCGGCGCTGACGGAGCAGAAGGAATAGCCCGCGTTCAGCAGGATGCGGCCGTGCTGGGCGGGGTAGTCGAACGTGTTGCCCGCCACGATCCGGCCGGCGCGGTTGGTGAACGACCCGCCGAATCCGGGATTGTCGTCGTCGGTCCAGACCTTGGTCCGGTCGAACTGGTTCATCTCCCCGACGAAATTGATCTCGCGGACGTACGGGACGCCGCTGTCGATGTTGTCCATGAAGCCGCCGTAGCCCGGGGTGTCGAACCAGGCCGGCGCGGAGATGCGGGTGAAGTTGTTGACCACCAGGACCGTCTTGCCGCCTTCGCCGGAGGCGCCGACGGCCAGCGTCTCGGACGGGAAGCTCTTGCCGCCGTCGTTGAAGGCGACGATCCGGAAGCTGTACATCCGTCCCTTCCGGATCGGGACGGCCACCGAGAGCCGGTTCCCGTCCTTGGACACGTCCTCGAGCCGGACGCCGTTGTCGAAGGCGCCGTCATCCTCGCGGGTGTAGAGGATGTAGCCGCTCGGGGCGGCTGTGGGCTCGTCGGGGTCTTTCGTGTCTTCCCAGCTCAGCACGGCCTTCCCGTCCCGGATCGTGGCGGCGAAGGCCTTGACCGGCAGCGGCTGGACCGCATAGGAGCAGCCGTACCGGGCGCTCAGGTACTTGAGGATGCCCTTGTACACGGACCGGGACACCGTGAAGCGGAAGGACGGGTCCAGGCCGTATTTCATATCTGCGAAATTCTGGTGGGACAGCAGTTCCAGGAGCATCGCCGGGACGGACGTCGTCCGGGACTCGCTGTAGGAGCGGTCCCAGGTCTGGCGCCGGGACCACTTGGGCTCGAACTGCTTCCGGATGTCCTCGACGACCTGGGTCTGGACGAAGTCGGTGAGAAGCCGTCCGTTCAGCCGGGATTCGCCGTCGGGGAGTTCGTCCTTGTTGTCCGCCAGGAGGGTGTAGATCCCCAGGGTGCCGATGATGGAGTCGTTCGGAGTGACGCCCGCGTCGCTGTGGAAGGCGAAGGAAAGGTCGACGGGCACGCGTCGGCCGGCCGTCTCCGGGTTCACGCGCGAACCGCCCGTGAGGTTGGTGACCCACTTGCCGCGCCCGGCATAGTCCCGGGTGTAGTCGTCCTCCCAGTCGTCGAACAGGTGGGTGTCGATCCCGTACCATTGCATACTGTACAGGGCGCCTTCCGCGTAGGCGGGATAGCCGGAGAGGGCGCCGCCCCGCTCGATCTTGCCTATCCCTCCGCCGAACTTCACGGCGTCGGCGCTCACCAGGCCGGCGGCCGAGCTCTGGTTCGTCAGGCGGACGAAACCCTCGTCGCCTTCCGCGAAGGTGAAGGTCCCGAGATAGACCCAGGTGCTCCCCGCCATCCGCTGGTTCACGTGGAATTCGCTCTCGCCGCCCAGGTGATGGACGGTATAGACGGCGTCGGTGGTGCTGTTGGCGAAGGAGCGGTAGGAGACATAGACGGCGTATTCGCCCCGCTCCGGGATCGCCGGACGCCAGGTGGCGGACGCCTTCGGGTGAGAAGCCTCGCCGGTGATGGTCTCGCACATCAAGGCCGTACCGGCCTCGAACGGGTTCTCGTAGATGCTGTAGACGGGCTTCGTGTCGGCGAAACCGGTCCCGGCGTCACTCCAGGAGCCCGTTTCCTTGAAATGGCCGGTGCGGCGCATCTTGCCGGTGCGCTCGCCGTGGAAGGAAGGGTCGTTGTCGCAGATGACTTCCCAACTCTGGACGTCCCGTTCCCGCGGGGTCATCACGCAGGCGCCGGCGTTCTCCAGCATCGGGATGAGGAAGGGGAGTACGTAGCTTTGGGTGTACAGGTCCTCGACGGTGCGGAACGTGGCGGCGCGCTGCCATTCCCAGCGTTCGGTCTTGGCCTCATAGTAGCGGCCGTGGCTCTGCCAGAGGGCGATGTGCCGGCCGGAAAGCCCCCGGGACCAGTGCTCGCCGGTCCGGACGAGGGGCGATTTGGACCGCGGGTCGCTCCGCCTCAGCTTCGTCTCGGCCGGGCGGCCGTTCGAATTCAGGGCGGGCATCTGCAGGAAGGAGACTTCCCGCCTTTCGGCGTAGATGTCCCCCAGGGCGTAGGCCCGGTAGGGGGCGGGGAACAGGTCCAGCAGCTGCTTGCGGATCCATTCGATGTCCGCGGCCCGCAGGGGATAGTCCCCGAGCTCCTTGCTGAAATGGAAGTCCAGCGTCGTCCCCCGCTTGGCGACCCGGGTCAGTTTCAGGGAGGTGTCCACGGTGGTCCGCCGGTGGAGGCGGGCCCGCAGGGAGTCGGTGGCGGTCTTGAATTCCCGGGCGGTCTGGGCCGGCAGGGCGAGACCCGCCAGGAGCAGGGCGGCGGTGAGGAGGAGTTTGCGCATCATTTGCTATGCTTGGCGAGGACGAGGATGAGGACGAGGGTCGAACTGAGGAGGAGGGCCAGGGCGTCCGCCCCGAAGTCGGCGGGGTCGCCGGACCGGTAGGGGAGATGGGCCTGGACCCATTCGGTGCCGGCGGCGAAAGCGCATCCGGCCAGGAAGGCGATGCCTGTCCGGAGGACGGCTTTTCCGGTTTTTCCGGGATGGCCGCCGAGGGCCAGGCAGCCCAGGATCGGGAAGGGGAAGAACATCAGGAAATGGACGATCTTGTCCATCGGGATGCCCCACAAGGCCTTCGGCACGTCCTGCGCGCTGTCGAATTTGCCGAAGCACAGCACGGCTACGGCCACGAGGTACAGCCCGAACAGGATGCGGGCCCAGGTAAGCTGCCTGCGGGTCATGGTTCGACAGGCTCACCAACCCCGAGGAGCAGTTCACCGAAGAACTCCGGACGGTGGAAATCCGGGGAGGGGGTCCCGACCGGATTCCAGCTCAGGAAGTGCGGATGGGCGGTCTTGTCCCCGCACTTGTAGAAGTTCGCGCGCAGTTTCTTCGGGAGGTTCTCCGGGTCCACGCCCACGAGCCCGAACGGGATCAGCACCGTCACGCGCCAGTCCCAGATGCCGCCGGCGTACTCCTGCGGGCCCTCGAACCGGGCGATGCGGAGGATCTCCTCCATTTCCTCGGCCGGGCGCTTCACGCGGCCCTCGCGGCCGGGGCCTTTCGCCGCCAGGATCTTGCCGATGGGGTTGATCTCGAAGTTGTAGTATTCGCTGCCGTCGGGATGCTCGATGAACACCTCGACGCAGCTGTCCTCCCACTGGGAGCCGTTGTCCTCCGTGTTCAGGGCGCGGAGGTCCAGGCCGCTCACGCGGAAGTCCACCACGAGCGCGTCCTCCGTGCGGGCGATGCGGCCGGCACACAGGGGGGCGTAGGGGAATGCGGCGGGCCAGTTGACCTGGTCCACCTGGAACCGGGCGCCTTCGAGCTCGAGGGCGGTGTCCAGGTCCACGTCTTCGAAATCGGCGATGAAGGGAACTTGTATCTGTCTCATAGGGCTTGCATGTCGTTGAGTCTCTTGTAATAGCCGTCCAGGGCGATCAGCTCCTCGTGCCGGCCGCGCTCGACGACCTGTCCCTCGTGCATCACGATGATCTCGTCGGCGTTCTTGATGGTGGACAGGCGGTGCGCGATGGCGATGGTGGTGCGGCTGGACATCAGGCGGTCCAGGGCGTCCTGCACGATGCGTTCGGATTCGGTGTCCAGCGAGGCCGTGGCCTCGTCCAGGATCAGGATCGGCGGGTTCTTGAGGATGGCGCGGGCGATGGACAGGCGCTGGCGCTGGCCGCCGGAGAGTTTCGTCCCGCGGTCGCCGATGTTCGTGTCGTAGCCCTCGGGCTTCTCCATGATGAAGTCGTGGGCGTTGGCGATCTTCGCGGCGGCGACGACCTCCTCCCGGGTGGCCCCTTCCACGCCGAAGGCGATGTTGTTGAAGATGGTGTCGTTGAACAGGATCGGGTCCTGGTTCACGTTGCCCATCAGGGCGCGGAGGTCCTTGATCCTCAGGTCCTTGACATCCTTCCCGTCGATGGTGATGCGGCCGCCGTCGGCATCGTAGAAGCGGGGAATGAGGTCCACGAGCGTGGATTTTCCGGCGCCGGATTCGCCGACGATGGCGACCATCTTGCCGCGGGGGATTTCAAGGTCCACACCCTTCAGGATCTGCCGGCCGCTCTCGTAGGAGAAAGTGACGCCCTCGAAGACGATCTTGTCCTTGAATTCCTTGATCTCCTGCGGGTTCTCTTTCTCCGTGATGGGGTTTTCGGCCTCCAGGATACGGTTGATGCGCTCCATCGACGCGAGTCCCTTGGGGATGCCGTACGTGGCGCGGGAGAGTTCCTTGATGGGCTCGATGACGGAGTACAGGATGATCATGAAGAAGATGAACTGGGAGGCGTCCATGAAGGTGCCGCCGAACAGGCCCTTGCCCCGGATGATCAGGTATCCGCCAAAGGCGAGGACCGCCATGATCATCACCGTGCCCAGGAACTCGCTCACCGGGTGGGCCGAGGCCTGGCGGGTGTTCACCCGGTTCACCTTCCGCCGCATCCGGTCGGTGACCGAATCGAAGCGGGCGGACATCTTCTTCTCGGCGTTGAAGGCCTTGACGATGCGCAGGCCGCCGAGGGTTTCCTCCACCTGGGACATCGTGTCGCTCCAGAGGGTCTGCGCCTCCAGGGACTGCCGCTTGAGCTGCTTGCCGATCACGCCCATGATCCAGATGAAGGCGGGGACGAAGGTGAGCATCACCAGCATCATCTCCGGGCTCAGGAAGATGAGGATGCCGAAGTAGAACAGGATCAGGATCGGGTCCTTGATGAGCATCTCGATGGAGGCGGTGATGGAGTTCTCCACCTCGTTCACGTCGCCGCTCATCCGGGCGATGATGTCGCCCTTGCGCTCCTG
>CAMNGM010000065.1 GCA_946538425.1 uncultured Bacteroidales bacterium | reverse complement strand
TCCCCCACATACGGGCACGTTGCTCACGCGTTACTCACCCTTTCGCCGGTCGCCGCCAGGTATTGCTACCCGCGATGCCCCTCGACTTGCATGTGTTAAGCCTGCCGCTAGCGTTCATCCTGAGCCAGGATCAAACTCTTCATTGTATAATTTTTATATAATTCTAGCTTGTCCTTGGCACTGTTTCTCTAAAGAAACTGACGCTCGTTTAAAGTGAAATCTGTTACAATTTCTCGGTACTTGCTTGTACTTTCCTTTCAGTCTTTTCAATGAACTTTTTCGGTCGCCGCCTTTCGGCTTTGGCGCTTAAAAACCCGCTCGTTTCCGAACGGGATTGCAAAGGTACACCTTTTTTCTGAACTGGCAAATTTTTTCTGACTTTTTTTGAAAATATTTTTTGTGAAAAATACAAATTACTTGCTGTTCAATGCGATACGGGCCCGGAGCTCCCAAGTGCGGATCCGGTCCTTGTAGAAGTTGTTCGCATTGACCTTTTCGATGGAGAGGTCGTTGTCGGAGTTTCCGCCCCAGCGGCGGCAGGTGTAGAGCACATCGTACACGCGGCCGATCTGGTATTCGCGGCTGATGCGGAGGCCCACGGCGTAATCCTCGCCGTACTTGGTGGTCGGGAAGTTGAGCTTGCGAAGGAGCGGGGTCCAGAAGCCGCGCGGCGCGCCGAGGCCGTTGATCCGGAGGGCGTTGTTCCGCCCGTTCTCCGGCGTCCATTCCCGGTGTTCGATCACGAACGGCGGCAGCGGATTCAGGTCGAAGTCCGTCATCCGGTAGCACCCCACCACCATCGCGCACCCCTGCGCGCGGAACGCCTCCACGAACTTCTGCACGGTGTTCTCGTCAAAATACAGGTCGTCCGAATCCAGCTGCAGGGCGAAGCGGCCGCAGGCAGGATGGTGGATGGCGGCGTTCCAGTTGCCGCCGATGGCGTGCCAGGTGGGGTCCTGGGCGATGTAGACGAGTTTCGGGTCGCCGAGGAAGGACTTGATCACGTCCACGGTGCCGTCAGTGGAGTTGTCATCGACCACAATGACATTATAAGGGAAGTCCGTCTTCTGGGAAAGGGCCGACCGGAGGGCGTCGCCGATGGTCTTCACGCGGTTCTTGCAGGGGATAACGACGGACGCCTCATAGGCGAACTCCCCTTCCGTGATGTCCACGGTCTTGAACGAAGGCGCCAGATACCCGCCGACGGCCTTCAGGTGGTCCGTCACCGCCTGCTCCATCTCGACCTGGGATTGCCGGTTCTTCGGATCCACGTAATCGAACATTTTCTCTCCGGACTTGCGGAGGTCCGTTTCTATCTCATAATATAGGTACTCGCCGATGTGCTCGAGCTGTCCCTTCTGCGAGACCTTCAGCCGCAGGTCGTACAGGCCCGCCGCCGCATAGTCGGCCGTCATCCGGGCCGCGGCGTCCTTCAAGGCCGATGTCCGCAGGAGCAGCAGGCCGCCGAACTCGAAGTCGTCCCGAAGGGCCCCCTCCTGATAGTCGATGACCGGGGCGGGCGCCACTTCCCCGTCCTTGGAGATGAAGCGGTCGGCATAAAGCATCGCGGCGCCGGTGTCGTCCGCCACCTGCAGCATCCGCTCCAAGGCGTAATGGACCAGGGAGAGGTCCGTCGGGCGGGTATACAGGAGGGTGAATTCCGCGGATGCGGCCTGCGCGGCGCCGCGCAGGGTGGCGCTCCGGGAGAAGGGCGCATCAAGCAGGTGGACGGAGGCGACTTCGGCCTCACGGGACAGGATTTCGGCCTGGGAGGCCCTGGAGACAAAACAATCGATTCTTTTCATACCTCAAATATAACACTTTTTCTTCCGGGAATGAAGAAAAAACCGTATCTTCGTGAGTTCAAAACATAGCACTCTATGAAAGCCTTAGTCAGTACTGATTTCCATCTCCCCGAACAAGTCTCCAAATACACGGGCAAAGTCCGTGACGTCTATGCGATTGGCGACGATTACCTCGTGATGGTCGCCACCGACCGCATCTCCGCCTTCGACGTCGTCCTCCCGGAAGGCATCCCGTTCAAGGGCCAGGTCCTGAACCAGATCGCCTCCCGTTTCCTGGACGCCACCGCCGACATCATCCCCAACTGGAAGATCGCCGAGGCGGACCCGATGGTCACCGTCGGCTGGCGCTGCGAGCCCTTCAAGGTGGAAATGGTCATCCGCGGCTACCTGACCGGCCACGCCTGGCGCGAATACAAGGCCGGCAAGCGCACCCTCTGCGGCGTTCCGCTGCCGGAAGGGATGGTGGAGAACCAGAAGTTCCCCGAGCCCATCATCACCCCGACCACCAAGGCGGCCGAAGGCCACGACGAAGATATCTCCAAGGAGGAGATCATCGCCCAGGGCATCGTCTCCAGGGAGGATTACGAGCAGCTCGAGGCCTACACCCGCGCCCTCTTCCAGCGGGGCACCGAGATGGCGGCTGACAAGGGCCTCATCCTCGTGGACACCAAGTACGAGTTCGGCAAGCGCGACGGGAAGATCATCCTGATGGACGAGATCCACACCCCCGACTCCTCCCGATACTTCTACGCCGACGGCTATGCCGAGCGCCTCGCCCGCGGCGAGCACCAGAAGCAGCTGTCCAAGGAGTTCGTCCGCGAATGGCTGATGGCCAACGGCTTCCAGGGCCGGGCCGGAGAGCAGGTTCCGGAGATGACCCCCGAGGTCGTGGCCGGCATCACGGACCGCTACATCGAGCTGTACGAGCACATCACCGGCGTCCCCTTCGTCAAGGCGGAGGATCCGGACCCGGCCGCCCGCATCGAAAAGAACATCGACACATTCCTGAAGAGCCTATGATCGAACGCTACTCCCGCAAGGTTATGCGAGACGTCTGGACCGAGCAGAACAAGTTCCAGGCGTACCTCGAAGTCGAAATCCTCTCCTGCGAAGCCTGGAGCGAACTGGGCGTCATCCCGAAGGAGGATGTCGAGAAGATCCGCGCCGCCGCCACTTTCAACGTGGACCGCATCAAGGAAATCGAAGAAATCACCCGCCACGACGTGGTGGCCTTCACCCGCACCGTCAGCGAAAGCCTCGGTCCCGAGCGCAAGTGGGTCCACTACGGGCTCACCTCCACCGACGTCGTGGACACCGCCAACGGGTACCTCCTCAAGCAGGCCGACGAAATCCTCCTCAAGGACCTCGAAGCCTTCCTGGAGGTTCTCAAGCGCCGCGCCCTCGAGTTCAAGGACACCCCGTGCATCGGCCGCACCCACGGCATCCACGCGGACATCACCTCCTTCGGCCTGAAATGGGCCCTGTGGCACGAGGAGATGAAGCGGAACATCGAGCGCTTCCAGTACGCCCGCAAGGGGGTCGAAGCCGGCAAGATGAGCGGCGCCGTGGGCAATTTCGCCAACATTCCCCCGTTCATCCAGGACTATGTGTGCGAGCGGCTGGGCATCGCCTCGGCGGACATTTCCACGCAGGTCCTCCAGCGCGACCGGCACGCCTTCTACATCGCCACCCTCGCCATCATCGCCTCCACCCTGGAGCAGATGGCCTTCGAGGTGCGCAACCTCCAGCGGACGGAAGTCCGCGAGGCGGAGGAGGCGTTCAGCAAGGGGCAGAAAGGCTCCAGCGCGATGCCGCACAAGCGGAATCCCATCTCCAGCGAGAACATCTGCGGCTGCGCCCGCGTGATGCGCGGCTATATGTCGGCCTCCTGCGAGAACGTCGCCCTCTGGCACGAGCGGGACATCTCCCATTCCTCCACGGAGCGCATCATCCTCCCGGACGCCACCGAACTGCTGGACTATATGCTGTGCCGCTTCAAGGGCGTCCTGGAGAACCTCACGGTCTATCCCGAGACGATGCTCCAGAACATCTGGCGCACCCGGGGCGTCATCTTCGCGCAGCGCGTGATGAACGCCCTCATCGGCAAGGGCCTCACCCGCGAGCAGGCGTACGACACCGTGCAGCCCATCGCGATGAAGGCCTGGACGGAGGGGCTGGACTACCGGACCCTCCTCAAGGAAAGCGACGCGGTGATGGGCCTCCTGACCGTGGAAGAGCTGGAGGGATGCTTCACCCTCGACTATTATTTCAAGAACGTAGACTATATCTTAAAACGAACTGGCATATTATGAGCAAGGTAGACGTGGTCCTCGGCCTCCAATGGGGCGACGAGGGCAAGGGAAAGGTGGTCGATGTCCTGACCCCGAACTACAAGGTGATCGCCCGCTTCCAGGGCGGCCCGAACGCGGGTCATTCGCTCGTCTTCGACGGGGACGGCTTCGTTCTCCACACCGTTCCTTCCGGGATTTTCCGCCCGGATTCGGTGAACATCATCGGCAACGGCGTCGTCATCGACCCGGTCATCCTCCAGGATGAGATCGAGGCCATCGAGGCCAAGGGCGTGGACATCACCGGCAAGCTCCTGATCTCCAAGAAGGCCCACCTGATCCTTCCGACGCACCGGATGCTGGATGCCGCCAGCGAGGCGTCTAAGGGCAAGGGGAAGATCGGCTCCACCCTCAAGGGCATCGGCCCCACCTATATGGACAAGACCGGCCGGAACGGCCTCCGCGTGGGCGACATCCTCTCCCCCGCGTTCATCCAGCGCTACGAAGCCCTCAAGTACAAGCACTTCGGCCTGCTTTCCCAGTACAAGTTCCCCTTCGACATCACCGAATACGAGCTCAAGTGGTTCCAGGCGGTGGAGAGCATGAAGCGCTTCACCTTCATCGACAGCGAGTTCACGGTGAACCGCTACCTGGACCAGGACATCCCGGTCCTCGCGGAAGGCGCGCAGGGCTCGATGCTGGACATCGACTTCGGCACCTATCCCTTCGTCACCTCTTCCAACACGATGACGGCGGGCGTGTGCACCGGCCTCGGCGTGGCCCCGAGCCGCGTGGGCAAGGTGATGGGCATCTTCAAGGCCTACTGCACCCGCGTGGGCAGCGGCCCGTTCCCGACGGAACTGTTCGACGCCACCGGCGAGCGGCTGCGCAGCATCGGCCGCGAGTACGGCGCCACCACCGGCCGTCCGCGCCGCTGCGGCTGGCTGGACCTGGTCGCCCTGAAATACGCCGTGATGGTGAACGGAGTCAATGAACTGATCATGATGAAGGCCGACGTGATGAACGGCTTCGACACCGTCCGCGTCGCCACCGCCTACAAGATCGACGGGCAGGTCACGCAGGACTTCCCCTTCGAGTGCCCCGACGACGTCGAGCCCGTGTACACGGATTTCCCGGGCTGGAAGGAGGACCTCACGAAGGTGCGCCGCTACGAGGATTTCCCGGAAACGTTCAAGAACTACATCGCCTTCATCGAGAAGGAGACGGGCTGCCCCGTGAAGATCATCTCCGTCGGTCCCGACCGCTCCGAAATCGTCATCCGCTAACGTCCTATGGACCGCAAGATCGTCATCATCCCGACTTACAACGAGAAGGAGAACATCGAAGCCATCACGCGGAAGGTGTTCTCCCTTCCCGGAGATTTCCATATCCTCGTCATCGACGACGGCTCCCCCGACGGGACGGCCGGCATCGTGAAAGGACTCCAGGCCGAGTTTCCGGAGCGGCTGCACCTGCTCGAACGCAGCGGGAAGCAGGGCCTCGGGACAGCCTACCTGACCGGCTTCAAATGGTCGCTGGAGCACGGATATGACTATGTCTTCGAGATGGATGCCGATTTTTCGCACAATCCGGACGACCTGCTCCGCCTGTGGGCCGCCTGCGCGGAGCAAGGCGCGGACCTTGCTGTCGGCTCCCGCTACTGCCACGGCGTAAGCGTCGTGGACTGGCCGATGAGCCGGATCATCATGTCCTACTACGCATCGGCCTACGTGCGCGGCGTTCTGAACATGAATGTGTTCGACACCACGGCCGGCTTCGTGTGCTACACGCGTCGCGTCCTGGAGACCATCGACCTGGATGCCATCCAAATGAAAGGATACGGCTTCCAGATCGAGATGAAGTACACGGCCTACCGCCTGGGATTCAAGATCCAGGAAGTGCCCATCATCTTCACGAACCGCCAGTTGGGGACGTCCAAGATGTCCAGCGGCATCTTCGGAGAAGCCTTCTGGGGAGTCATCAAACTCCGGTTCCGGAAGATCAAGGGAAAGCGATAAAAAAAGCGAAGGAGTTCATCCTTCGCTTTTTTTGTTTTTCCCTGGCTTACAGCACGAGGACGGCGCCGCCGCCCGGGGCCAGGTGCACCTTCCAGATTCCGCCAACGGACACCTGAGCGTGGCGATAGTCCTGGGCCTTCCGGTCCGCATTGACACCATCCACGAATTCCTCGCCCTGCTTGGCGCCGATACCCAGGCGGGAAAGGTCGATGACCAGGTCGCGCTCTTCCCAGTTCCCCAGGGCGCCGACATACCACTTGTTCCCGCTCCGGCGGGCGATGACCACGTATTCCGCGATCTTTCCCTCCAGCGCGATGGTCTCGTCCCAGACTGTCGGGACGGAAGCGATGAACCGGGCGCATTCCTCCTCCTTCCGGTAATTGGAGGGAGAATCGCAAAGCATCGTCAGCGGCGCATCGAAAACGATGTATTCGGCCAGCTGGTGGCAGCGAGTTCCCTGCGACATCGGCTCCGAATTGCAGGGATAGTAGTTGGAACGCGTGGCATTCCGCATCGCACCCTGGGTGTAGTCGGCGGGGCCGGCCACCAGGCGGGTGAACGGAATGGTCACGTCGTAGGTGACCTGGTCCACTTCCCGACCGCTCCACTTCATCTGCTCCAGGCCGTGGACGCCTTCGTAATTCACAATGTTCGGATAGGTCCGATGCAGGCCGGTCGGCTTGTAGGCGCCGTGGAAGTCCACCAGCATATGGTACTTCGCGGCCGTCGCGGCGGCTTTCTCGTAGAACTTCACCATCTGGTCGTCGTCCCGGTCCATGAAGTCGATCTTCCAACCCTTGACACCCATCGCGGAATAGTGCTTGCACACGGCCTCCATATCCCGGTTGAACGCCCAGTAGCCCGCCCAGAGGATCAGGCCCACGTTCTTCTGGGCCGCATAGGCGCACAGCATCGGCAGGTCGATCTCGGGGACGACCTGCATCAGATCCGCCTGCTTGTTCACGGCCCATCCTTCGTCCAGGATGACGTACTCGATGCCGTGCTCGGAGGCGAAGTCGATGTAGTGCTTGTAGGTGTCGTTGTTGACGCCGCTCTTGAAGTCGACGCCCGAAATGTTCCAGTCATTCCACCAGTCCCAGGCCACCTTGCCCGGTTTCACCCAGGACCAGTCGCCGCCGGCGGCCGGGGTTGCCAGCCGCCAGGTCAGGTCGCTTTCGGCCAGCTCTTTGTCGTCCTTCGCGATGGCGATGACCCGCCAGGGGAACTTGTGCGGCGAAGTGAGCTTCGCCAGATAGTTGTGCCGGGAGCGGACGAGGCCCTGCAGCTGGTTGTGGCCGCCCTGTTCCACCTGGGCGGGGCTGCCGGGGAAGACGCCGCGGAGCGCACGGCCTCCTTCCTGGTTGCACAGGTACATACCCGGATAGTCGCGGAGGTCGGCTTCGGTGATGCAGAGCTTGATGCCGTTCGCGGCCTCCACCGTCAGCGGGAGGAAAGCCAGGCGGCCCTTCTCCCACTTGGAAATGAGATGGTGCGAATAGGTGTTCTCGAACGAGTTGAAATACTGCGTCTCGAAGGTGGAGAAGTCGCGGGCCACATAAGGGACGTAGGCCGGATAGTCGTACGGGAAGGCGAATTCCGCCTGCTCGTAGGCGACGGCAAACTCGCCGGCCTTGCCGCCGGCCACGAAACGATAGGCGACGCCGTCGTCATACGCCCGGAACACGATGCTGTACGTGTCCGTGGAGAGGGTCAACTCGTTATAGCGGTCGCGGACCTGGGCCCGCTTGAAGTTCCTGGCCGGAATCGTCTGATCCACGCGCTTGACGGAGGCCTTGAAATTGCTCCGGCCGCCGTACATATATCCGCCGATCAGCATCATCGAGATCCGGGAAGGGGCCAGCAGCTTGACACCATCCCTTTCGATGGAATAAGAGACGTGCTCCCCACTGGTCACCGTGACGACGACTTTGCCGTCCGGAGACTTCACTTGAAAATCCTTCGCTTGCGCTACCAAGGCCGCCGCAAGGGCCGCCATCAACAATACAATCTTTTTCATCTGTCTCAGTTTTTACTTATTAATCTCAATCCGATACGGTTCCGTTCCAGGTCCACGGAGACGACCTCCACCTGCACGTGCTGGTGCAGTTTCAGGATCTTGGAAGGGTCGGCCATCCCGCGCACGCCCATCTTGGTGGCGTGGATGAGGCCGTTGTCGTGCAGGCCGATGTCCACGAAGGCACCGAAGGCCGTGAGGTTCGTCACGATGCCCGGCAGCTCCATCCCGACCTTGAGGTCGTCGATCTCGTGGATGTCGTCCGCAAAGGAGAACTCCTTCACCTCGGCGCGCGGATCCCGGCCGGGCTTGGCGAGTTCTTTCAGGATGTCATTCACCGTAGGAAGGCCGAAATCGCCCTCCACGTAATCCTGCGCCTTGATTTTCCGGCACAGGTCCGCATTGCCCACGAGTTCGCGGGTGGACACGCCCAGGTCGCGGGCCATCCGGTCCACGATGTGGTAGGATTCGGGGTGTACGGCGCTGCCGTCGAGCGGGTTCTCCGCCCCCTGGATCCGGAGGAAACCGGCGCACTGCTGGAAGGCTTTCCCGCCCAGGCGGGGCACCTCCAGGAGCTGCCTGCGGGACTTGTAGCCGCCGGCCTTGGCACGGTACGCGACGATGTTGTCGGCCAATGCGGGGCCGATGCCGGACACGTACTGGAGCAGGTACGGGCTGGCCGTGTTCAGGTTCACCCCCACGCTGTTCACGCAGCTTTCCACCGTATTGTCCAGCTGCTCGTGCAGGAGCG
>CAMNGM010000064.1 GCA_946538425.1 uncultured Bacteroidales bacterium | reverse complement strand
AAAAAGCCAGGCTCATCGCCTGGCTTTCCGTGTACCCCCGCTCGGAATCGAACCGGGACCGTCAGAACCGGAATCTGAAATTCTATCCTTTAAACTACAGGGGCATTCCCGGTAAAGGGATTGCAAAGTTAACAATTTTCGCTGATTTGCAAGCAATCTTTCCGGATTTTTCGCAGGCAGGGCGCCAAGCCCGGTCCTGCAGGACCCGACACCAGCCTGAAGCCGGGAAGCCGGAACACCCGCCTGAAGCCGGGAGGCCGGAACACCCGCCTGAAGCCGGGAAGCCGCCACGCCCGCCTAAAGCCGGGAGGCCGGAACGCCCTCGAAGGTGATCCGCACCGGGAGGATGCGGCCGGATTCGTCGAAATGAAGCCGTTCGATGCAAACCACCCGGTTGTTGCCGTCGGTGGCGCCCAGCGGATGCCGATGATAGACGATGTAGTACTCGTCCTCGCCGCGGCCGCGGATGACGGAGTGGTGACCGGCGCCCGTGGCGACATCGGGATCGGATTCGAGGATCGTCCCTTCCCGCTGGAAGGGGCCGAAGGGGCTGTCGGCGCGGGCGTAGGCCACGTGATAGTCGGGGCCGGTCCAGCCACCCTCGCTCCACATAAAGTAGTATGTCCCGTTCCGCTTGAGCATAAAGGGACCCTCCACATAGCCCTGTGGCGTCACTTCCTTGTAGATGCTTCCGTCCTCGAAGGGCACGAGACTCGTCAGGTCGTTCCCCAGCTTGACCAGGTTGCAATGTCCCCAGCCACCATAGTACATATAGTACGTCCCGTCGTCATCGAGGAACACGAACTGGTCGATGGGTTGCGCCCCGTTCACGACCTCGTCGATAAGGGGATGCCCGAGGGCGTCCTTGAACGGGCCGCCGGGGTTGTCGGCCACGGCCACACCGATGCCGCCCTCCCCTTTCCCGTGCATGTCGTTGGCCCCGAAAAAGAGGTAATACCGACCATCCTTCAGCACCACGGAAGGCGCCCACAGGGCCCTCCATAGCCAGGATATGTTGTCCTTGGTCAGCACCTTTTCGTGCTTAGTCCAATGCACCAGGTCCTTCGAGGAGAACGCGTCCATAAACAGCTGCTCCTCATAGGGATGCGAATATGTAGGGTAAATCCAGTATTCCTTGTCAAAGACCACCGCCTCCGGGTCCGCATACCAGCCCTCGAAGAGCGGATTGCCGCTCGGATGGGCCGCCTGGTAAGCCTCGCACCGCGCGGCGATGTTCTCCCGCAGGGAGTCCCCGTACCAGCGGATCTCGAAGGTGTGGTAGCAGCCGTCCTCGAAATAGGGTTTCCAGGCGTAGCCGGTGCCTTCGTAACCATCGACCAGCAGGAGTTTGGTCTGCGGGTCCAGCGTGACAGTCAGGGAATCGAACAGCACCGCCGGCGTGGCGTCCGTGCACCAGTTCACCGGGTTGATGGCAACGGTGTTGCCGCTGCTCACGAAGCCGGCGTGCTCGGGCGCATCGACGGAATTGTAGCAGATGGTGACGCCATAGTCGTCGGCGCCCTGGGCGGGCCGGATGGCGGAGGAGGCGGCCAGGTCCTCGGGGGTGATCTTCCAGCCCAGGACATAGGCCGCGACGAGGCGGTCCTGCAGGCTGTCGGGCAGTTCCTTCAGCAGCTCCACGAGGAGCTCGCCGCCCTGGCTGAAGCCGGCCAGGACGAAGGGGCGCCCGTCGGAGAGATGGTCGACATAGTGCTTGAACGCCGCGCGGACATCTTCCATCGCCACCGGGAAGCGGCTGTCGATCAAGTCCGTATCCAGATAGGTTTCCATCGTCATCTGCCGATAGAAGGGCGAGTAGAAGTTCAGGTCTCCCCCCAGGATCCGGTCCACGCCCTCCATTTCGGCGCGGATCCCCGGGCAGGCCGCGGAATCCGCCGCCTGGGCGTAATGGTACACGCGGCGGCCCAGCGTGTCGTCGAAAGTTTCCGTGGAGCTGATGTAGAACAGGTCCACGTCGGCCCCCCGGTCGGTCACATACCACGCCTGGGGCGAAGCATAGTCCGGCGCGGCCGGCACCCGGTCGCGGGGAGCGCAGGAAGCCACGGCCGCCAGCACGGCCGCGACAAGCAGTCTTATCTTCATAGGAACAGTTTTTTATCCAGTTCGACCGACGGCTGGAAGTCGTCGGAACGCATATAATCCAGGACGGCCTTGTAGAACTGCCGGCCTTCCGGGTAGTCCAGCACGCTTTCCAGGTCGGAACAGCACACCAGGAGTTTCCCCTTCCCCGCCGCGAACTCGAACACGAGCCCGAGCCGATGGTTCCGCTCCACGTTGTCGATGACCTGGACGATGGGCCGGTACCCGCGGAGGGCGTCCAGGATCATCGGCCGGGAAGCCTTCAGGACAGGGAACCACTGCCAGTCCGTATGCTCCTCCGTCGGGAACTCCCGGAACAGCGGGTGCGCCGGATCGGTGAGGATGCCCAGGGTGCCGGGCGACACGGGCTTGCCGTTACTTTCGCAAATCTGCTTGAACATCCGGTAGTTCCAGTAATCGGTTTGGAAGAGCCCGCCCACGGTGCCCGCCGTATCCGACGGCATCAGGAGCACCTTCTTCCCAGCTTCCAAGGCCCTCAGGGCCGCCTTGTCCAGTTTCCGGACGATGGTGATCCCGCTCCTGTCCGGATGGTTGTCGGCGGGATACACCCAGATGGGCCAGGTGTTGACGCCCGCGTGGCCGGCGGTCCGGGCGGAGAGCCGCAGGTCGATGCGGGCCGGAGCCTTCAGGCTGTCCAGCAGTTCGGACACAGGCCTGTCAATCTCATATTCGCCCTCCCCGTCCAAGAGTTCCTCGCCCGTATAGTTGGCGACCTTTACGCGCGCGTGGAAGACCTCGTCTTCGCTCCAGCAGTATTTGTCGAATTCGGCCAGCGGGACAAGATCGCTGCAGAACTGCCGCCACTCGGCGGGATCGATGCCGACTTTGGGGTCCATGAACGCGTCCAGGATGCCCACATAGGCCGATCCCTGCCCGGGGTAATCCTGGATGTCCAGCAGTTGGAAGCCGCCGAGGCCCGGGGTGCGGAGGCACATCTCCACATCGGCCTTGTACAGTTCGAAGGCCCAGCGGACGGAGGCGCGGTGGAAATCCGCGGCCTGTCCCGCCATCCCGGCGATGTCCAGCCGGTGGCGGAATTCCATCAGGTTGTACGGGGCCAGGGGGCCGGTGTACTTGTCAAGCTGGGCGTAATCCGGATAGCTCTGGAACTGCCCCGTCTCGTGGCTGACCACCGGCATCGGGACGCCTTCCAGCGCCTTGCCGAAGTTCCGGGTGGTCCCGGGATGGAAGTGGTTCAGGATGCCGCCGTCCATCGCATCGCAGAAGGCGAAGGAACTGCGGACGTGGGTGTCATACGCGCCGTACGCCTCGCCGGAGGTGCGGCAGGTGGCGAAGAAATCCATCCCGTCCACATAGCCCTGCCAGCCCAGGAACGCGTTGGTGCCGTTGGTATAGAGGATGTGCGGGGCCGCTTCCCGGAAGGCCGCGACCAGCTCCTGCATCACCACCTTTTCGCCCCAAAGCTCGTTGCCCAGGGAGAACATCGCGAAAGAGGGATGGTGTCCATAGGTCCGGACGATGTTCAGGCCTTCTTTCCTAAGGAATGCGAGGAGTTCCTCCCCTTCCAGCGTCCCCCAGAACGGGAGCTCCGGCTGGAGGTAGATCCCGAGCTCGTCCGCGGCCGCAAAAGCGGCTTCCGGCGGGCACCAGGAATGGAACCGGACGTGGTTGATGCCGTATTCCTTGCAGCGCTGGAAGTAATTGACCCACGAGGCTTTGTCCATAGGCGTATGCCCCGTCAGCGGGAAGACGCAGGCATCGTGCTTGCCCCGGAGAAAGACCGGCTTCCCGCCGGCCACGAACCGGCCGTCGACCACCTCCAGACGAGGCATCTCCGAGACCGGGAGCTTCTCGGAGAAGGCTTCCATCGGCCCGAACTCGATCCGGCCGACGACGCCATTCCAGTTCGTCTGGGTGTCGTCGGAATAGAGATGGGAGCTCTTGATGACTTGCACAGGCACGCCCCCGCCGTTGTCGACACAAAGGGTGACCGTATGCACGCCCGGACGCAGCTTTCCCAGGTTGTAAAGCTGCGGCGTGGAGACGTCGTTGCAGGAATCCACCAGGGCGCCGTCCAGGTACAGCTTCGTCGCTTTCGTGCGCTCCAGATACAGGCCCAGGTCCTTCTCCCGCCACACATAGGGCGCCACGACTTTCTTCCGGTACCAGGCCTTGCCCACGAAGGAATGCCGGCGCGTCAGGCGCCCCGTTTCCAGGGGCTGGCCATACTGCGGCTCCGGCGCGGCAAGCCCCTTCCCCGCCAGGTCCGTCGTCCCGGGCAGGACGATGGTATCGGCAAACAGCGAATCGGCCCGGTCCCCCAGGAGCGAATCGGCGGACACCACCCCCGCCGGATCCAGGCACAACTGCCATTCCCCGGAGACGGTCATTTCCGGCGTACAAGCCACGGCGGCCAGCACGGCCATTGCGATCGGAAAACCACGTTTCATATCGCAAAAATAATGTTTTTCTCTAGCGGAGAAAAACATTATTTTAAAGAAAAGCGAGTTACACCGGAACCGCCGAAGAAATGGGAACGGTCGACGGATCGAAATCGAAAGGGCGGCTCTCCATATCCTGGTCGCAGACGAACACCAGCGGAAGGTCGGAGCGGGGCCCGTCGTGCGGAAGGGCATAACAGCCGATGGCGTCCTCGTCGGCATCGACCTCGGTCCGGAAATCGCGCAACTTGTCCAGGAAGTCGTCCAGCGGGATATCTTTCCGGAACAGCACCAAGAAACGGCCGTCAGGCAGGCTATACAGGAACATCCGGTCATCCACCTCGAAATGCAGGTCCACCTCCCGGGCATGGGAACAGACGATGAAAGCCTTCCGGCCCGACCGCGCCACCTGATCCCGCAGCACCAGCGGCTCCCGCGCCCGATCTTGCTCCTCCCGGGCTTCCTTTTCCTTCTTGCGACGGCCCCGGTACAGTCCATAGACCATCAGCGGGAAGAATGCAATCAGCAAGAGCGCCCTTTCCAACGGACTGGAGGTATTGCCCGACCGGAAAATGAGCGGAAAGAAAGACATCGCCATCGAACAAACCTGCGTCGCCTCAGACAGGGTCAACTTACCGTCGGTCGGCCCCGGCTTAGCTTCTGCCCGGCCCGACCGATCCGCCGGGGCGCTTCTTTCCGGTTTCCGCCCCTCAACGACCCACTCCCTGACAAGGACGAACACACCGACGAGAAAGAAAACGAGTTTCACCCAATCTCTCCCGATAAAGTGCATGCACAGACCTTCCAAGACGAATGTCCCCGCCCCCAGAACCGTCACCCAGATCAAAAGATCCCCAATCGTTTTGTTCACATTTTCCCGCATATCACAAAGATAGACAAGAATTATTGAAAAACAATAAATTTTTACTAAAATTGATATAATTATCATTCCTTTCGTGCGGAAGGACGTTTTACGGGCGTTCTACAAATGACTGATAATTAATGTCATAGCCATTCACCGCGCACTGGGCGGTGCACCCGTGAGCGTTCAATGCGCTAATTGTCAATAGATTGCGGTTATCTTCCGCGAGCCATCCCTCCGGCCATTCATTTCCCAGTCCTTCCCTATGCCTACCCGTTCCGCTGGCGATTCGCCCAATCCCGTCGAACCCGAAATTCGCATAGAGGCAGCGACCCCATTGCAGGCCCCTCTGTGGCACATCGTGACGCTATGCGCGACAATTTGGCCGGGCATAGCGTCGGGATGGGCCTTATAGGTAGCTCTGGGGCACATTGCGCCACTATGCGAATTTCGGGTTGGCACGCAGGACGGGGATTTTTGGTGGGAACCCCAACAAATGTTATCTTTGTGTCTGACAAGACCATATCCATTTATGAAAGCACTTACCATAGGCATCGCCATCGCGCTGGCGGTCATCGCCGGATGCAGCCGGCCGGCCAGTCATATCCCCGAGGGGGCTGAGAAGGTGTTCGACCTCCGCAGCGGCGAGGAACTAAGCGTCAAGAAAGCCGCGAAGGCCGACGGGTTCTACGGGACCATCCACGCGGACGGCCAGTCCATCGCTTTCGTGCGGTACGACCCGGCCGCGTTCCAGACGACCGTCGTCACGGCCGAGCGGGACCAGGCCGACAGCACCAGCGCCCTGTGCCTGAAGTATGAGGCATTCGCCGGAATCAACGGAAGCTATTTCAATATGGACAGCCTCACGACCGTGACCTTCCTCAAGGACGACGGCTTCATCACCGGCGCCACGACGGCGCGGGAGACCTTCCGGACGAACGGCGCACTCGTCCTGAACCCGGAGGAAATCCGCATCGACGCCTGCGACACGACCGACACGTTCGAGCAGGACTGGGAAGTCCTCGCGAGCGGTCCCGTCCTGGTCGATGACGGGGTGACCGCCACCTACGGGGAGGATATGCCCAACTGGGAATCATTCTACGACAAGCGCCACCCGCGGTCGCTCGTGGGCAAGGACGCCGACGGCGGCGTATGGCTCGTGGTCGTGGACGGCCGCTTCCGGGGCGAGGCGGAAGGGATGACCATCGCGGAGCTCACCGCCCTGGCCGGGAAGCTCGGCCTGGTGGAGGCGATCAACCTGGACGGTGGCGGCTCCTCCACCCTGTGGACCCTCCCGGGCGGCGTCCTGAACCACCCCTGCGACAACCGCCGGTTCGACCACGTGGGCCAGCGCATCGTCCCGAACGCCGTCGTGGTGCGTTAGGGACGGCCGTTTTCTTCTTTCAGGTTTTTGGCTTATCTTTGCAGCCCTTTATCCAAGGCTGTGATGAAAAAAGAGTATACGAAACCTGAAATGCGGGCCGTCGACCTTTCCCTGGAGACGACCTTCTGCCTCAGCAACGTGGACGGAACGGGCGGCAGCCTGTCCGGCTACGGCGAGGATGACGAAAATGTCTTTTAACCGATGAACAAGCTGCTTACCCTCGGATGCGTTGCGGCCGTGTTCACCGCAATCTCCTGCCAGAAAGAAGCCGATACGGCCTCCCCCTCCCCCGCCACGGGCAACCTCGTTCCCGTGACCGTCGAAGCGACGGTCCCCGGGACCCGGGTCACCCTGCCCGCCGGCGGAAACCTCCCCGCCTGGACCCAGGGGGACAAGATCGGCGTTTTCACCGCCGACAAGGTCCTGTGCCCGCCTTTCACCGCCCAGGCTGGCGGTTCCGCCAGCACGACCTTCTCCGGTCAGAAGCCCGAGTATTCCCGCCTGACGACCGCTTTCTTCCCCTATGACGCGGACGCCACCCTGGGCGCCTCCGGCATCGGCCTGACGCTTCCCCAAAGCCAGTCCGGCCGGATCGCCGACGCCGTGATGGTGGGAACCGGCAACGAAACCGACGGTTTCACCTTCCAGAATGTCTGCTCCGTGCTCCGGATGCAGATCCCTGCCAGCCTGAACATCCGCAAGGTCGAAGTAGTCAGGGACGACCGCGTGACGGGTCCGTTCACCGTAAGCGCCGACCTCCGCATCACTTCCAGCAACCCTACCTCCTATCTGGAGAAGCGGGCGCAGGTAGCCGGAACCTCGGTCCTCTCGGGCGAGATCCTGCTCAGCGTCCTGCCCTCCACCAGCAAGAAGCTCCAGATGGCCCTGACCCGTTCCGACGGGAAGGTCGCCTTCGTCAATACCACGTTCACCTCCGGAAACGGCTTCGAAGCCGGCCGGATCAAAAACCTCGGTCAGGCCAGCGCCTCGCTGACGTTCCACGACGCCGCCCTCGTCGCCGACCCGACCGACCAGCAACTCTGAGCCCTATGAGAAAGACCCTTGCACTCCTTGCGGCGGCGGTCCTCCTCGCCGGGGCCGCGCAGGCACAGAACCGCCCCCAGATCACCAACGGAGACTTCGAGACCTGGACCTTCGACGGGGCGAACCTGCCCAACTACTTCAACTCCTTCCAGACTGCCGACGGTTCCTATTCCAGCTATGGATACGATTCATCCAACCGCCAGGTCCAGCGGTCCACGGACAAGCGCCCCGGATCGGGCGGGCGGTATTCCTGCAGCATCTGGTCCCGCCAGGTGGTGGTCAAGGTCCTCGGGATCACGGTCGCCAAGGCGAATGCCCAGGGAAATCTCACGACCGGGCGTGTCCACGCCGGTTCCACCAGCGCCGACGGCAAGGAGAATTACAATTACTCCGACCGGGACGGCTACAACACCAACAACGGATTCCGGAATCCCTGCGCGATGCCTTTCACCGGCAAGCCCGACTCGCTGGTCGCCTGGGTGAAATTCGCGCCCGACGGAACCGACACGGCCAATCCCTATGCGAAGGTCACCGCCATCATCCACGACGATTTCGACTACATCGACGGGGCGAAGGAGTCTTATTCCTCCGACTCCAAGCACGTCGTCGCGAAGGCGGTCAACCAGCGGATCGCGAAGACGAACGGCAAGTGGCAGCGGATTTCCATCCCGTTCGTATACACAAACAACGGAGCGCAGCCCAAGTATATCCTCTTCACCGCAGCGACCAATGCCGTCGCCGGCAAAGGCGGCACCGGCGACCGGATGTACCTTGACGACATCACGCTCGTGTACAAGCAGACTTTCCAGCTGAACATTCCTTCCCAGGGCTGGGCGACGCTGTGCCTGGATTTCAATGCGAAAGCGCCCGCCGGCGCGAAGGTCTACACCGTGACCGAACTGGTCGCCGGCTACGCGAAACTGCAGGAAATCCCCGCCGGAAGCATCATTCCGGCGAACACGGGCGTCCTGGTCCGCTCCGACGCCTCCTCCGTCACCTTCGAGAGCAGCGTGATGGATCCGATGTCCGTCAGCGGCAACATCCTGAAGGGAAGGACCACGGCAGGCAGCTGCCAGTCCGGACAGTACTACGTGCTATCCCCCGCCAGCACGAAGGAACGCGCCGTCTTCGGTCTCTACCGGGGCACCTCGCTCTCCGCCAACAAGGCCTATATCGAGGTCCGATAGAAATTTTTCGGCAGAATCCTTGCAAATTTGAAGAAATAGTCTCATCTTTGCAGTCCTGTTTCAAACAGACAGGGGCGTAGCTCAGCTGGTTTAGAGCGCTTCAGTCACATTGAAGAGGTCA
>CAMNGM010000063.1 GCA_946538425.1 uncultured Bacteroidales bacterium | reverse complement strand
TGCAGCGGCCGCTGCCGTCGAGGGTGGCCGCGCCGGAGTTGATCAGGTGGATGATGCCGTTCGCGGCCTGGCCTTCCAGTTTCTTGCCGGTTACGCGCTCCACGGCCTCGGGGCTCCAGTAGGTGCGCACGTCAGCAAAGATGGCGGGACCCTGGGAGACGAGGTGACCGAGCAGCATGGCGACGCCGTTCAGGGAGTCGTTCTCGGTGGCGAGGACGAAGGGCTTGCGGACGCCGTTCCAGTCGAAGGAGGAGTTCAGGATGGCCTCGGCGAAGTCGCCGTTGGGATAGAAGTCCGTCCATTGGCGCTGGCCCTGGAAACCGCCCAGGATGGCGTTGTGGCCCAGGGATTCCTCCCCGAAGCCCATCTCCTTGAGTTTGGGGTTGCCTTGCAGGAGGTCGCGGATGATCAGGGCCATCTTCACGACGAAGGCCCAGTCTTCGTCCTTCTCGGCACGGGTCTTCTTGAGGTCCTCGCGGTTGCAGATGTCGTCGTACTCCTTGCAGTGGGCCTTGGCCCAGGCGAGGGCCTTGTCGAACTCCTCGTGGTCGTAGATGCCCTTGTCCATGCGGCGGATGATCTCCACCTCGTCGATGCCCTCGACACGCATGCCCAAGTAATCCTCGAAGAAGTCCGGATTCACGATGGAACCGGCGATGCCCATGCACACGGCACCGATGGAGAGGTAAGACTTGCCCCGGAGGGAAGCGGCGGCGACGGCGGTACGGGCGAAGCGGAGGAGTTTCTCCTCGACATCTGCCGGAATCGTCTGGTTGTCAGCGTCCTGGACGTCGTGCCCATAGATTCCGAAAGCAGGAAGGCCTTTCTGCGCGTGGGCGGCCAGGACGGCGGCGAGATACACCGCGCCCGGGCGCTCCGTCCCGTTGAATCCCCAGACGGCCTTGATGGTGTGCGGGTCCATGTCCATGGTTTCGCTGCCGTAGCACCAGCACGGGGTGACGGTGATGGTCACGGCGACGCCTTCGCGGGCGAATTTCTCCGCGCAGGCGGCGGTTTCCGCGACGCGGCCGATGGTCGTGTCGGCGATGACGCATTCGACGGGAGTGCCGTCGGCGTAGCGGAGTTTGGAAGAAAGGAGATCGGCAACGGCCTGGGCCATGCCCATGGTCTGGCCCTCGAGGGACTCGCGGACACCGTTCATACGGCCGTCGATGGTGGGCCGGATGCCGATTTTCGGATTCTTGCTCATATTCTCAGGTAATTGGTTATTCAGTTTCTTCCGAAAGATAGGAATAATTTGTCAAAAATACAATATCTATTCCCTGCCTGAGAAAGAGGCCGGCCAATGCTGCCTTTCGCGGATCTTCCGGCGGATGAATTCCAGGGCTTTCCGCCGTTCTTCGCGACTGAAGCCCAGCAGGCCCACGCAGGCGGCGGTGACGAGGCCCGTCACCGCGAAGCCGGCGAGGTGCTGCCAGGGCCCTTCGAGGGGAACGGTCCTGTAAAGCAGCAGGAAACCGGTCATCAGGAGGGAGATCAGCAGCGGCCGGGCGTAGGCGTGGCGCAGGAACCGGAGGACGTCGAACCGGAACTGCGCCCGGAGCAGGACGAACTGGATGACCCGGTTCAGGAAGTCGGAGACGACGAAGCAGGTGAGGATGGCGTAGGCCGGCGCGCCGTGCCGGAACAGCACGTAGCCCGCCGGCAGGCACAGCAGGAACAGGACGGTCATCTCGACCTTGTACCACTTGATGCGGCCCAGGGCGTTGATCAGCTGGCCCAGGCCGGCGGAGGTGGTGGCGACGGCGGCGGTCAGGAGGGTCCACCGGGCCATCGCGACGGTCTGGGGCGGCATCTTGCTTCCCAGCCACAGGCCCATCAGGAATTCCAGTTCGCCCCACAGGGGGAAAAGCAGCAGGAGGAACAGCAGGAGGCAGATCCGGCAGGAGCGCCGGGCCAGCCGCGTGGCCGTCTCCACCTCGCCGGCGCCCACGTTCTGCGTGATCTGCGGGGCCGACGCCGCGTCGAAGTTGTTGACGAACTGGACGACATAGTTCTGCAGGGTGGAGGCGTAGAAATAGGCGGCGTTGACGGTGGTCCCGAAGAAGGCGTTGATGAGCATGTTGGAGCCCTGGGACCGGGCGATGAGGGCCGAGGAGGACAGGAGGTTGTAGTTGTTGAACGACAGGACCTCCCGGTAGGCCGGCCGCTCCCGCACGGGGTTCCACCGGACGATGTCCGGCCACCGCCGCGCGCTCATCCGATGGTAGGCGACGAAGGAGACCCAGGTGCCGGCGCTCATCATCACGGCGTAGAGGCGCAGCCCGTCCGGCCGCCCCCGGAGGAGGTACAGCAGGCCCACCAGCCCCAGCTTGAGCAGGGTGTTGAAAATGTCCACGAGGGCCACCGTCCCGAACTGCTCGTGGACGGTGAACAGGCTCTGGAAGGGGACGTTGGCGATGCCCAGGCAGGCGACGACGGTGGACACCTGGAACACGAACATCGCGTCGGACTCCTTGCCGGGCGGGACGTTCAGGTGCGTGTGGATGTACCAGAGGCCGACGCTTTCCAGCAGCAGGAGGATGACGGCGGCGCCGCCCAGGTGGATGGCGTGGCAGATGTTGAACATCCGGTTCGGGTTGCCGCCGGCCTTGCCCAGCTCGATGTTCATAAAACGGACGGTGGTGCCGGAGAGCGCCCCGGTGACGACCCCGACGAGGGCCACCGTGCTCCCGACCGCGCTGTAGATGCCCACGTCCGATGCTCCGAGCGCCTGCAGGACCAGCCGGCTGGTGACGAGTCCCACCAGGATGGTCACGGCCATCCGGATGTAGATGATGACGGTATTCCTGGCGATGCGGATGTCGGAGTTCGATGCCATAATGCAAAGATAAAAAATTCCTATCTTTGCAAAAGGAAAAGCCTTTGTTTTTGCTCGTAAGAAATGCCCGCGGTCAGCGTCATCATACCGGTTTACGACGTCGAGCCCTCCATCGCCCGCTGCGCCCGGTCGCTGTTCTCCCAGACGCTGGAGGACCTGGAGTTCATCTTTGTCGACGACTGCACGCCCGACAGGTCCGTGGAGGTGGTCCGGGAAGTCCTGGAGCGGGAGTTCCCCGCGCGGGAGTCCCAGGTGCGTTTTTTCAGGATGCCGGTGAACGGCGGGCTGGCGAAAGCCCGGATGCAGGGACTGGCCCTGGCGAGGGGGGAGTACGTCGTCCATTGCGACAGCGATGACGAGCTGACTTCTCCGGACGCCTACCGTCTCTTGTACGAAAAGGCCGTTGCCGGGCGGCTGGACATCGTCACCTGCGATTACCTGAAAGAGGATGCCTCGGGTGCGCGCTCCCGTGTCAGGCAGGCCTGCCGGGGCGTGGACGATTTGCTCCTGGACCGCGTCCAGGGCTCCCTGGTGTGCCGGCTGATCCGCCGGGCAATCCTGCAGGAAGGCCTCCTGGCGCCTCGGGGGGATATGGGCGAGGACCTGGTCCAGTCGGTGCAGGCGACCCTGCGCGCCGGGGCGACCGGGCATGTCGACGAACCTTTATACCTGTACCGGTACCGTCCCGCTTCCATCAGCAAATTGCAGGGAAAGGAGGCCGCCATCCGGCGGCATCAGTCGCTCTCGGCCAATGTCCGGATGCTGGTCGACCTGCTGACGGGGAGCTACGGCTATCGGGAGGACGCTCCCGAAATCGTCCGCTTCAAGTATTACGCCCGCCACTGCATCGAGCCCTATGTGGACGACAAGGCCTGCTATGCGATGTGGAAGGAAACTTTCCCGGAAGTGGATGCGAAACTGTTGGGCAATCCGTATCTGTCGCTGGAGAAGAAGGGCTGGTTCGTCCTCATCCATCTGCATTTGTATGCCCCGGTCAAGCGGCTGACCCGCCGGCTGGGAAGAAGGAGGGAACGGGTATGAGACGGATTCTGATCGACAGGTCGATCAGCGACCGCGTATTGACCGTGGGGGAGCGGTATTGGGACCCGGTCCACGGCGGCATCGTCTCCGTGCTCAAGGCTTACCGCGACAGCTTCGAGACCTTCCCTTTCATCGCCTCCTCCGGCCGGCTCACCTGGACCCACAAGCTGTGGTACGACCTCGGCGGGCTCGTCGCCCTGGGCTGGCGCCTCCTGTGGGACTGGAGAATCCGCATCGTGCATATCCATACGGCGGCCGGAAGGTCCTTCGACAAGCATCGCTACTATGCCTTCCTGGCGCGGCTGATGGGCCGGAAGGTCATCCTGCACAGCCACGCGTCCCGCGTCAAGGTGTGGTATGAGGGACTTTCGGAGCGCCATCGGCGGCGGATCCGACGGATGCTCGCCAAGCTGGACCGGCTCGTCGTCCTGTCTCCGTCCTGGCGCGATTTCTTCGTGTCGATCGGCGTGTCCCCGGACAAAGTGAGCATCGTGAACAACATCACGGAACCGGCCGGCCGGGAGAAGGTGGCGCGGGAGGCCGGAGGCCCCCTCCGCCTGCTTTTCCTCGGCGAGATCGGCCCGCGGAAAGGCGTCTTCGACCTTCTGCAGGCGATGGCCCTCCTGCAGGGCGCCGCGCCCGGAAAAGTCCGCCTGGAAATCGGCGGAAACAAGAACGAGGAGGCCCTGGAAGAGACCATCCGTTCCCTGGGGCTGGCGGACTGCGTGCATTTTAACGGCTTTGTCGCCGGGGAACAGAAGAAAGCGCTGCTCAGCCGGGCGGACGTCTTCGTCCTGCCCTCGTACAACGAAGGGCTGCCGGTCAGCATCCTGGAGGCGATGAGCTACGGCTGCGCCGTCATCTCCACCCCGGTGGGGGGCATTCCGGACGTGGTCCGGGAGAACGGGATCCTGGTCCGGCCCGGGGATGTCGAGGGGATCGCGGCGGCCATCGGCCGATGCCTGGACGAAAACGCCTGCCGCCGGATGGGGCTATCCAGCCTGGAAATCGTGAAAGACTACTATTCGGAGGCCGTGATGGCCACGTTGAAACAGGTCTACGAGTCGCTCCTTCGGTGATTCCTGAACCAGTCCGTGACCCGTTTGGCGGGACGGTACAGCCGAAGGTGGATGAGGGTGAACCAGAACTTCTCTTCCAGGGAGCAGTTACGCAGGGACAGAAATCTCCTGTCCACTTCCGGGAAGGTCTCTTTCCAGCATCGATAATACTCCGGGATATGGACCAGGGGAGCGAGGCTCTCCCGGCACTTGTACTTGAAGCGGACGATCTCCGGTTCGTCGCCCGCATAACCGTAGCGGTCTTCCAGCAGGCCGGCCACGAGCCGGGCGTTCTTCATCAGGGAATCCCGGCGGGCGACCCGGTCCTCCCGGCCTTCCCGCCGGGTCAGGGAATCCTCGCGGATGCAGTAGTGGTACAGCGGCCGGGCCAGATGCCCGGTCCGGCGGGCCTTCAGCTGGACCTGGATGGAGATCACCATATCTTCGCCCATATCCGCCGCCGGCGCGGCGACGCCCGCGCAGAGCGGCCTGCGGACCATCCGGCTGACCAGGTTCCAGCGCTCCCGGCCCTCGAGCATCCGGGCCACGGACGTGCATTCCCCGTCGATCCGTTCGATTTCGCGCCCGTCCTGTTCCACCGTAATGTCGCACGTGACGACGTCCAGGTCCTCCGCCCGGGCCTTCCCGTACAGGGCGGCGTAGGCGTCCGCATCGACATAATCGTCGCTGTCGCAGTGGATGACATACTCGCCCCGGGCGAGGGCCAATCCCTGCATCCGGACGGCCGCCTGGCCGCTGCGGCGCGGCATCCGGAAGACGGTCACCTGCTCCTTCCGCTGCGGGAATTCCTCCAGGACCGCGCGCATCACCTCGATGGAGCGGTCCGGCGTGCAGTCGTCGATGAACAGGAACTCGATGTCCTCCAGCGTCTGGCCGAAGAGCGACCGGGCGCATCGGGCCATATAAGGCTCGACCTTGTAGACCGGTATGACGACACTGACTGCGGGCACCGGTTGCAAAGATATGAATAATTTGTCGGCTTTTTCCTATCTTTGCCTTATGCAAAGCCCGCTGGTCAGTCTCCTCACACCGATGTACAATACGGAAAAGTATGTGCACCGGCTGCTGGATTCCGTCCTCGCGCAGGACTATCCCGCCATCGAGATGGTCATCATCGACGACGGCTCGACGGACGGCTCCCGCGCGGTGGTCGACAGTTACGCCGGCCGTTTCGCCGCGAAGGGGTATGCGCTCCGCTGCTACCGTCAGCCCAATTCCGGGCAGTCGGTCGCAATCCGGAACGGGCTGCCGCGGGTGACGGGGGAGTATCTGGCCTGGCCGGACAGCGACGACTTCTACACGAGCCCCGATGCCATTTCCAAGATGGTCCGTGTCCTCGAGTCTTCCGCCCCGGAATTCCAGCTGGTGCGGACCCAGGTCCGGTATGTGCAGGACCCTTCCCTGGAACTGTTGCGGATCGAAGGCTTGGACGCCCGGGCGGAAGAGGAGCCGTCGCTGTTCGAAGATTGCCTGTTCGCCCTGGGCGGATTCTACTATTGCGCCGGGTCCTACCTGGTCCGGACGGCCGTGCTGAAGGCGGAGACCGGTTTCGATGTCTACGCGGAGAAAAACGCCGGCCAGAACTGGCAGCTGCTCCTCCCGATCCTGTACCGATACCGTTGCAAGACCATCCTGGAACCCCTGTTCACCGTCGTCGAAAGGGACGGTTCCCATTCGCGGGGGCAGTATAGCGGGTTTGAACGCGAACGCCTGAGGAAGGAGGCCTATCTCCGCACGCAGCTGGAAACCCTGGATCGGATCGGGGGCATCCCGGACGAGACGCGGGCCCGTTACCGGAAACGCTTGCAGGCGCTGTCCGGCCGACGCTTGCTGGACCTCGCCATCTTCCTGAACGACGGCCCCGCCGCCCGGGAAAGCCTCCTGGCGTGCAAGGACGGAATGGACGGGGCCGAGTACCGGGTCAAGCGATGCTGCCTCCGCCTTCCCGGCGGGACCCGCTTGCTGAATGGATACAAGGAGCTCCACCACCGTCTGCACCTGCTGAAGAAATCCTTGAAGAAAAGCCGCAGAACTATATGATTCACATTGAAAACCGAAATCAATGCAGCGGCTGTTCCGCCTGCGCGGACGCCTGTCCGCACCGGGCCATCCGGATGGTGCCGGACGGGATGGGATTCCCGTACCCGGCCGTGGATCCGGACCTGTGCGTGGACTGCGGCATCTGCGACCGGGTGTGCGCCTTCCGTCCGGCCGCCGGACCGGCCGGGGCGGCCTTCGCCCTCCGGTTCCCGGCATACCTGGACCGGAGCCAGAGCGGCGGGCTGGGCTATGCCCTGATGCGGAAGGCCGTTCGGGCGGGGATGGCGGTCTATGGCGCGGCGATGGGCGCGGATTTCGTGGTCCGACACGTCCGCGTCACGCAGGAGGAAGGGCTGGAGCCCCTGCGGCTCACCAAGTATGTCCAGAGCGATACGGCCGGCATCCCCGGCCGGGTGCTGGCGGATCTGAAGGCCGGGCGGAAGGTCCTTTTCACCGGAACGCCCTGCCAGTGCGCCGGCGTCGGGGCCCTCGCGGGCGCCCGTCGGAAGGATCTCCTGCTGGTCGACCTCCTCTGCCATGGCGTTCCCGCCCCGTTTGTATGGCGGGACTATCTGCGATATGTGGAGAAGCGGGAAGGGGAGCCGCTCACCGGCGCCCTGTTCCGCGACCCGGCCCTGGGCTGGCACGGGGCCAAGGAAAAGCTCTGTTTCGGCTCCAGGTCCCTCACGGCGGACGAATACGCCAGCCTGTACTTCCGACGCCTGATGATGCGGCCTTCCTGCCTGGCCTGCCCCTTCGCCAGCCTTGCCCGGCCCTCGGACCTGACGATGGCCGACTGCTGGGGTGTGGAAAAGGCCCTTCCGGGCTTTGCCGACGACAACCGCGGCTGCTCGCTCCTGCTGGTCAACACCGAGGCCGGACACGCGTTCGCGGCCCATTTCGACGAGCCCCTCGAGCTTCGGGAAGTGGACATCGACGCGGTGATGCAGCCGAACCTCCAGGCCCCGACACAGGCCCACAAGTACGCCCCGCTCTTCGAACGGCTGTACCTCCGGCACGGCTTCCCGTTCGTGCTGCGGCATTTCGGACAGGCGTCCTGGAACCACCGCATCGCTTCCAGGATCGTGAAATTCAAGAAGAAATGGCTCGCAAAGTAGGAATCCTCACCTTTCACGCCGCCGACAGCTACGGCGCCGTGCTCCAGGCCCGCGCCCTGGTGGAAGTGTTGCGCTCCCTGGGCCACGACGCCTCCGTCATCGACTATGCGCCGGATTACCTGACCCGGCCCTACCGGCTCTGGCGGAGCGACTGGTGGAAGCATCCCGTGGGCACGGCCAAGAATCTCGCGGCCAGCTTCGCGGTCGCGCGGCGCCGGAAGGGGTTCCGGGCATTCCGCGAAGGGATGCATCTCGCGCCCTTCCCGCCGGAGGGCTTCGACGCGGTGGTCATCGGCAGCGACCAGGTCTGGAACACGAAACTGAACGGGGGCGAGCCGCTGTGGTTCGCCCAGGGTCCCGAATGGGCCCATACCCGCAACATCGCCTATGCGGCGAGTACCGGTTCCGTCCCCCTGCCGGACGGGGCCGATTTCGGCCGTTTCCACCGGCTGGGCGTCCGGGAGCCCGGGCTCCGGGCCGAGCTCGCCGCCCGCGGCCGGGAATCGACCCTGGTGCTGGATCCCGTCCTCCTGGCCGGGAGGGAAGTGATGGACGCCCTGGCCGCCCCCTGCCCGGTCCGGGGCCGGTATGTGGTCGCCTACGAGGTGATCGAGAATCCCCAGGTGATGTGGATCGCCTCCCGCTTCGGGCTGCCGGTCGTGCGCATCGCCTCCCACCCCCGGCTCCCCGGGCGCAAGCGGTATGTCCCCGGCGAATTCATCTCCCTCATCCGCGGGGCGGAGCACGTGGTCGCGACCTCGTTCCACGCCGTCGCCGTGGCCAAACTCTACGGGGTCGATGTCGTCTTCCCCCCGTCCGGCACGCCCAAGGACGACCGGATCCTGCATATTCTCTCGCCCGAAACCGACCTGGAGTCCCTCCGCGCGCAGTCCCTGACATTTTTGCAGGAATCCCTGGCATAGAAGGCCCGCAGAGGAGGTGGCATCCTATTTGCGAATCCGCCGGAAAATGCATAAATTTGTAGGATTAAGTTTTTAACTGAAAATTGAGAAGCAAGATATGGCACTCGCAGATATTCTGAAGAAAGTTTTCGGCTCCAAGTCCGACCGGGATATGAAGCTGGTGAAGCCGATGCTGGACAAGGTCCTCGCGGCCTATCCCGCCATCGACGCCCTCTCCAACGACGAGCTCCGGGCGCATTCCGCCGCCCTCCGCGCGAAGATCTTCGCCGTCGAGAAACCCTTCGAGGACCGCATCGCCGAAATCAAGGCCGAGCTGGAGAAGGACATCCCCGTCTCCGAGAAGGAAGCCCTCGCCACCGAATCCGACAA
>CAMNGM010000062.1 GCA_946538425.1 uncultured Bacteroidales bacterium | reverse complement strand
CATTGGGTCCATAGGCGTTCGCCGTGGAGGAGGCGAGGTAGCGGATCACGGAGAAACGGGCGTCCTCCATGCTCATGTCGGGATTGTCCTCGGGCCATTCCTCGGCGCGGATGGCATTCTTCCAGCCGGCCTGCTCGAAGGCCTTCTGCCAGTCGTTCACGCCGGCGATCAGGTACGGGCGCCACTGCTTCGGGGTGGCCGGGTCGATGTAGTAGACGATGGGCTTGATCGGCTCCACGAGCTCGCCGCGCCGCTGCTTCTCCACGTCCTCCGGACGGGCTTCCAGGCGCCAGCGGGTGATGAAGCGGATGCGCTCCACCGCCTGCTGCTCGTCGGAGAACTCCGTGTAGCCGTCGGCGAAGTAGCCCACGCGCGGGTCGAACCAGCGGGGCTGCATCGGCTTTTCGGGCAGGAGGATCATCGAGGTGTTGAGCACGAGCGTCACGACGCCGGCCTGGGTGCCGGCGGACAGCGTGTTGGCCCGGGCGGCGGGACCCGGCGCGGTCGGCGCGGGCGCGTTGTAGGTGAAGGTCTTGGTGGTCGTCACCTCGGTGTTGATGGGATAGGTGCGGATGCTCTGGATGAAGGAGGCGTCGCCCTTGAGGCCGCCCAGGTTGTAGGACCGCTTGGTAGCCGGGGTCAGCGAGAACGGCTGGTTGTCGCCCTCGAACAGGGAAGTCACCTTCACGCGGGTGCAGCCGGCGGAGGCGGTCTTCTCGGGCTTCAGCGAGGCCACGATCGGATTCTCCGAGCTGGCTTTCACGGCCAGGTCGATCTCCTCGCCTTCTTCGGAGTGGATGACGTTCGGGTCGATGCGCAGGAGGAGGTTCCCGTTGGGGGCTTTCTCCCAGTAGATCATCCGGTCGCTGATCATTTCGCCGCCGTATTCGGAGGCGCCGGGGGTATGCTTGACGAAGCGCGTCACGGCGAGGATCCGGCGGCCGAGGAGGCTGTCCGGAATGTCGAAGTACCAGTCCTTTTCGTGCTGGGCCACGCCGAACAGGCCGGCGGTGACCTTCAGTTCGGGCGCCGGTTTCTCGGCTTCTTCCTTGTCTTTCTTTTCGGTGTCGGGTTTGGCGCCCGGGCGGGGGCCGGGACGCTGGGCCAGGGTGGCCGGGGCGAACGCGATCACGAAGGCCACGGCGGCGATGAGGATCTTTTTCATCGATGATGGGTTTCTTGTTGATTCTTACGAAGATAGTTATTTTTCCCGAAAGGACGCCCCCGCGCGTTTGATTTCTGCTTGAAAAACCGTATTTTTGAATGATTATCCCATTGACCTATGCGTTTTTCGAAGATTTATCTGATGGCGGCAGCCATCGCGCTGCTTCCCCTTTCTTGCGGCCCGAAAGACTATGCCGTAAAAGGCAATACCGTGACCGTGCCGCTCCAGGCGCCGGTCCTTCGGCAGGCCCAGGAACCGGCCGGCGAGCTTGTCGAACCGGCGAAACAGCTCCGGCTCCAGGTCTTGGGCGAGAAGCTCATCCGCGTCTCCGCGACCCCGGACCGAAAGTTCGACGACCGGAAGAGCCTCGTCGTCCTTCCCGTGAAGGAAAAGACTCCCTTCACGGTGGAGGCGGAAGGCGGCCTGGTGAAGGTGTCCACATCGGCGGTGACCGTCACCGTGGACCCGGCCACCGGGAAGCTGGACTTCACGGACGCCGCCGGCAAGACGCTCCTGGCCTCCGGTGAGGGTGGTCGGATGGCCTTCACGCCCATCGAGGTGGAAGGCAAGAAAGCCTACTCCACCCGGGTGGTCTTCGACTCTCCGGAGGACGAGGCGTTCTACGGCCTCGGCCAGCAGCAGACGGGCGAGTTCGACCACAAGGGCCTCAACGAGGAACTGTACCAGTACAATACCAAGATCAGCATTCCGTTCGTGGTCTCCTCCAAGGGCTACGGCCTCCTGTTCGACGCCTACTCCTGGAGCCGCTGGGGCAACCCCCATCCCTTCCAGCAGCTGGGCCGGGTGTTCAAGCTCTACGACAAGGACGGTGTCGAAGGCGCCTTGACGGGAACCTACGTCACGCGCAAGGAAACGCTCGTCCAGCGCGAGGAAGCGCTGGAGTACGACAACGAGCGGCTGATCGGCAACCTGCCCAAGCTGCCGCTCCAGGGCGCGGTCGTGACCTACGAAGGCGAGATCGAGGCCCCGGTGGAGGGGGATTACTATTTCTCCCAGTACTATGCCGGCTTCCAGACCACGGAAATCGGCGGCGAGGAGACGATGTCCCGCCGCTGGCGCCCGGCCTGGAACCCCAACAGTTACCGCTACAAGGTCCATTTCGAAGCGGGCGAAAGGAAACCTGTCAAGGTGACCTGGGAGCCCGACGGCGGCGTTTCCTACTTCAGCCTGAAGGTGGCCGTTCCGCAGAGCGCCGAGGAGCAGTCGCGCCTGAGTTTCTGGTCGGAGTTCGAGCCCGAACTGGACTTCTACTTCATGGCCGGCAACGACTACGACGAGGTCATCCACGGCTACCGCACCCTCACAGGCAAGGCCTCCCTGTATCCGAAGTGGTCCTTCGGCTTCTGGCAGAGCCGGGAGCGCTATACCACGCAGGACGAGCTGGTAAGCACCCTCGCGGAGTTCCGCAAGCGGGAGATCCCCGTCGACAATATCGTCCAGGACTGGCAGTACTGGCTGCCGGACCAGTGGGGCAGCCACGAGTTCGATCCGGCCCGCTATCCGGACCCGGAAAAGATGCTGGACGACGTCCACGCGATGCACGGCCGCTTCATGATCAGCGTCTGGCCCAAGTTCTACACGAACACGGACCACTACAAGGAACTCAAGGAAGCGGGCTATGCCTACACGCACGCCGAGGACACCGGCCTCGTGGACTGGCTCAACCACCAGCAATCCTTCTATGATGCCTATGCCGAGGGCGGCCGCAAGATGTTCTGGCGCCAGATGGACGAAACGCTCTATTCCAGGTTCGGCAAGAAGATCGACGCCTGGTGGATGGACGCTTCGGAGCCGAATCTCCGCGACTGCCTCCCTTGGGACTACTTCAAGTGGCTTCTCACCCCGACGGCCCTGGGCCCGTCGACGGAATACTTCACGGCCTATTCCCTCGTGAACGCCGATGCCATCTACAACGGCCAGCGCGAGGTCAATCCCGACACGCGCGTGTTCCTCCTCACCCGGAACGGTTTCGCCGGCCTCCAGCGCTATTCCACGGCCTCCTGGAGCGGTGACATCGGCACTTCCTGGGAGGATATGCGGATGCAGATGGCCGCGGGCCTCGGCTACTCGATGGCCGGTCTGCCGATGTGGGGGATGGACATCGGCGGCTTCTCGGTGATGAGCAAGTTCTACCATCCGGCGAACCGGCCCGAATGGCAGGAGCTCCAGACCCGCTGGCACCAGTTCGGCACCTTCGTCCCGCTGTTCCGCACCCACGGACAGGCGCCGGCGCGCGAGCTCTGGAACATCGCCGAGGAAGGCTCGGAAACATACGAGTCCATCCTCTGGTACATGCGCCTGCGCTACCGCCTGATGCCGTACATCTATTCCCTCGCGGGCGCCGTCCATTTCGACGACTATACGATCATGCGCGGCCTGCCGATGGACTTCCCGGGCGATCCGGAGGTCCGCGACCTGTCCGACCAGTGGCTCTTCGGCCCGGCCCTGATGCCGTGCCCGGTGTACGAGTACCAGGCCCGCAGCCGCAGCGTCTACTTCCCGGCTGGCGGCTGGTATGACTTCTATTCCGGGGCTTATTTGGGCGATAACGGGCGAAAAACGGTCGATGCCCCCTACTCTCGCATGCCGCTCTACGTGCGCGCCGGCTCCATCATCCCCTTCGGCCCCGCCATGCAGTGGTCCGACGAGAAGCCCGCGGATGACATCCTCCTCGCCGTCTATGCCGGCAAGGACGCTAGATTCAACCTCTACGAGGACGAGAACGTGAACTACAACTACGAGAAGGGCTTCTTCGCCAATATCCCCATCACTTGGAACGAATCCGCCCGCACCCTCACCATCGGCGAGCGCAAAGGCTC
Source organism: uncultured Bacteroidales bacterium (assembly GCA_946538425.1). Taxonomy (GTDB): domain Bacteria; phylum Bacteroidota; class Bacteroidia; order Bacteroidales; family UBA932; genus Cryptobacteroides. The sequence goes on along the minus strand of CAMNGM010000062.1, from coordinate 5,440 downwards.
CTTCGACGGCATGCTCCAGACCCGCACCTTCCGCGTCGTCGTGGTCGACCCGGCCACCCCGTGGGCCTACGACCCCGACGCCCCCGGCGTAACGGTCACCTACGATGGCCAACCCGTTGAGGTGAAGTTCTAAGCCCCCGTCATTCCGGTCGGAACGACCAGCCTTGTCCGAGGGGGCGATCCTCGCAGGGGAAGGTGGTTTTGCAAACTCGGCTTCGGTTTTCGTGAAGAATTGCGGAGGAAGAACCGGCGGGGCGCTATCCTCCACTTGCTCACTGCGGGTAACGTCCCTTAAGTCCGGACGTCACCCGCATTTTGTCCCGATTTTGCGGGTGTCGTCCATCTTTTCTGGACGTCACCTGCACTCAAGGGGGATGATCACGGGAACCGGTCAGAACGTCCAGCCCAGGCCGAGGTCAAAGGCGGTGGCGGCGGGGGTGTAGGTGTTTTCGATGAAGAATTTGAGGGGGCCGGTGCCAAAGCGGACGGCGATGGGGGTGATGGCCGGCAGCAAGGCCACGCGGCTGTCCGAGAAGTAATTGCGAGACCCGCTCAGGACGATGCCGCCGCCGAAGGCGGAGTAGAGCTTGACTTTCTGCGTGGGGTTCCAGAAGCAGCGCGCCTGGAAAAAGAGGGTGCCGGAGGGAACGGTGTTGGTCCATCCGTCCGGGTGGGGATCCTTCAGGTCGTACCGGGGATTACCCTGCGGGTCGATGCCGAAGGTTCCGTATTGGATGACCTTGTGGTGGCACCAGGAGACGCCGCCCGTCAGGACCATCTCCCAGCGTCGGGCCGTTTTCCAGACGGCGGAAACGCTCAGTGCGGGCATCCAGGCGCCGTTCATGTCCGGCTCTTTCCCTTCGCGGGCGAACGACTTGTCGTATTTGGTCCCGTTGACCTCTATCAGGGTGTGGATGGGTGGAAAACCGGTGGCGATTTCCACGGAGAATTGCTTGAAGAAAGGCGGATTGTCCTCCTGGGCATAGGCGGAAACGCCCAGCAGCAAAAGCGCCACGAGGGCGGTCAGGCGCGCTTTCATTGGACAGAATCCAGCTTGATGACGATTTCCCGGTCGCGGAGATCCGCCAGGGTGGTATCCTTGACGACAAATGCGCCTTGCGGGTCCTCGAACTGGACGAAAGGACCTTCCAGATTCCGGTAATAGGGGATTCCCACGCGGCAGCGGCCGTTGGCGTCCGTGATGCCCAGCACGTTCTCCCTTTCCATGTCCTGTTTCCAAGCACCGCCTTTGATCCGGATTCCCTCCAGGGGTTCGCCCGTGGTGCGGGAAACCAGGGAGAAGGTCATCGGCGCCTCGCCGTTCTCTTCCCCGAGCGGCGCCTGGGGCATGCCGTAGCAGGCCTGGAACACGAACAGGGCGCCGGTCAGGGACGCACCTTTCAAAAGATTATGCAAGAATTTCATGGTTGTCGCGTTTACAAGATAAATCCCCCCGGGGACGAATCTTGCACAAAAATAGCGTAAATTTGCCGAAAGACCATACCCGCGCCATGAATCCGTTGCTGTTCCGCCTGTTCCGCGCCAATGAGACGAAGGTCCACGAACTGAATTACCTCTTCTGGGAATGCACGACCCGCTGCATGCTCCGCTGCCGCCATTGCGGGAGCGACTGCTCCGTGCAGAGCCGGGAGAAGGATATGCCCCTGGAAGATTTCCTACGGGCATTGGACACGATTCCGGCGGACCACCGGCCGCGGGATTTCTCCGTGGTCCTGACCGGCGGGGAGCCGCTGCTGCGGCCGGACATCGCCGAAGCCGGGGGGGAAATCCGCCGCCGTGGCTTCGGCTGGGGCATGGTCACCAACGGCTGGTGCTACGACGAGGCGATGCATGGGAAGCTGATGGCCGCCGGGATGGGCGCCGTCACCGTGAGCCTGGACGGCCTGGAGGCCTCCCACGACTGGATGCGTGGGGTGCCCGGAAGCTATCAACGGGCCCTCCGAGCCATCGGCATCATCGCTGCGGAGCCGCGTCTGAACGCCGATGTCGTCACCTGCGTGAACCGACGGAACCTCTCGGAACTTCCGGAAATCTACGAGATTCTCAAAAGCCTGGGCGTGAAGCAGTGGCGGCTGTTCACGATCATCCCCATCGGCCGGGCCGCCGCCGATCCGGAGATGAAACTCTCTGATTCCCAGTTCGTTTCCCTGATGGAGTTCATCCAGGCCAAGCGCCAGGAAGGCGGGCCGATGAAGGTGACCTTCAGCTGCGAAGGCTACCTGGGCCGATACGAGGAGAAGGTCCGCGACATCCGCTATTTCTGCCGCGCCGGCATCAACATCGCGTCCGTCCTCATCGACGGCCGCATCTGCGCCTGCCCCAACATCGACCGGGACCGCTTCTCGCAGGGCAGCATCTATACGGACAATTTCTACGAGGTCTGGGAAAACCGCTTCGAGGCCTTCCGCAAGCGGGACTGGGCCCGGACGGGCCGATGCAAGGACTGCAAGGCCTGGCGCGACTGCCTCGGAAACGGGATGCACAATTGGCACAATGGCACCGGAGAAGTCCTCCAGTGCCACTATGCTAAAACGATTTCTAAGGAAGCGTAATTACCTCGCCACCACGTACTTGTGCAGCGTCTCGCGAACGGCGCCGGGCCCGGCGTACAGTTCGCGGACCATCCCCTCGATGCGCTCGCCGAGGCCGGCCTCATACAGGTCCACCGCAAAGACGTCCTTCCGGCTGAACAGCTGCTTGAGGCAGGACCAGTCCTGGTCCGGCTTGCCGATTTCCAGCGGCGCCACGATGGCCTGCAGCTCCGCGAGCAGCGGGTCCGGGGACGGCTCGAACGGCGTCCCGTCGTCGCGGATGCCCTTCAGGTAGCGCGCGTAGCCCGCCAGCGTGAGCGGAATCAGCACCAGGTTGTCCATGTCCAACCCGCGGGCGATGTACTTCTTGAGGGTTTCACCGAAGCGGATGGGCAGTTTCTGGCTCGTGTCCATGGCAATCCGCTGCGGCGCGTCCGGCATGAACGGGTTCGGCAGCCGGCGGTTGATGACCGTGCCGATGAACTCGTACGGATTCAGCACGCCCGGGTCCGTCACCACCGGCATCGCCTCGATGTAGCCGATCTTCTGGATGAAGGCGCGGATGTCGGGGTCCGCCATCTCGGCGCTGATGAGGGTGTAGCCCAGCATACAGCCGTAGATGCTCATCGCGGTGTGCAGCGGGTTGAGGCAGGTGGTGACTTTCATCGTCTCCACCTTGTCCACGGTCTCGCGCGTGGTGTACAGCGCGCCGCCCAGGTCCAGCGGCGGCCGGCCGCAGGTGTAGTGGTCCTCGATGACCAGGTACTGCACCTCCTCGGAGTTCACGAACGGGGCCGTGAAAGTGTGCTTGGCCGTCTCGATGTATTCGTTGTCCTCGAAGCCGTCGGCCGCGAGCATCGCCTTGACCTTCTCGTGCGGGCGCGGGGTGATCTTGTCGATCATCGACCAGGGGAAGGTGATCTTCGTCTCGTCCTCCAGGTAGGCGGGGAACTCCGCCGGGACGAGGCCGTTCGCCGCCCAGTAGTTCGCGTAGGCGAGCACGCCGGCCTTGACCTTGTCGCCGTTGTGGGAGCAGTTGTCCATCGACTGCACCGTCAGCGGCAGGGCGCCGGCCTTCCAGCGCTCGTACAGCAGCGCGGCGACCTTGCCCATCGCCAGGACGGGCGTCAGGCCGCGCTCCAGGTCCGCCGGGGCGACGGTATAGCCCTTCTCCGTGATGGTGAAGGAGATCATCTGCAGGGACGGGTTCCGGAAGATGTCCACGAGCCGCTGCCAGTCGGGGAAGGCGTAATCGGCCTTCAGGGCTTCCGTGACGGACGCGATGACGGTCTTTTCGATGGTGCCGGTGGACTGCAGGCTCACGGACAGCGACAGGTTCCCGTAGGGGGCGTAGGCCTTGTCGATGACCTCGAAATCGAAGGTTTCCGCGACGATGACCCCGCGGTCGTACTGGCCCGTGTTCAGGGCCTCGTTCAGGATTGCGGCCGGGAAGGCGCGGAAGATGTTGCCGCCGCCGAAATGCACCCAGGTGGGTTCGGCGAAGGTTTTCGCCTTCACGGCGGCGATGTCGTATTTCGGGAGCCGGTAGCCTTTGGACTCCCACTCCGCGGCATTGCAGTTGCCGCTCAGGATATCGGTGAGTTTCATAGCTTAATCGAAGAATCCGGGTTGTTTGTAGGGGAGGCCCAGTTCGCGGTCCACGGTGGCGATGATGCCCTGGACCTGGCCCATCGCGAACATTCGGCCGAGGAGGGTGTAGCCGGCGTTGTGCCCGTGGGCGGACTCGTCCATGATGCCGCCGGGGGCGTCGGTGAAGGTCATCCCGTGGTCCACGCGCATCGGCAGGGCGGGATTCTCCTTCTCGAAGATGCGGACGAGCTCGATGAGGTCCGCCCGGCCGCCGAGGTGCGAGGCCTCGGTGAAGTCGCCGTTGGGGAAGATGTGGCAGGAGCGCAGGTGAACGAAATGGGTGCGGGAGGCGAACTTCTTCGCCATCCCCACGACGTCGTTGTAGGCCCCTGCGGAGAGCGATCCGGCGCAGAAAGTCAGGCCGTTATGCTTGTTGGGAACCGCGTTGAGGAACCATTCGATGTCCTCTTCCGTGCGGACGATGCGCGGGAGGCCGAGGATCTCGATGGGCGGGTCGTCCGGGTGGACGCACATATTCATCCCGCATTCCTCGCAGACGGGCATGATGGCCTCCAGGAAGTATTTCATATTGGCGCGGAGCTGGGCCTTGTCGATGCCCTTGTACAGGTCCAGGAACTCGCGGAACTTCTGCACGGGGGCCTCGTCGTTCTCGCTGAAATTGCCGCTCACGAAGCCCTGCGTCTTGATGACGATGGTCTCCACCAGCTTGTGGTCCTTTTCCGGGGTCATCGTCTTGGCGAGCGCGTCGGCCTCGGCGAGGACGTTCCGTCCCTCGCCTACGCCCGCCGGGAACCGGAACTTCGCCCACTCCTCCCGCGCGCCGGGGCGCTTGAGGATGTAGATGTCGAAATAGGCGAACTCGGCGTAGTTGAAGTACAGGTTCGTCGATCCATTCGGATTCGCATGGAACAGGTCCGTGCGGGCCCAGTCCAGCACCGGCATGAAGTTGTAGCAGATGCAGTGGACGCCCTCGGCGGACAGGTTGCGGAGCGACTGCTTGTACACTTCGATCTGCTCGTCGCGGTCGGGGCCGCCGTATTTGATGGTTTCCACGACGGGGAGCGACTCCACGACGCTCCAGCGCATGCCGTAGCTCTCGATGTATTCGCGCAGGTCGCGGATCTTCTCCCGCGTCCACACCTGTCCCAGCGGGACGTCGTGCAGGGCGGTCACGATTCCTTCCACGCCGATCTGCCGCAGCATCGCGAGCGTGATCTTGTCTTTCTTACCGAACCATCTCCAGGTTTTTTCCATTGTCAGTCTGCTTTTTAGGGTTT
>CAMNGM010000061.1 GCA_946538425.1 uncultured Bacteroidales bacterium | reverse complement strand
CGGCGCCGAAGTCGATCAGTTCGAGCTCGAGCTCGTCCAGGTCGATGGGCTTCGCGGGATCCTCCTTGATGCGGAAGACGCACTTGTGGTCGAACATGAAGGCGACGCTGCCGCTGGTCTGGAGGGAGCCGCCGCACTTGGTGAAGTAGCTGCGGACGTTGGCGACGGTACGGGTGTTGTTGTCGGTAGCGGCCTCCACCAGGTAGGCGATGCCGAACGGGCCGAAACCTTCGTACACGATCTCCTTGAAGTCGCCGGACTTGGCCTCGGTGGCCTTCTTGATGGCGCGCTCGATGTTCTCCTTGGGCATCTGCTCGGACTTCGCCTCGGCGATGAGGGCGCGGAGGCGGGGGTTGCCCGTCACTTCGGGACCGCCCTGCTTGACGGCGATGGTGATTTCCTTGCCCAGTTTGGTGAAGGTCTTGGCCATATGGCCCCAGCGCTTCAACTTGCGCTCCTTGCGGAATTCAAACGCTCTTCCCATAACTAGAACTCGATGCGGGTGATGTACTTGTCGATGTCGGCGGCCTCGACGGCCTGCGGATACTGGTCCTTGATCTTCTTGTAGCAGGCGAGGGCCTTGTCCTTGTTCCCGAGTTCCTCGGCGACCTGGCCAGCCTTCAGGAGGTAACCGGCGGCGAACAGGTTGTCGGCGGTGGCGGCGGCCTTCTCGTAGGCGGCGAGGGCGTTCTTGTAGTCCTCGAGGCCCACATAGGCGTCACCGATGCCGGCCTGGGCGCGGGAGAGGAGGATCTTGTCCTCACCGGCGTACTTGCTGAAGTACTTGATGGCCTTCTCGAAGTCGCCCAGCTGGAGGGCGCTGCCGCCGGCATAGAGATAGACGGCCTGGCCGGCCTTCTTGCCGTAGGTGGAGATGATCTCCTCGAAGCCCATATTGTTGTCGTCGCCGTTCAGGGCGAGTTCGAAATCGCCGGCGGCGAACTTCTGCTCGGCCTTGAACATCTCCTTCTGGGCCTCGGCCTTCTTGGGCTGGAAGACGAAGCGGTTGTAAGCGAGGATCGCGAGGGCGATCACCAGGACGGCCGCCACGCAGCCATAGATGAGTTTGGCGTTCTTCTGGAAGAACTGTTCTGTCTTGGAAACGGCTTCAGCGGTCTTCTGCTGACGGAGTTCCTGCTCGTTGGGTTTGTTTGCCATATCTTTTCGTTTGTTATTTAATCAATGTATGTAGCCCCTATGGGCGCATTCAGCCTGCAAAAATAGTAAAAAAATGTTATATTTGCAATCAAGATCGCATTGCCATGCCCACGCTCAAGAAAATCGTCGTCCAGGATTTCCGGAACATCGCCTTCCAGGAACTGTCGTTCTCGCCGAATGTCAACTGCATCAGCGGGAACAACGGAGAAGGGAAGACGAACCTGCTGGACGCCATCTATTACCTGTCGATGACCAAGAGCGCCTTCCCCTCGCCCGACCGCTACAACTGGCGGTTCGGCACGGACGGGTTCACCATCGGCGGCACCTACCTGATGGACAACGGGCTGGAATCGCGCTTCTCCATCCGCGTCGGGGAGGGGGAGAAGAAACTCGTCCGGGACGAGAAGCCCTGCACCCGGATCTCCGAACACATCGGCGTCCTCCCCGTCGTGATGGTCTCGCCGGGGGACATCGCGCTCGTGAGCGAATCGGGCGAGGAGCGCCGCCGCTTCGTCAACGGCGTCCTCTCGCAGATGGACCGGAACTACCTTGCCGCCGTCCAGACCTACAACCGCCTCCTCGCGCAGCGCAACAAGATGCTCAAGGACGGCCACGTGGACTGGGAACTGATGGACGTGTTCGACGCCCGGATGGCCGCCGCCGCGCAGCCGGCCTTCGAGGCCCGGAAACGCTTCGCGGAGGACCTCCGGCCCGTGGTCCAGTCGTACTACAAGCTCATCTCCGGCGGTGGCGAAGAGGTCTCGGTGGAATACCGGTCGGATCTTGCGAAGGCCCCGCTCGAGGAACTCCTCAAGGCCGGCCGCGACCGCGACCAGGTCCTGCGGTTCACCGGCTCGGGCATCCAGCGCGACGATTTCCTGTTCACCCTGGACGGCCATCCGATCCGTCGCTGCGGCTCCCAGGGCCAGCAGAAATCCTTCCTGGTCGCCCTCAAGTTCGCCCAGTACGAAATTATGCGCGACGGCTACGGCTACGCGCCCGTCCTCCTGCTGGACGACGTCTTCGACAAACTGGACATGCACCGCATCGGCAACCTCATCGGGATGGTCGCCGGGAGCGGTTTCGGCCAGATCTTCATCACCGACTGCAACAAGGTCCGCCTGTCCGGCATCGTGGACCGCATCACCGACGACCGCGCCTACTTCGACACGGCGGGTGGTGTCTTCACGAAAGTAGAGTGATGGCCGATTACAAGAAAAGGAACTATTTCGTCCGCCGGAAAGAGGCGCTCACGATGGAGGAGGTGATCGCGGAGTACATCAAGTCCGTCAAAATCGCCTCCGGGCTCAACACGCAGCGGATTTTCGCCGCCTGGGACGCCTGTTCCGGCGCCGGCCCCTTCACCCTGAAGCGCTATTTCCGCGCCGGCACCCTGTACATCACGCTCAATTCCTCCGTCATCCGCAACCAGCTCTCGTTCCAGAAGACGGAGCTCATCGGGAAGATGAACGCCACCCTGTCGGGGGACCCCCTGTTCACGCCGGACAACCGGACGACCGGGTTCGTGAAAGAACTCGTCCTCAAATAAAAACAAAGCCGTGGTCTCAGGGGATCACGACTTTGTAGGCCTTGTTTCCTTTGTTCGTCAGCTTTTCGTCCCGGAGCCAGAGATTGGCTTCCTTCAGCCGCGCGTAGGTGGTGCCGTGCTCGAGGGCGAAGTCCACCAGGCTGGGGACGGGGTAATTGACGGTCAGCACGTCCCGGGGCTCGACGTAGGGGTAACGCTCGGCCATCGGCACGTTGAAGCCGAAGGCGGCGGGGTTCTCGAAGAACATCTTCACGGCCAGGAGGCGGAACATGTAGCGGGCCGTCTCCTCGGGCAGCCACAGTTCCAGGGCCGAGGTCTGCTTCTGGGTCTCGCGGCGCTTGGAGATCCCGCCCTGGCCGGCGTTGTAGCTGGCCGCGACGGTCATCCAGTCGCCGTATTTCCGGTAGGCGTCCTTGAGGAACTTGCAGGCGGCGACCGTCTCCTTCTCGATGTTGTAGCGCTCGTCCACCTCCGCCGACACCTCCAGCCCGTACGTCTGGGCCGTGGCCTTGGTGAACTGCCAGAGGCCGGCCGCGCCCGCGACGGACAGGGCCTTCGGGTCCAGGCTGCTCTCGATGGCCATCAGGTACTTCAGGTCCTCGGGGACGCCCTGCTGCCGCAGGATCGGGACGATCTGCGCGAAATACCGGCGCGAACGCTTGAGCATCAGCGTCGTGTTCGTGTGCATATAGGTGAAGGAGATCAGCTCCCGGTCCATCCGCTCGTAGAAGTCGGCGCGGTCGAAACGGACCGTGTCGCCGGCGAAGGCGACGTATTCCGGCACGGCCGGCGCCTGGGGGTGAAGGACCTGGGCCCACGCGGGCTGCGCCCGGAGGCCGGTCGCGGCCGCCAGCGCCAGCAGGAGGGGGAGGAGAACGTTTCTCATCGGGGTCAGGAAGGCCGGTTGCGCTGATACAGATAGCGTTTGATGCTGCCCTTGGGCGTCATCTCGAAGTCTTCCGGCATCAGCTCCAGGTGGGAGATGTGGGAGTAGTTGGGGAAGAGGTGGTTCACCTCCTCGAGGTTCGTCTGGAGCAGTTCCTCCAGATTCTTGACGCGGAGCCCGTCCAGGTTCGCCTGCTTGTAGTCCGGGTAGATCAGGCCCACCAGCTTGCCGTTGTCCTCGATCACGAGGGAATGGACCACGTAGGGGATGTTGTTCAGGGCGGCCTCGATCTCTTCCGGATAGATGTTCTGCCCGTTGGCGCCGAGGATCATGCACTTGGTCCGGCCGCGCAGGTACAGGTACCCGTCATTGTCCAGGATGCCGACGTCGCCGGTACGGAACCAGCCGTCCTTGGTGAAGGCTTCGGCGGTCGCCTCCGTGTTCTTGTAGTAGCCCAGGAACACGTTCGCCCCTTTCACCTGGACCTCGCCGGGAATCAGGTGCGGAGCCTTGGACTGGACCCGGATCTCGATGTTCGGGGCCGTGGTGCCGCAGGAGTACATCCGGCTCTTGAACCAGCGGGAGTAGGTGATGATGGGCGCGCACTCGGTCATCCCGTAGCCGATCGTGAAGGGGAACTTGATCTTGCGCAGGGCGCGTTCCACCTCGGGATTGAGGGCGGCGCCGCCGATGACCACTTCCTCGAAGTCGCCGCCGAAGAAATCCTTCAGGGCCTTGCACAGGTCCGCGTCGTGCGGGAGGGTCCGCGCCAGGGTCTTGTAGATCTTCTCGACGATCAGGGGGACGGCGTAGACGACGTTCGGGCGTACGTCGGAGAAGGCTTCGGCCAGGATTTTCGGGCTCGGGGCCTTCGTGAGGAAATGGATGTGGCAACCCATCACCATCTCGAAGAAGAACTCGAACATCATCCCGTACATATGCGCGGAAGGGAGGATGACGACGACGTTGGAGGTGTTGTCGATCATCGGCAGGTTCTCGTGCATGAAATAGACGTTGGACCAGACGGCGCGGTAGGGGATCATCACGCCCTTGGAGAATCCGGACGTGCCGGAGGTGTAGCTCAGGATGGCCAACTCGTCGGGCTCGTCCTTGTGGTAGTTGAGGTCTTCGGGGCGGATTCCGCGCGGGTAGGCCTTCTTGTACATCTTTTCCAGCTGGGGACGGGCCGCCTCGGAGGCGCCCTCCTTCAGGTGCAGGACTTCGTAGTCCTCGATCTGGATGACGGCGGTGAGCTCCGGCATGTCCTCCGCGTTCAGTCCGTCCCAGATGGCCCGTTCCACGAAGAGGATCTTCGCGTCGGAATGGTTCACCAGATAGTGGATGTTCCCGGGCTTGAACTCGTGGAGCAGGGGGACGGGAACGGCCCCGTAGGTCATCGCGGCCAGGAAACAGACGGCCCAGTGGGCCTGGTTGCGGGAAATGATGACGACCTTGTCGCCGGGATGCACGCCATAGTGTCCGTAGGCGAGGTGCATCTTCGCGATGCTGCGCGCAAGGTCGCTGTACAGCAGCGTCTCGCCCTTGTAGTTGGACAGGGCGGGACGACGCCAGTTGTTGCGGAAACTCTTCTCGAGGAGTTTGTTGACAGACTCGGGTTTCAAATCATCAGTTTTTAAGAAGTGCAAATATCGCGATTAAAATCGAAACTGCGAAATCCGAATTTGCAAAAACCGTTCCTTTACCGGACCTTGGAGTCGCAGTACCAGCAGCGGAGAACGCCGTTTTCGGTGCGGCGGAACCGGTGCGGAGCGTGCTCGTTGTTGCAGATGCACTTCTTGTTCGGGCAGCGGAGTTCCGGATCTTCCACCGGCGTTTCGTCGGTAGGCATTCCGTGTTCGGGATCGTCTTTCCATTCGAGCAGCTTGACGATGAGCGCCTCGCGCACGAACTTGCCGTTCTCCACCTGGCGGAAATAGGCGGCACGCGGGTCGGCGTCCACCTCGGTGAGGATCTCGTTCACGCGGGGGAGTGGGTGCAGGACGGCCATCTTCTCCTTCGCGAGGGCCATCCGGGCGTCATCCAGCACGAAGCTGTCCTTCACGCGGTCGAACTCGTCCTCGTCCAGGAAGCGCTCTTTCTGCACGCGGGTCATATAGAGGACGTCCAGTTCGCCCATCACTTCTTCCATCGTCGTCACCTCGCGGTAGGGGATGCCGGTGCGCTCGCACACGTCCTGCTTGATGTAGTCCGGGAGCTTGAGCTCGTCCGGGGCGATGAGGATGACCTTGATGTCCTTGTACCGGGACAGGGCCTTGATCAGGGAATGGACGGTCCGGCCGAAGCGGAGGTCGCCGCAGAAGCCGATGGTGATGCCGTCGATGTGGCCGAGTTCCCGCTGGATGGTGAGGAGGTCCGTCAGCGTCTGCGTCGGGTGGCTGTGGGAGCCGTCGCCCGCGTTGATGATGGGCACGGTGGACACTTCCGTCGCATAGAGCTGGGCGCCCTCGATGTGGTGGCGCATGGCGATGACGTCGGCGAAGCAGCCCACCACGCGGACGGTGTCCTGCACGCTCTCGCCCTTGGAGACGGAGCTGCTGCGGGCGTCGGAGAAGCCGAGCACGTTGCCGCCGAGCTCCATCATGGCGGAGGTGAAACTGAGCCGCGTGCGGGTGCTGGGTTCATAGAAGAGGGTCGCGAGCTTCTTGTGCGACATACTGCCCTGGTAGCGTTCGCGGTGGGCGATGATATCCTGGGCCAGCGAGATGATTTCGTCGATCTCGGATTTGGTCAGGTCGGTCGGGTCGATGAGGTGTTTCATAATTTCGTATGCGGTTATGCTTGGATCCAGCTTTCGTCGGAAGGGTTGTCGCGGAAGGCGAGGATGCGCTCTTTCCAGCCCGGGCCGATGCGGCCTTCTTCCTCGGCCACGTCCACGAGGACGTCCAGGTTGCACAGGGAGTGGTTCTCCGTATTCGCGGCGGCGATGCGCTCCAGGCCGCGCTTCATCCCGTAGGTGAAGATGGAGACGATGCCCAGCACCTCGGCGCCGGCCTCCCGGAGGGCTTCCACCACCTCGATGGCGCTGCCGCCCGTGGAAATGAGGTCCTCGATGACGACGACTTTCGTCCCCGGGTCCATCTTGCCTTCGATCCGGTTCGTCCGGCCGTGGGTCTTGGCCTCGCCGCGGACATAGCCCATCGGCAGGTCCAGGATCGTGGCGGTGATGGCGGCGTGGGCGATGCCGGCCGTGGAGGTGCCCATCAGCATCTCGCAGTCGGGATAGTACCGCTGCACGAGCTTGGCCAGGCCGTTTTCCACCTGCTCCCGCACGCGGGGTGCAGACAGCGTCAGGCGGTTGTCACAATAGATCGGGCTTTTGATGCCGCTGGCCCAGGTAAAGGGCTGCTCGGGCCGCAGGAACACGGCGCCGATGGAGAGGAGGGAGGAGGCAATCTGTCTTTCCATATAGATACTTTCGCTTTGCTCAGAATGACAAAAACTCTTTGACACAACGTTCATAGGCGGCCACCGGGTCGGGGGCGGCGGTGATGGGGCGGCCGACGACGATGAAGTCGGAGCCGATTTCGCGGGCGCGGGCCGGGGTGGTGATGCGCACCTGGTCGTCCTTCCCGGCGTCGGCGAAGCGGATGCCGGGGGTGACGGTGAGGAATTCCTTGCCGCAAGTCTCCTTCACCATACCGGCCTCCAGCGGCGAGCACACGACGCCGTCCAGGCCCGCCTCGCGCGCGTTCTGCGCGTATTTGACGATGGTGTCGTTGATGGTGGCGCCGATGAGGAGCTCGTTCTGCATCACTTCCTGCGAAGTGGAAGTGAGCTGCGTGACGGCGATCAGCAGGGGACGGGTCCCGTCCGGCCGGGTGAGGCCTTCGAGGGCAGCCTGCATCATCGCGACGGTGCCGGCTGCGTGGACATTGACCATATCCACATCCAGGGCGGAGAGCACCCGCATCGCTTTCTTGACGGTGTTGGGGATGTCGTGGAGCTTGAGGTCCAGAAAGATCCTGTGCCCGCGGGCCTTGATGTCGCGGACGATGGAAGGACCTTCGGCATAAAAGAGTTCCATCCCGATCTTCACGAAGGGCTTTCGGCCCTCGGGGAAACGGTCCAGGAATTCCAAAGTGGCTTCGCGGCTGGCGAAGTCGCAGGCGATGATGACGTCTCTATTCTTCATACGGTTCCGATTATCTCTTGTAAGGTATTGATTCCCAGCTCGTCCATAAGAGCGGGGAGTTCTGCGACGATTTCCGGGCAGGCGAACGGATTGCGGAGGTTTTCCGCGCCCACCTGCACGGCGGTGGCGCCGGCCATCATCATTTCGATGACGTCCTTGGCGGAGGCTACGCCGCCGCAGCCCATCACGGGAATCCGGCAGGCGTGCGCGACCTGGTAGACCATCCGGAGGGCGATGGGGAAGATGGCGCGGCCGGAGAAACCGCCCATCTTGTTGGCGATCACGGGCTTGCGGCGGGCGATGTCGATCCGCATCCCGAGGAAGGTGTTCACGAGCGTGAGGCCGTCGGCTCCGGCATCTTCGCAGGCGCGGGCGATGGAGACGATGTCCGTCACGTTCGGGCTGAGCTTGAGGAAGACCGGCTTGCGGCAGACCGCCTTCACGGCCGCGGTCACTTCCGCCGCCGAAGCGGCCGATGTCCCGAAGGCCATCCCGCCGTTGTGCACGTTCGGGCAGGAGACGTTGACTTCGATGAGGTCGATGCCCTCGCAGGCATCGGCCTTGGCGCAGCACTCCCGGTATTCGTCCAGCGAGAAACCGCTGATGTTCGCGATGATGCAGCCGTCGTAAAGCTTCCGGAGCGAGGGAACCTTTTCGTTCACGAGGACATCGATCCCGGGGTTCTGCAGGCCCACGGAATTGATCATCCCTCCTTCACATTCGGCGATGCGCGGCGTGGGATTGCCGTACCGTGCCTCCCGGGTGGTGCCCTTGAGCGAGATGCCGCCCAGCGCGTTCAGGTCCATGTCATCGGCGAGTTCCAGCCCGAACCCGAAGGTCCCGCTGGCCGGAACGACCGGATTCTGGAGGCGGATGCCGCCCAGCTTGACAGACAGATCCTTTACCATATCAGTTCCTCCTTCTTGAACACCGGACCGTCCTTGCACACGCGCCGGGGCCCGTTTTTCGTCTGGATGCTGCAGCCGTAGCAGAAGCCCGCGCCACAGCCCATCCGCTCTTCGAGCGAGGCTTCGCCCGGGCCTTCCAGGGCATTGCACACGACTTTCATCATCACCATCGGTCCGCAGGTGTAGAAGTAGTCGAACGAAGGCCTGGCCGCCGCCATCGCATCGGTCACAAAGCCTTTCACGCCCACCGAACCGTCGACCGTGGAAATGAGCACTTCGTCGCAGACAGTGCGGAACTCTTCGGAGAGGATGATCTCGTCGGCCTTGTTGAATCCCAGCACCGCCGTGACGCGCTTCCCTTGCGCCTTCAGCCGCTTGGCCAGCAGGAGCAGGGGAGGAACCCCCAATCCGCCGCCCACCAGCAGCGACCGCTCCCGGCACGCCTCCGGATCGAAACCCTTTCCGAGTCCGGTCAAAACTTCCAGCTCACCCCTCACGGGCATTTCCGAAAGGACTTTCGTCCCTTCTCCCACCACCTTGTACACCAAGGTCAAACGCCCCTCCTCAAAGTCGCACACCGACAACGGTCTCCGCAGGAAATATCCGGGTATCAGGATATCTACGAATTCCCCGAGGCAGATTTCTCCACTCGCTTCGCTCGGTCGAAATGACAGAGGCTCCAAAACCATTTTATAAGTCTTGGTTGCAATCAGAGAATTCTCCGCAATTGTGTATAAACTCTTATTCATAAAGTTTACGCTCTATTCAGTCGGTTGTTATCTCCCAAACCCATGGCCGCCCGTGGCCATGTGAACGGGAGGGGCCCGCCGCTTGCGGTGGGAGGGATGAGCGGAGCGAAGGTTTGGGAGATA
>CAMNGM010000060.1 GCA_946538425.1 uncultured Bacteroidales bacterium | reverse complement strand
CGTTCTGCGTGACCGTGGACCACGACACCCTCGTGGACGGCTGCGTCACCGTCCGCGACCGCGACACGATGACCCAGGAGCGCGTGAAGATCGAAGACCTCCGCGCCCTCATCGACAAGAAGGTCTCCCTGACGAACCTGCTGCGGAACCTGTAGGCCGCTCGAAAACACCCGTTTAGACTCCCGCTACGCGCTTCTCCCCAAGAATGGGGATTGCAAAGGGCGGGAGTTTTGCGTATATTTGCGTATTCCATGCGAAGAATTCTGTCCATATGGATGTTGCTGTTCGTGTGCGGGACGGCGCTTGCGGCCGGTTTTCGCGTACGCGGGCGCGTGACGGACGCGCAGGGGGAACCCCTGCCCGGCGCGGTCGTGCACCTGGACGAGAACTACCTGTGGGCCGTCACGGACGCCCAGGGCGGTTTCGTCCTGGCCTCCGTCGAGGCCGGCGCCTACCGGATGGAGACCGAATGCCTGGGCTACGCGACCGACGTGCGGACGCTCCGCGTGGGCAAGGCGGTCGATGACCTGGTCATCGTCCTGCAGGAGCAGTCCCTGGCCCTGAACGAGGTCGTGGTGACGGCCGAGCAGTCCAAGGAGAACCTGAACACCACCCGCCGGATCGAGCGGACGGCCCTGGAGCACCTCCAGGTGTCCGGCCTTTCGAACATCGCGGCCCTGATGCCTGGCGGCAAGACCGTCAATCCGGACCTGACGGCCGCGACGGAGTTCACCGTCCGCGGGGGCGGGTCCGGCGCCGGCAACGCCGCATTCGGCACGGCGGTGGAGGTGAACGGCGTCCGGATGGGCGACAACGCCGCCTTCGGCGGCCTCGCCGGCGTGGACACGCGCAGCCTCCAGGTGGAGAACATCGAGTCCGTGGAGGTCGTTTCCGGCGTCCCGTCGGCCGAGTACGGCGATCTGGGGAGCGGAATGGTCCGGGTGACCACCCGCAAGGGACGCACGCCCGTCCAGGCCACTTTTTCGGTCAATCCCCGCACCTACGACGTCTCCGTTTCCAAGGGCGTCGCCCTCGGGGATGGCGTCCTGAATGTCAGCGGCCAATGGACCCGCGCCACGCAGAAGCTCACCTCGCCCTATACGTCCTATACCCGTCGCGGCTTCACGGCGGAATACAACCGGACCTTCGCCCGCGTGCTGCGGCTGGAGGCCGGCATCAGCGGCAACCTCGGCGGAATGGACAGCAAGGACGACCCGGACGCCTTCTCCGAGGAGTTTGCGAAGGCCCACGACAACCTCCTGACCCCGCACGCGAAACTGACCTGGATGCTCAACCGCTCCTGGGTCACGAACCTGAGCCTGGAAGGGTCGGTCTATTACCACGACAACCTCACGCACGAGCATCTGTACAATTCCTACGGCTCCTCGCAGCCGGCGGTGCACGCGGAGGAGCAGGGCTATTTCCTCGCGACGGCGCTGCCGCTCACCTTCTATGCGGACCGCATCACCGACTCCCGCGAGCTCGACTACGCCGCCTCGTTCAAGTATGACTGGCTGCACCATTTCGGCGCCGTGAAAAGTGTCCTGAAGGCCGGTGTGCAGTGGAAGGCCGACGGCAACGTGGGCGCGGGCGAGTACTACGAGAACCCGGACCTGGCGGCGAACGGCTACCGCCCCCGGCCCTACACGGACTATCCGTACATGCATAATCTGGCGGTGTACGTGGAGGAAAAACTCTCCTGGAAGGGCCTGGAAGGAAGCTTCGGCCTGCGGGGAGAAAGGACCTTCATCGAAGGGACGCAGTACAAGAATCTCCAGACGCTGTCGCCCCGCCTGAACCTTCGCTATCACGTGACGGACAACTTGTCCGTTCGCGGCGGCTGGGGGATCACCCGCAAGCTTCCGGGCTTCTACATCCTGTTCCCCCGGCAGGAGTACCGCGACATCCAGACCTTCGGCTTCTCGCACGGAACCGGCGCCTCGTACATCTACTACACCATCCCCTACACGATGGCATACAATCCGGACCTGCGCTGGCAGTCCAACCGGAACGCGGAGGTGGGCGTCGACTTCGAACGCGGCGGCTGGAGGCTTTCGCTCGCCGGGTTCCGCAACGTCACGAAGGATCCGTACGAGCTCGTGAACCAGTACACGCCGTTCGCCTATAACGCCCTCCAGGTTCCGGCCGGCTTCGTGATGCCTTCCGACCCCGAAATGGTCGTTGACCACCAAACCGGCGCCGTTTACCTGCGAAATAACGCGGACGAATATTTCACGCCGATGGCCCTCCGCGTCGCGGACCGGACCTTCGTGGGCAACCGGATGCAGCGGGGCGGGGCGGACATCGTCCGCACCGGCCTCGAGTTCACGGCGGACTTCCCGGAGATCGCCGTCCTGCGGACGCACCTCCGGCTGGACGCCGCCTACACGCATACCGAGACCCTGGACGAGAACGAGGCGGCCTACTACCAGGCCGGCTGGTCGCACACCGAACTGCCCGGTCGCTCCTACCAGTACGCGGGCATCTATGCGGGCGGCTCCTCCATTGCCAACGGCCGCAAGACCGACTGGCTGGATGCGAACCTGACCGCCATCACGCACATCCCGGAAGTGCGGCTCATCGTCACCTGCCGGGTGGAGGCCACCCTCCTGCGCCATTCGCAGAACCTTTCCTCCCGCGCGTTCACCGTTTCGGGGAACAGCCTCTCCCCTACCGGCGGGAACATCTACGACGGCGACAGCTACACCGCCGTCTGTCCGGTCGCTTACATCGACCTGGACGGCGTGCGCCATCCCTGGACCGCGGCCTCGGCCGACGATCCCGCCCTGCAGCGGCTCATCCTCCGTTCGGGCAACCTGTACACCTTCGCCCGGGACGGCTATGACCCGTACCTGAGCGCGAACCTGAGTCTCACGAAGGAGCTCGGCGACCACGTGTCCCTGTCCTTCTTCGCCAACAATTTCACGAACGCCCGTCCGTACCGGAAGAGCCACGCCACCGGCGTCAGCGCGATCTTCACGCCGGCTTTCTACTACGGACTTACCTGCCGGATCAAGCTATGAAGCGGTTTCTCCTCATAGGGCTGGCCCTGCTCGCCGCGGCCTGCGCCGAGGACTACAAGAGCCCCTGGCCGGATGCGCTGCAACTGTTGTCGGTGAACGCCGTCTATCCGGACGGCTATGCCCACGCGGTGCACGAAGGCGCTGTCATCCGCATCGAGGAAGTCTCCTCCGGCGCCGCGTATCTGGCCAAGACCGACCGCCGCGGCCTCGCGGAGATCCCGGTGCCTCCGGGCATCTACCGCATCACCTGCAGCGACCGAACCGGGAAGGACCTCTTCAACGGCGCGGCGGACAAGGTGGTGGTCACCGAGCGGCGCATCGTGGACCTGCGGCTCACGCATTCCACGGCCGGGGGGCTCGTGGTCAAGGAAATCTACTGCGGCGGCTGCAGCAAGGCCCCGCAGGAGGGCACCTACCAGAGCGACCAGTACTTCATCATCCACAACAACGACTTCGAGACGGCGTACCTGGACAGCCTGTGTTTCGGCACCCTGTCGCCGTACAACAGCACTTCCGTCAACAACTGGACAGAGCGCGACCCGGTCACGGGGGAGACGGTCTTCCCGGATTTCGCCCCGGTCGTGACCGTGGTCTGGCAGCTGCCCGGAAGCGGGAAGGATTTCCCGCTGGCCCCGGGCGAAGACGCCGTCGTGGCCCTCCGCGGCGCCATCGACCATACCCTCCAGTACCCGCTATCGGTGAATCTGAACCGGCCGGACCTGTTCGCCTGCTACAACCCCACCTATTTCCCGAACCCGACTTACCATCCGGCGCCGGGCGACCTGGTGAAGCCCGAGCGCTATGCGCAGGTGGTCATCAAGACGGGGCAGTCCAACGCCAATACCTTCTCCCTTTCCTCGCCGACGATCGTCCTCTTCCGGACGCCGATGCCGGCCGGGGAATATGTCCTGCAGCCCGATGTGGTCCGGGTTACGCCCGGCAACAGCGCGGACCGCGTGGTCGTGGTTCCGTACGAGTGGATCGTGGACGCAGTGGAGGTGTTCGACGGCCGGTCCTCCAGCAACGGGAAGCGGGTCGCCCCGGCCGCCGATGCGGGATTCGTCCTCCAGAGCGATATCTTCAAGGGGCACACCCTCCGCCGGAAGGTGGACGAGAAGGTCTCGGCGGAGAACGGGTACGAGGTCCTCGTGGACACGAACAATTCAAGCAATGACTTCTATGAGAGCGAGATACAGAGCCTGCATCCTTAGCCTGCTGCTGGTGCCGCTGGCCCTTCAGGGCCAGGACATCGGCCTGCTGCGGCTGGACCCGGTGACGGGCAGCCGGGGCAAGGCCGGCGTGTACGGCGGCTACGAGGCGGGCGGCTACCATCCCGCTTTCGCCCCGGCCTCGCTCTGGAAAGCCGGCGCCTCGGCGCAGGGTACCCGTCACGGGGAAACCACCTCTTTCACGGGCTCCTTCTCCTTCGAGCAGGTCGACGGGAAAGAGCAGCTCACGTCGATGTTCCTGGAACCGGGTTACTTCCCGGTCGATGTGCTCGAATTCACCCCCGGCGACAAGACGCGCCAGACCTACAAGCTCGGCGGCGGCTTCGCCACTACGTTCGCGGAGGAGTTCGCTTTCGGGGTCAAGGCCGATTATATGGCCGCCAACTACGCCAAGCGCAAGGATATCCGCCATACGACCTACGGGATGGACCTGCAGGTCGAACCCACCTTCGCTGTCATCGGGGACAATGGCATCGGGCTCTCCGCCGCCTACATCTTCCGCAAGCGGACGGAAACGATTGACGCCGAGCAGGTCGGCGCCGCCACGGACCAGTCCTATTTCGCGTTCCTGGACAAAGGGATGCGGTATGGCACCTACCAGGTGTGGGACGGCGACGGCATCCACCTGGACGAGGCCGGCGTGGGTGTTTTCCCCGTAAAGGAATTCACCCACGGGTTTTCCTACATTGCGCAGGCCCCCGCCCTGTCCTTCGGCATGAGCCTGCTCTGGAAGCATGGCGCCGTCGGAGAAAAAGGATATGACTGGTTCCGGTATCCGGGCTTCTCCTGGAAGGTCTTTATGGAAGGTCGATTCCAGGGCGGACATTCCCTTCGGGTGGACTTGGACCTGCAGAACGACCAGCTGGAGGAATCCGTGCTGGACAAGGTCAGCGCGGGCGGCATCACGACGCCGGCCGTATACGCCTGGAACGCCGTTTCCGACCGGGCCTGGACGAACGTGGACCTGACCTATGCCGTCCGGTTCCGAAACGGGCCTCTCAAGCGCCTGCAGGCCGTCTTGCACGGCGGTCTGTGGGAGGAGAAATCCTACCTGATGTATCCCTATGAGGACCGGACGCAGCGCTACAATGGGATGGCCACCCTCGTGGCCGCCTTCGCTTTCGGCCCCGTGGACCTCGGCCTGCGGGTGAACGGCGGCGCCGGCGCCTGGAAGGACCGGGGCCTGACCGGCGGCACGGACGAGGTCGACTCCGTCCCCTTCCGCCTGACCCCCGACTGGCTGCGGAAGATGGAGTATTTCTCCACGACGAAGGTCGGCGCGGGGTTGACTTTGACCTATCATCTGCGGTCCGTCCAGGGCCTTTCCCTCCAAGCGGAGGGAACCTGGCTCCACGGCTTCGGCATCGACCTCCTCCCGGGGGCCGACCGCTGGGGTTCGACGGTCCGCGTCGGTTACGATTTTTGACAAGAAAGAATACGAAAACCAAGATCTATGAAAACGACTTGCTGTAAAGTCTGTCTGCTCGGCCTGCTGCTTCCCGCCCTCTTGCCTGCGCAGGAAGTCGGCCTGCTCCGCCTGGATCCGGACCGGTCGGCCCGGGAAACGAAAGTCGCCCTCTGGGGCGGTGTGGAGGAGGGTTGGTTCCGGCCGTCGTATGCCGGAACCTTCCAATGGTCGGCCGGCGCCCGGGCGGAGGGCGTCCGGCACGGAGAGAAGACCACCTGGATGGGCGCGGTCTCGCTCGAGCAGAGGACCGGATACGGGATGCTCTCCTCGATGCTGCTGGAGCCGGGCTATTTTCCGGTGGACCTGCTGGAATTCACACCGGGGATGAAATCCCGAGAGACCGGCAGGCTGGAAGCCGGTTTCGTCACGGAAATGGGCTATGAATATGCGGCCGGTCTGAAGGCCTCTTTCCAGGCCGGGTACCAGGGGAAACAGACGGAGCTCCGCCATTCCTCCTTCGGGATGGACCTGCAGGTGGAACCCACGCTCACCTACATCATGGACGACAATATGGGCCTGGCGATGGCCTATGTGTTCCGCCTCAAGACGGAGCGCGTCCAGCTGCAACCGGGAGACGGAGAAGCCGCCTTCCTGGACAGGGGCCTGCGTTACGGCTCCTTTGTGGACGGCGCCGGCGTTTTCCCCCTCCTGCAGCTTTCCCACGGGCTGGCCGGGCATTTTTCCAGCGAAGAGGCCTCGGCGGGCCTGGAATGGACGTGGAAACGCGGCCAGGCGGGCGCGTTGGACTTCGGCAGCTACCTCTTCCCGGGCAGCGCCGTCTCGCTCTTCTACGAACAGGTGTTCCTGGCCGACCGGACGGACCACGTCATCCGCGTTTCCTACCGGCGCGACCGTGACCAGTTGCGCGAGAAAAACGCGGACGGCGCCGGCTTCACCGCCCTGTCGGACCGGCTGGGCCGGGATGTGACCTTGAAATACGAGCTCCGGTTTCTGGACGGCGCCGTCCGGCGCCTCGGAATCGCCCTGGACGGGCATCGGCACGAAGACCGTTCGCTCTCCCCGATGTCGGACCTGGTCAAGCGGAACCTCGGCGCGGCCACGCTGTCCACTTCCTTCTCCTTCGGCCCGGTCGACCTGGACCTCGAGGCGCTCGCCGGCGGTGGCCTGTGGCGCGACCGCGGGCGCAGCAAGGAGGAGCCGGAGGACCGGCCGTATCGGCGGACGGAGGACTGGCTTCGGCTGATGGACTACCAGATGGCGCCACGGGTGGGCGCAGGCGGCGCCCTGACCTTCCATTTCCCTTCCCCCAAGGGGCTGTACATCCGGCTGGACGGCCGCTGGCTCCATGCCCTGCGCAAGACGGCCACGGGCGGGCAGAACCGGGAAATCGGGAACCTCACCTTCGGATATGACTTCTGAAACACTTTAAAGACACTGCGATATGAAACGAACATTGCTTCTCGCGGGCGTGGCCGTCCTGGCCCTCGCCGCCTGCAACAAGAACGAGAAACCCGAGCCCCGGCCGGTCGATTTCTCCCAGTATAAGATCCGCGTGGAACCCGTGATCACCCGCGTGACCGAGACGAATTTCGAGAACGGCGACGCCATCGGCGTGTCCGTCGTCAAACCGTCCGGCGACTATGCCGCCAACGTGAAGCTGACTTACGACGGAACCGCCTTCGCCAGCGACCTCAACTGGTATGAGGAAGGCGAGTTGGCGAGCACCCTCAAGGCCTATTATCCGTACAAGGAAGGCGAAGGGCTTCCCACGTCGTTCACGGTCCAGCACGACCAGTCCAAGGGAACCGCGGCCTCCGACTTCGTGTCGGCCGTCAAGGAGGACGTCCTTCCGAGCGCCAACGCCGTTTCGATGGTGTTCAAGCACCGGCTGAGCCGCCTGGTCACCACGGTGAAGAACAATACCGGCGCCGCGATCGAGAGCATCGTGTTCGAGGAGTTCGTCCCGCAGGCCCACATCGCCGCGGACCTGACGGCGAAAGTCGTCGACGGCGCGAAATGGCAGCCGCTGACCCCTTTCTTCCAGGATGACAAGTACTATCTCATCGTCCCCGCCCAGACCGTGAAGCCGGTCGTGAAAGTGACCGCGGGCGGCAAGACCCTGTCCCAGGAGCTCTCCGAGGTCTCCCTGGAGCCCGGCAAGCAGTACAGCCTGTCGATGGTCGTGAACAAGGAGAAGATCCAGGTCGTCCTCGCGGGCGAGATCGAGAACTGGAACGACGGCGGCGAGATTACCGGCGGTGGCCCTTCCTTCACGGAGAACCTCGAAGACGGGTATTTCACCTATGACGGCGTCAAATACGACGTGGTCAAGATGAAGGACGGCAAGTGGTGGATGGCCCAGAACCTGGCCTATCTGCCGGAAGGCTGCACCCCCGCCACCGAACTGACGGCCGTCACCGCGGGCGTCTTCGCGCCGATCCGGGTCAATGCGGACCAGACCGCGGCCGAATTCACCACCGACCCAGAAGTCGTGGCCAAGAACGGCTACCTGTACCAGGCCGAGGTCGCCCTGGGCTTGAAGGTCGGCGACCTTACCTCCGTCGCGGACGCGCAGAAGCTGGAAGGAGCCCAGGGCATCTGCCCGAAGGGCTGGCATATCCCCACCATCGACGACATCACGGGTCTTGTGGGCAAGGCTGTTTCTCCGATCGAGACCAATACCGACGCCCCGTACTATGACGGGGCCAACGGTTCCATCGTCAAGTTGAACGCAGACGGGTTCAAGATGGAGGCGTTCGGCGCCATCTCCATCCTGGACAACACCAGGACCAGCGGCACCTTTATGGGCTGGGTCAAGTCGTACTCCGACAAGCTTTCCTCCGGAATGATGGCCGGATCGACCTATGCCGGCGTCTCCTACAACACCAGCGGCGACGAGACTTCCGGCGTGAAGAACCTCCAGTTCTACGGCCTGATGCCGATGACCAACAAGGCGACGGAAGCCGAATATACCTGCAACGGCACCAAGGTCAGTTACCGGATCGCTACGCCGGTCCGCTGCGTCCGTAACGAGTAAGCGATGAAACGCCTGATTCTTGCCCTGGCCCTGCTGTGGCCCCTGGCGGCCTCCGCCGATGAAGGGATGTGGATGATCCACGCCCTGAACCAGGCGCTGGAAAAGAAGATGCAGGAGCGGGGACTGCAGCTCTCCGTCGGGGAGATCTACAATGCCGACGCGCCGGGGACCACGGTCTCCGACGCCGTCGTGTCGCTCGGCTTCTACTGCACCGCCAGCGTCATCTCGGACGAAGGGCTCCTCATCACCAACCACCACTGCGCCTACAGCGACCTGTTCGACCTGTCCACGCCTGAGAAAAACTATCTGGAGGACGGTTACTGGGCGTTTTACCGCCAGGACGAGATTCCCCTGCAGGGGAAGGAAGTGTACTTTCTGAAGCGGGTCCTGGACGTGACGGACGAAGTGGCGGCCGTGGCGGATTCGCTTTCCGCCCGGGGCGAGCGCTTCGGCTCGCGGAAGCTCACCTCCATCCTGGAGCGCCGCTACGCCGCACGCACCGGCCTGGAGGCCTCGCTGAACGCGATGTGGGCGGGCGAGAAGTACTACCTGGCCCTGTACACCACCTACAAGGACATCCGCCTGGTGGGCGCTCCTCCGGTGTCCATCGCGGCCTTCGGCGGCGACGAGGACAACTGGGAGTGGCCGCAGCACAAGGGC
Organism: uncultured Bacteroidales bacterium; assembly: GCA_946538425.1. Taxonomy (GTDB): domain Bacteria; phylum Bacteroidota; class Bacteroidia; order Bacteroidales; family UBA932; genus Cryptobacteroides. The sequence goes on along the minus strand of CAMNGM010000060.1, from coordinate 343 downwards.
GATTTCGCCCTGTACCGCATCTATGACCACGGCGAGCCGCTCCATTCCCCCTGGCACCTGCACATTTCTCGCGCCGGCTACCGGGAGGGGGACTACGCGATGGTCATCGGCTATCCCGGCCGTACGGACCGCTACAGCAGTTCCTACAAGGTCGACTACCTCACGCGGGTGGAGCGTCCGGTGACGAACCGGCTCCGCGGCAATCAGATGGAAATCGTCCGGAAATGGATGGACGCCGATCCCGCCGTCCGCGCTAAATACTCCGACTGGTTCTTTTCCCTGTCCAATGTCCAGGAGATGCAGGAAGGGGAAGTGCAGTGCGTGAAGCGTTTCGGCGTGGTGG
>CAMNGM010000059.1 GCA_946538425.1 uncultured Bacteroidales bacterium | reverse complement strand
ACGCGTTCCCGCCGAAGGTGCGGTTGTTGCCGTCCTTGGTGGAGATGTCCAGCACGGAGGAGATGCGGCCGCCGTAGGAGGCGGGGAAATCGCCCTTGTAGAGGTCTGCGCCGCGGATGGCGTCGCCGTTGAACATCGACAGGAAGCCCAGGAAATGGCCGCAGTTGTACACGGGCGCGCCGTCGATGAGGATCAGGTTCTGGTCGATGCCGCCGCCCCGGACGCTGAAGCCGGTGGAGCCCTCGCTCGGGGTCTGGACGCCCGGCATCATCTGGATGACACGGATGATGTCGTTCTCGCCCATCAGGGTGGGCATCTTCTTCACCAGGGCCGCATCGACCCGTTCCAGGCCCATCTGCGGCAGTTTGATCTCCTCCCGCTTGGAGCGCGAGAAGATGGTGGCCGCCTCCAGCTCGCTCCGGTCCACTTTCAGGAGGAAGTCCCGCTTGGCCGCTTTCGTGAGCTCCAGCTGGACCTCCTCCGTCTCGTAACCGAAATAGGAGCAGTAGACGATGTGCTTTCCCGACGGGACGTGCAGCGAGTAGAAGCCGACGGCATCTGCGGCCACGCCCGTCTTCCGGTCTTCCAGGAAGACGACCGCCTGGGGGAGTGGTTCACCGCTCTCCGCGTCGCGGACATAGCCGGAAAGGACGACCGTCCGGGGCTGGGCCAGTCCCGTCAGGGACACGAGCGCCAGGAGGGCCGATCCGAGGATTCGACGGAGGGAAATCATTTGTCAGTCAGGGCCTTCGCCGCGGACTGGCCGGCCAGGTAGCCGGTGGAGAAGGCGAGCTGGAGGTTGTAGCCGCCCGTGTCGGCGTCCATATCCAGCACTTCGCCGCAGAAATACAGGCCGGGCTGCTTCTTGGACTCGAGCGTCTTCGCGACGACCTCGCCGGTGGCGATGCCGCCCGCGGTGACGACGCTGCGTTCGAAGCCCACGAAGCCGGCGATGTCCATCCGCCAGTCCTTCATCCGGGCGGCGAGCGTGTCCACGCTGACCTTGGAATTGGTCTTGAGGAACGCCAGCGTGAGGTTCCACGGCATCAGCTTGCCCAGCATGATGCGGAACAGGCGCTGGAAGCTCTGGCCCTCCGAACGCTCGTCGTGGATGACCTCCTCCCATTTCTGGTGGATGTCCTCGTCCAGTTTCTCGAGCTCCACGGCGGGTTTGAGGTCGATGGAGACGCTCACTTTCTGGCCGTTGTTGAGGGCGTTCACCGCCTTGCGGCTCACCATGAAGCCCAGCGGGCCTTCCAGGCCGCCGTCGGTGAACTCGATGTCGCCGAACTCGCTCTGGGCCTCTTCTCCGTTGATGAAGAGGGTGAGCTGGACATTCTCCAGGTTGTTCCCGTTAAAGAGTTCGCCCACCTCGGACAGGGGCTTGATGCGCTCGATGTGCTTCTCGAACTTGGGATACCAGTCCGGCAGGGGAGTGATCTTGCGCTCCTTGGTCTTCCCGTAGACGGTGCGGCCGCGGAAGGCCTGCTTGATCTCGCCCGCAAGGGCGCTCTGCTCCGTCTTGTAACCTTCGGGGACGAGGGCGGTCAGGGACGGGTAGCAGGGCTCGACGCTGTGGCCGAGCTCCTCGGCCCACATATAGCCGTCGCCGGTGGAACCGGTGCCGGGATAGGAAAGGCCGCCCGTGGCGATGATGAGCTTCGCGCAGGTGTATTCCTCGGTCTCGATCTTGGTCTCGATCTTGAACTGGGGCTTCTTGCGCGGGTCGTCCGACGGGATGCGGCGCTCCTTGATGATCGTCTTCACGGTGTCCAGGCTCCAGCCGCGGGCCGTCTTGTCCACGGTCTTCACCTCGCAGCCCGTGACCACCTTCACACCCGCGAGCGTGCACGCCCTGAGCAGGGTGTCCACCACGTCACCCGCCATATGGGACTCCGGGAAGGCGCGGTCGCCGCGCTCCACGACGCTGCGGAGGCCGTTGGCCTTGAACAGCTCGATGAGTTTCTCGGGGGTGAGATTGTGCCACGCGGGGCTGACGAAATTGGTGTCGGTGCGGATGTGGTCCGAGAAGTCGCCCCACTCCTTGACATTGGTGAAATTGCACCGGCCCTTGCCGGTGATCATCACCTTCCGGCCGGCCTTGGGCATCTTCTCCAGCACGGTCACGGTCTGGCCGCCGCCCGTCTGCGCCAACACTTCCGCAGCTCCGAGGGCCGCCACCAGGCCGGAGGCTCCTCCTCCGATCACAATGATATCCGATTTCATAGACTTGACAAAGATTTCGGCAAAGGTACGACTTTTTTGCGAGATAACGGCCCCCTCCCGCCCAATTGCCTGGCTTTCTGTATTATAACAAAAAAGTTATTGCTATAAACAATGATGTTTTATATAATGATAAACAATGAATTAAAACTATAATTGGCGGCCTTGGAATAAGGTTTGTTTTGATGGAGGGTCCGGGGGTCTTCCCCCGGTAAATAAACAAAAAAGTCCGGATTTTCCGGACTTTTTTTGAGCCACTCAGGAGGCTCGAACTCCCGACCTGCGCGTTACGAATGCGCTGCTCTACCGACTGAGCTAAAGTGGCAAACCGATTTCGGTGAATCGGGACTGCAAATATAGGAATATTTTTTGGATTCCAAACAATTTTTCGTGTTTCGGCAGCATCATCTACCTGATTCCCCGCGAAGTTCGGCCTTGATCCGGTCCATCCGGCGCCAGGCTTTGCGGGAAGGGAAGGGCCAGAGGACGCATCGGCAGCGGTTGGCTTCCTGGAAACTGGCGGCGTACCGGCCCTCTTCCGACATCGGTTCCACGACGGCCCGGACGACGCTGTAGAAGAGGGCGTCGGAGAAATCGGCCAGGAAGGCGTCCGGGGCATATTCTTCCAGTTCGGCGCCCTGCAGCGCCTGCAGCACCTTGGCGACGGCCTCCTCCCGGCTCGCCGCCCGGAAGAGCACCGTCCCGCTGTCCATCAGTTTGACTTTGTCCGCGTGGATCATATCGCTCGTTTTTGCAAAACTACGGACTTTTCCGTAATTTTGGAACACGATGGTATGCCGCATTTACAGAAAAACCTCATTCCAGCGCCTTCCAGGTGTTGACGCGGCAGCCATTTCCCCTGTTTGGGCGTTTTTCCGTGCCGCGTTTACAGTTGTACTGCGCTGTACTGCCGTTTTTTTGTTGACGTGGCAAACTGTGTCCTGCCGGACCGCCCGGCCATCGGCAGAAAGCGGCGGAATGGAGTACGCGCAGTGGTTCGACCTGCAAGGGAACCAGGCGGTCATCGTGTCCCCCTACGGGGGCGCGGCTGACACCGTCAAGGTCGATGCGCCCGTGCGGAGCATCGTCTGTATGTCCTCGTCCTATATCGGCTTCTTGGATGCGCTGGGGTGCGATTCCGTGGCGACGGCCGTGTCGGGTCTGGCGTATGTGTCGGACCCGGAGGTGCGGGCGGCGGCCGTCGATGTGGGCTATGACGCCGCGCTCGATTACGAGACCATCCTCAGGCTCCGGCCGGACCTGGTATTGACCTATGCCGTGTCCGCCGCGGAGCCGCCTTATCTGCAGAAGCTGCGCGACCTGGGCATCCGGACGGCCGTCATCCACGAGCACCTGGAGAGCCACCCGCTGGCCCGGGCGGAATACATCAAGTTCTTCGGCCTCCTGACCGGCCGCACCGCGCTGGCGGACAGTCTCTTCGCCGACATCCGCGACCGCTACCTGTCGCTGGCCCGAGAAACCGATACCCCCAGGAAAGTCCTCGTGAACATCCCCTATGCGGACCAGTGGTACATCCCGGGCGGGGACAACTATATGACGCGGCTCATCCGGGATGCCGGCGGGGAGGTGCTCGGCGCCGTCCCCGGCCGCTTCGAATCCTCTGTCATCTCCGTGGAAAAGGCCTACGAACTGGCCCGGGAGGCCGATTGCTGGCTCAACCCCGGCTGGTGCGCGACCAAGGCTCAGCTCCGCAGCGTCCATCCGCTCTTCGCCGATTTCCCCGTCCTCGGAAAATCCGTCTGGAACAACACCAAGCAGGCCACTCCGGGCGGCGGCAACGCCTTCTGGGAAACCGGCCCCGCCCGCCCGGACCTCATCCTGCAGGACCTCCGCGCCATCTTCGACGGCACGGAGGTCCCGGGGCATTACTATCTCGAAGTGGAGTAGAGATTTCTCGACTTCGCTCGAAATGACAAGAAGTGGAGCTCGAAATGACAAGAAATGGAATAGATTCCCGGTCAGGCCGGGAATGACGCAGGTCAGAACAGTTTCCCGCCCCACTTGGTGGCCAGGCCGGCGAGTTCGTCAGCGGTGGCGGGTCGGTTCAGGGATTCCTTGCGCTCGCGCTGGAACTGCTGCTTGAGGCGGGCGAACTGGCGCTTGGTGTCCAGCGTGAAGTCGCCGTTCTCGATCCAGGCGAAATAGGAAGGCTCGTTCTCCCACACGTCGCGCGCGGTGCGGCCCTTGTGCTTGCCGAAACTGATGGTGGGCTCGCCGTCGTCGTTCAGGATCAGTCGGCCGGCAAAGTCCACGTTGCGGGCGCGGGCGCCGATCTTCGCCAGCGCGTCCACATCGTTCTTGAGCGCTTCCTGCTGGACTTCCGTCGGTTCCTTGTAGCGGTCCAGCTGCGCTTTGAGCACTTCGTACGTGGCGAGGGTGTCGGCCTCCGCCGTATGGGCGTTCTCGAAGTCCTTGCCGCCGCAGTAGAAGCGGTAGGCGGCCCGCAGGTTGCGGGGTTCCATATGGTGGTAGATGTTCTGGACATCGACCATCTTGCAGTCGTGGAGGTCGATCCTGTCGATGCGCTCGAGCATCGCCCGGGCCTTGTTCCGGGCCTCCTCGCTGGCCTTCGCGTCCCCGAGGCGGGTGTTGCAGTAGTCCCGCACGCGCTCGATCTCCTCCGCGAGGAGCGGGAGGTCGAACTTCGTGGAATTGAAGCCGGCCAGGTCGCTCCCGGCGAGCCAGTCGGCCACCTCGGGGAGCACCTCGATGAACTTCGGACAGTTCACGAGGTCCTCGTCCTTCACGCCGTTCACTTCCGAGGCGCTCGGGTTGATGGGGATGACGCGGTGGTTCCGGTAGTCCCAGGGCTTGATCTTCCAGGTCTTCACGAGGGGGGCGCCCCCTTCCGGCATCACCTTCACGAAACTCAGCTCGATGATGCCGTCCGTGGCAATATTAAGGCCGGTGCTCTCGATGTCGAAGAAGAGCAGCGGCCTCGCAAGTTTCAGTTCCATAATTCGTTATGAAATCATGATCGGCATCAGGATGCCGCAGATCTTCTCGGTTTCGGCCTCTTCCTCGGAGGGGAGGATGAGGGCGGCGCGGCGGGCGTCGGCAAACTTGATGACGATTTCGTTGCAGCCCATATTGGAGAGGATCTCCGTCAGGAAGGTGGACTTGAAGCCGATGGTGAGTTCGTCGCCGGCGTAGTCGCAGCCGATCTTCTCATAGGCGGCGAGGGCGAAGCCCAGGTCCTGCGCGGAGACTTCCAGCTGGCCTTCCTTGAGGGTGAACTTGATGTGGTTCGACGCCTTGTTGGAGCACACGGCCACGCGGCGGACGGTGTTCAGCAGGAGAGTCCGGTCGATCTTGAGGACATTGGAGTTGTTCTGCGGGATGACGTCGCGGTATTTCGGGTACTTGCCCACGACCAGGCGGCAGATCATCGTCGTCGCGCCGAAGGTGAACTGCGCGGAGCTGCCGTCGAATTCCACGGTCACGTTCTCCACGTCCTTGCCGATGATGCTGCGGAGCACGGCGGCGGGCTTCTTGTGCAGGATGAAGGAGGCCTTTTCGGCGGCCTTCACGTCCGTGGTGGTGTAGCAGATGAGCTTGTGGGAGTCGGAGGCGACGAGGGTGGTGGAGGCCGTGTCGATGTCGAAGAAGATACCGTTCATCGCCGGACGGATCTCATCGTCCGCGGTGGCGTAGACGGTGCCCTGGATGCCTTCCACGAGGCTCGTGGCCGGGAACTCGACCTTCTGCGCGTCCTCGCCGGTGCCCTTGATCTCGGGATAGTCGTCCGCCGGGAAGTAGGGGAGCACGGAGTTGCCGCTGGCCCAGGCGCATTCGAAGGAGCTGTCGTTGACGGTGCGGATGCGGACGGGCTGGTCCGGGAGTTCCTTGAGCAGGTCGATCATATGGCGGGCGGGGACGGCGATGCTGCCGTCCTCCTCGGCGCCGTCCACCTCGAGGGCGGTGCGCAGCGTCAGTTCGGAGTCCGAGGCGGTCACTTCGAGCCGGTTGCCCTTGAGGACGAACAGGAAGTTCTCGAGGATCGGAAGGGGAGACTTGGACGGGATGGCCTTCGAGACGTCCAGGAGGCCCTTCAGCAGATCGGTACTGGAAATGTTCAGTTTCATACTTCAGTCGCAATATTAATACTGACAAATATAACAAAAATATCGCAAATGGCATAAAACTTGAAATTTTTAGGCCGGCAAATAAACTGTGTACTATATGAAAAAAGGATTTTTAACCGTACTGCTTTCCATCCTCGCCGGCGGACTGACCGCCTACGGCGTGGTGAAAGCCAATGAAAAGAACCTGGGCCCCGTCCGCGTGGAGGGCGAAAACGGCAGCGTGGAATACCGCACTGTCAATCTGGCAGAATCCGATTACCCCGACTTCACCTACGCGGCCGAATCCGCCGTGCAGGCGGTCGTCTATGTGGAAGTGACGGTCCAGCAGACCGCCCGCCGCAGCATCGACCCGTTCGAGTACTTCTTCGGCTTCGGTGACGGCTACGGCTTCGGCCAGCCCCAGTCCCGGGAGGCCAAGGGCAGCGGCTCCGGCGTTATCATCCGCCCGGACGGCTACATCGTCACGAACAACCACGTCGTCTCCGGCGCCACCAAGATCACGGTGACCACGAACGACAACCAGAAGTTCGACGCCACCGTCGTCGGCACCGACCCGGCTACGGATGTGGCCATCATCAAGGTCGATGCGCAGAGCCTTCCCACCATCCCGATGGGCGACAGCGACCAGCTCCGCCTGGGCGAATGGGTCCTCGCCATCGGCTCCCCGCTGGGTGAGCAGCTCCGAAGCACCATCACCGCCGGCATCGTCTCCGCCAAGGGCCGCTCGATGCCCGACGGCAGCGGCGAATTCAAGATCGAATCCTTCATCCAGACCGATGCGGCCGTGAATCCCGGCAACTCCGGCGGCGCCCTCGTGAACAAGAAGGGCGAGCTGGTGGGCATCAACACCGCCATCGTCTCCCAGACCGGCTCCTACACCGGCTATTCCTTCGCCGTCCCGGTGAACATCGTCAAGCGCGTCGCCTCCGACCTGATCGACTTCGGCTCCGTCAAGCGCGCGATGCTCGGCATCACGATGCAGCCCGTTTCCACCCTTGATAAAAAAATTCAAGAAGATTTGAAACTTAATTCGATGAACGGCGTATATATAGTTGAGGTTTCGAAGGGAAGCGCCGCGGAAGAGGCCGGCCTCAAGCAGGGCGATGTGATTCTCGCCATTGACGGCCAGAAGATTACGGACGGCGCCTCCGTGCAGGAGAAGGTGAACAACTACCATCCCGGCGACAAGGCTGTCGTAACTTACTTCCGTGACGGAAAGGAACTTACGACCGAGGTTACTTTCCATGCCGCCGCTTCTCAGAACGGCGAGGTGGATGTGGACGGGTCTGTCGCCTTCTACGGTGCGCGCCTGAAGGAGTTGACCAGCGAGGAGAAGCAGGCGATGGGTCTCCGGGGCGGTGTCAAGATCGTTTCCGTGGGCCAGGGCAAGATGGCCCAGGCCGGCGCGACCAGCGGATCCGTGATCCTGTACGTGAATGACGAACCCGTTTCGAAACCCGAGGACGTGATCGCCAAGGCCAAGAAGGCCCAGCGCGGCATCTACATCGAGGGTGTCGATGCGAATGGACAGACCTTCTACTACGGCTTTGGCAAGTAAGGAACTGCCGAAGGCTTGAAGCATCCCCGTTACGGTCAGTTTCTTACCGAAGCTGACCGTAACTTTTTTATTTATAATGAGACAGTTAAAGATTACAAAATCGATCACCAACCGCGAGAGCGCATCCCTGGACAAGTACCTCCAGGAGATCGGCAGGGAAGAGTTGGTGACTCCGGAAGAGGAAGTGGAACTGGCCCAGCGCATCCGCAAGGGCGATCCCGTGGCCCTCGAGAAACTCACCCGCGCGAACCTCCGTTTCGTCGTGTCTGTCGCGAAGCAGTACCAGAACCAGGGCCTGAGCCTCCCCGACCTCATCAATGAGGGCAACCTGGGCCTGATCAAGGCCGCCGAGAAGTTCGACGAGACCCGCGGCTTCAAGTTCATCTCCTACGCCGTGTGGTGGATCCGCCAGAGCATCCTGCAAGCCCTCGCCGAGCAGAGCCGCATCGTCCGCCTTCCGCTGAACCAGGTGGGCTCCCTGAACAAGATCAACAAGGCCCTCTCCAAGTTCGAGCAGGAGAACGAGCGCCAGCCCTCCAACGAGGAACTGTCCGAAATGATCGACGTTCCCAAGGACAAGATTTCCGACACCCTCCGCGTGAGCGGCCGTCACGTCTCCGTGGACGCCCCGTTCGTGGAAGGCGAGGACAACAGCCTGCTGGACGTCCTTCCCAATGACGATTCCCCGATGGCCGACCGAGGCCTCGTGAACGAGTCCCTGAACACCGAGATCGAACGCGCCCTGTCCACCCTCACGGACCGCGAGCGCGAGATCGTGAAGTCCTTCTTCGGCATCGGCTGCCAGGAGATGACCCTCGAGGAGATCGGCGAGCGCTTCGGCCTCACCCGCGAGCGCGTCCGCCAGATCAAGGAAAAGGCCATCCGCCGGCTCAAGAGCCCGTCCCGGAGCAAACTTCTCAAAGGTTATCTGGGATAGGCTATGGCTCCGGAACAGTTCATCCAGAAGAAGGCCGCCGAGGCCATCAAGGCCCTGTACGGGGCCGACGTACCAGAGAATATCCTGCAGGTTTCCGTGACCCGGAAAGAGTTCGAGGGGGACTATACCCTCGTGACCTTCCCGCTCCTCAAGATCACCCATAGCGCCCCCGATGCGACGGGGAACGCGATCGGTGCGTGGCTCGTGGACAACGTCCCCGAGATCGCGGCCTACAACTCCGTGAAGGGTTTCCTGAACCTTTCCTTCTCCGCCGTCTATTGGGACGAGACCTTCGCCGAGATCGCTGCCGACGAGGCGTTCGGCCAGCTCGCCCCCACGGGCAAGCGCATCATGGTGGAGTTCTCCTCCCCGAACACGAACAAGCCCCTCCACCTCGGGCATATCCGCAACAACCTCCTCGGGGACAGCGTGTCCCGCCTGCTGAAGGCCTGCGGCAACGAGGTCATCAAGTCCACGATCGTCAACGACCGCGGCGTCCACATCTGCAAGTCCATGCTGGCCTGGCAGAAGGAGTTCCAGGGCAAGACCCCGGAATCCACCGGCATCAAGGGCGACCACCTCGTGGGCGACTGCTACGTGGCTTTCGACAAGATGTACAAGGCCGAGGTCAAGCAGCTCATGGAGCAGGGGATGACCGAGGACGAGGCCAAGAAGGCCGCCCCTTCCCTGAAGGAGGCCCACGAGATGCTCGTCAAGTGGGAGAAGGAGGACCCGGAGGTCCGCGCCCTGTGGGCGATGATGAACGGCTGGGTCTATGCCGGTTTCGACGAGACCTACGCCGCCCTGGGCATCACCTTCGACCAGGTGGACCACGAGTCCGAAACCTACCTTCTCGGAAAGGAACTGGTGCAGAAGGGATTGGAAATGGGCGTGTTCGAGCGCGAAGCCGACGGCTCGGTGTGGTGCGACCTCACGGCCGACGGCCTGGACCGCAAGCTCGTCCTCCGCGGCGACGGCACCTCCGTCTATATCACCCAGGACCTGGGCACGGCCGAGCGCCGGTTCGCCAAGTACGACCTGGATTCCCACGTGTATGTCGTGGGCAACGAGCAGGACTACCACTTCCAGGTCCTGAAGCTCATCCTCAAGAAGCTGGGCTTTGCCTGGGCGGACCAGATCTACCACCTTTCCTACGGCATGGTGGAGCTCCCGGAAGGCAAGATGAAGTCCCGTGAGGGAACCGTCGTCGACGCCGACGACCTCATCCAGAGCATGTACGAGGAGGCGAAGAAGACCTCCGAGGAAAGCGGCAAACTCGCCGACATTTCCGACGAGGAGAAGGAGCGGCTGTACCACATGATCGGCCTCGGCGCCCTGAAGTACTTCATCATCAAGGTGGATCCCAAGAAGACGATGCTCTTCAACCCGAAGGAATCCATCGACTTCAACGGCAACACCGGCCCCTTCATCCAATACACGCACGCCCGCATCTGCTCGATCCTGCGGAAGGCGACGGTGGAATTCGGCC
>CAMNGM010000058.1 GCA_946538425.1 uncultured Bacteroidales bacterium | reverse complement strand
AGGCGATGGGGCAGGAGTTCGGCTGCCGGCCGGCCCATCTGCGGGCGGTGATCGGCCCGTCCATCGGCCCGGACAGTTTCCAGGTGGGCGAAGAGGTGGCGGAGAAGTTCAAGGAGGCCGGTTTCCCGATGGACGGGATCTGGTCGTTCCGCGGCCCCGGGGACGGCTCGCCGATGTCGGGCGGCCATCACATCGACCTGTGGAAGGCCAACCGCTGGCTGCTGGAGCGGCTCGGCATCCCGCCCGAGTCCATCCGGGTCGTCGGCATCGACACCTTCACGACCCCTTCCCTCTTCTCCGCCCGCCGCGAAGGCGTGGCCTGCGGGAGGATCATCAACGCGATCATGCTCAAATAACGGGGGCGCAGCCCTTGCGGATTCCGTTTTTCGTCGTATCTTTGCCCCCACAAGCGATTCTTATGCGCACATAGTTTTTTCCAGACAACACGGTTTATGATCATTCCCGGACGAAGGTCCACCCCGACAGGGCGTATTGTGCCCTGACGCGAGAGGGCCGGGGAGCCGGGTCGTTCATTGTCATAAAACGATGTTGCCATGGTTTATCAATTGGTAGCCTGGACCGACCGGGGCCAGGTCAAGATGCTTCCGGAACTGCTTCGCGAGTACGCGCAGCCTTACATCGACCGGATCGAAAACCTCCAGGCCTTCTACGACGAAGGCTGGGATGACGAATTGGGCCGGTTGACGGAGCAGGATGTCATCGCGCTCAGCCGCAGTTATGAGGCCTACGGCCGCTTCCTGCAGTTGCACGGGAAGCGCCACGAGGCCTTCGAGGCGTTCACCGACGCCGCGGCCGTGTGCCTGGACGAGCGCTTCAAGGTCGACAGCGAGCACGGGTATGTCCTCGTGGGGGCGCTCCCGAAGCGCTTCCTCTACGCGAAGTCCTTCTGCCAGGACCTGCTCGAGGAAAACCCCGGGCTGGCGCGGATGCCCAAGTGGCAGCGCCTGATCGAGCGCTTCAAGGAAATGGAAGCCCCCTTCGCCGAAGAGCGGAAGCTTGTCCAGCGCGAATGCCGCGCGAACCGGGCATTCTATTTCGGACGCGGCTAGTCCGCCGTCACAACCTCGATGTCGTCATACCCCATCCGCTTCCCGTCGGCGAGCTGGTCCGCGTCGAACTTGAGCATGCGGACCTTCGTGGCCGGGAAGGTGAGGTTCTGCCAGATGGGGTTGTTGACGATGTTGGAGAATTCGCCGGAGGCGAGTTTTTTCCAGTCCCGCCAGTCGGTGGAACCCCAGAGGGTGTAGTGGGTGACGGTGCCGCCCGAACCGTCCTGCGGCGGGAGGTACCGGAACCCCGTCACCGTCTGCCCGGTGTCCCAGTCCATCAGCATCTGCGTCGGGCTGCTGAAGAAAATGTGCAGGCCCGACGAGCGCTTCTCGCCGCTGTCGGGGATATCGGCCGTCAGCGCGGGAGCGAGGTAGAGCCCGATCTTCTTGATCACGGGCTCGGCCTTCGTGTCTTCAATCGTGAAGCGGAGCTTCGAGGCTTTCACCGTCGGGAAGCAGATGATGCGTCGATGGCCGATGGTGGTGAGGCCGTCGCCGTCCTCCGCGAGCTCGTCAGTGAGCGGCAGCCAGGCGCCGTCGACCAGGGCCTCCAGCGTGAACTTCTTCACGCGCTGGCCCAGGGCGATGTCCTCCTCCGCGACGAAGCGGTTGAATTCCGTCGGGCGCCGGAAGGAGACCGTGGTGGTCAGGCCCTTGCGGGAGACATGGGCCTTTTCCACGAGGTTCTCCTTGAACACCTCGTCGATCATCTTCTTGAAAGCGATACCCCGGAGGCTGTCGGTGGGATGGATGCGTCCGTTCGGGGCGACCGGGAAGTTCAGCAGGAGCGTGGAATTGCGGCCCACGGACTTGTAATACGTGTCCATCAGCTTGGACAGGCTCTTCACATGGGCGTTCTCCGTCTCGTGGTAGAACCAGCCCGGGCGAATGCTGGTGTTCGTCTCGCCGGGGCACCAGACGTCACCGTCCTCCACCCCGTAGTGCAGCATCGCGTAATCGGCCTGGCCCTCACCGGGCATCGTGCTCCAGTTGGTTTCGCCCACGTAGCCCGCTTCGGTGCCCACCCAGCGGAGGTCGGCGCGGTTCGCGTTGTCGCCCCAGATCACGCAGTCGGGCTGGAGCTCGCGGATGAGCTTGTAGGTCTCGGGCCACTCGTAGTAGGTCTTCTCGATCCGGCGCGTCTCGTTGGCGCCGCCGTACCAGCCGTCACCGCCGTTGGCTCCGTCGAACCAGACCTCGAAGATATCGCCGTAATTCGTGAGCAGTTCCCGAAGCTGGTTGCGGAAATACGTGATGTACTCGGGACGGCCGTATTCCGCATAATTGCGGTCCCACGGCGAGAGATAGACGGCGAACTTGAGCCCTTCCTCACGGCACGCATCGGCGAGTTCACGAACCACGTCGCCCTTTCCGTCCTTCCACGGCGCGTTTTTCACGCTGTATTCCGTATAGGCCGACGGCCACATGCAGAACCCGCAGTGGTGCTTGGCCGTGAAGATGATGCCTTTCATCCCCGCCTGCTTGCACACGCGCGCCCATTGGCGGCAATCCAGGTCGGAAGGGTTGAACAGGGCGGGATCCTCGTCGCCGAAGCCCCACTCCTGGTCCGTATACGTGTTCATGGAATAGTGGATGAAGGCGTACATTTCCATATCCTGCCAGGCCAGCTGCTGCCTGGTCGGAACGGGCCCGTACGGCTCCACCCGGTGGCAGCCGACCAGAAGCAGGAGGGCCGCCGCCGCAAGGATCGGGAAGTTTCTCATCTTATTTCGCAGGTTCGATGACGCGATAGTGGCCGCTCAGGTGCATGAAGGCGAACAGGCGGAGGAGACCGTCGTAGTAGGCGTCGAAGTAGCCGTCCTCGTAGGGCTTGTTCTGGCTGTCCCAGAGACGCTGGGCGAACTCGCGGGCGATGGCGTGGTCGGCGGCGAGGGTCGCGGCGGCCACCGTGGCCACCAGGCCCACGGAGTGCCGCGTGCCCGTTCCGCGGAACTCGCCCTGCCCGGCCGGCATCGCGAAGTCGACGTCCGTACCGTCCACGTTATACTGGTCCACGAACGTGTCTATCCCCTTGGAATAGAAGAAGTTCTGGATGGTATTGGCATAGTTCGTCTGCCATTCGCGGTCCGCGCAGGCCCAGGAGTAGTCCAGGGCGATGTTCATCGGCACGCGCCAGGAGTCGAAGCGGAAGGCGGGCTTCATCCGGCGGCCGAAGAAAGCGTTCTCGATGAAGGAGCCATCAAAGTTGTTCGTATCCGGATTCAGGCCGGTATTCGGATCGATGCTCTTGTGCAGGTACTCCCGGCTGGCCGTAGCGCAGGCGCGGTAGAAATCGGCCCGGCCGTCATTCGCCCAGCGGGCCCACACCTCGTAGAAGGCGGGGATGTGGTACGAAGGGTCCGTATAGCCGACGCCGCGTCCGTCCGGCGTGAAGGTGATCAGGTGGGTTTCCTTGTCGATGAACGGCTTGATGCCCTCCGTGCCGTCCTTCTCCCAGGACGAATCCAGGATGAACTGCGCCTCCTTGAGGTAGTTGATGTCGCCGTCATTGCCCCAGCGGTTGGAGGCGAAGACGAGCGCGGTGATGAAATACAGCTCGCCGTCGGAGGCCGGGCCCTTGCCACGGATGGTTCCGTCCGGACTCAGGCTCCAGGCGAAGTACCCCTTCATCGGCCCGTCCTGGTACTGCATATATTTCTTCGCCCACCGGAACAGGCGGTCGAACTCTTCCTTCTTGTCCAGCTGCACGGCGACCATCATCCCGTAGGACATTCCCTCCGTGCGCGCGTCGAAATTCTTGACGTCGGACATATAGGCCATATCGTCCCCCACCTCGAAATAGACCTTGTCCGGCCCGTGGAACACCTCCTGGAAGATGCTTTCCAGCTTCGCGTCCACCTCCGCCTGGGGATAGCCCATCTCGGCGAACACGCTCCGGTACTGATGCGTCTCGAATCCGCCCTTCGTCCAGGGCTTCAACTGCTGCGCCTGCGCGGCCCCCGCCACGCAAAGCCCCATGGCCACGGCCGCGGCGGACACCACGGCCCGCCCGAAAACTGACATTGACATATCGCTCGGTTTTTTGTGATTTTTACAAATATAACATTTTTCCCGGAAATCTACCGTTCCCGCTGCTGGCGGACGGCTTCGAGGAAGAACGCGCGCCGCTGGTCCCGGGTGAGGCCGTAGCGCGAGAGGCGGGAGGAGGCGGCCAGGCCGTCGGCAAGGTTGCAGACAAACAGGTCGTTGATGTCCGCGATGTAGAGGCGGTCGTAGCGGATGTCCTGGTATTTCTGGAGGCTGATGGTATAGTTCATCGCCTTGAGGGCTTCGCCTTCGGAGAGGTTGTCCTTGCTGAAGACGAACAGGCCCAGGCTGTCCCAGCGGCCGTAGAAGCCGTTACCGGCCTTGGACACTTTGCTTTCCAGGATGCGGCGCATGGGAAGGGCCATCCGCCAGTAGGGCAATTCATTGACACCCACATACTTGCCGGTCGGGAGACCGAAGGTGTAACCGCTTTCGAGGATGGTGTCGCGGTCGTCGGCAGGGAGTTCCTGCGTGATGCCGGCGATGTCCTGCATCAGCGCGAGGCCGGCGGCCTTGCTCTCCTCCATCGCCCGCGTGACCTCGATGCCCATCGCGCGGCCGGACAGGGACTGGAGGTCCGGCCGGTCGCGGTTCACGAGGGGGTCGTACGCCGGGCCCAGCACCGTCGCAAGCATAATCTGCGCGTACGTCTCGAAGAAGCACGTCCCGAATTCCCGGATATGTCCCGTTTTCTCGCCCATCGTGTACAAATGTAGCCAATTTCCGGGATTATCCCATTGGTCAAGTGCAAGAAAAAGCGTACATTCGCACAAATATATTTGTACAAACTTTCTGACTATGGCAAAGACAGCAGGTAAAATCATCGCCTGGGTCATCGTGCTCCTCCTCCTGGTGGGCGCGGCCTTCGGCTACTACAAGTTTTTCTGGGTGTTCAGCGACGGCACCAAGACCGGCGAACTGAACTCCCTGACCTACACCGGCTACATCTGGAAAACCTACGAGGGAGAGATGATCCTCTCGGGCTACGGCGCAAAGGGCTCCGTGAACGGCTCTGTCCAGTCCAAGATCTTCAAGTTCTCCGTGGCCGACAAGGCCGTCGCGGAGCAGCTCCAGCAGCTCACCGGCCAGCGGGTGACCGTCCATTACAAGGAATACAAGGGCGCCCTCCCCTGGCGCGGCTATGAGCGCGCGATCGTGGACACCATCGACAACAGCGAGCCCGTGACGGCGGAGCCGGCGAATCGGCTGCCCATCGACGCGTCCGCAGAGCAGGTCTTCCTATGAGAAAGTCCCTCCTCCTTCTGAGCGCCACCCTCGCAGGCGGCGTTCTTTTTGCCCAGCCCCGCGTGATCGGCGTGCATCCGGCCCACGACGGCAAGGTGATGACGATGGAAAATGCCATTGTCGGCCGCCTCTCCCCGGAAAACCGGTACTACACCTGGGTCAATGACAACGAATACCGCTTCCACGACGGCCGCAAGTGGAATTCCGCCCGCCTGGACGAAAGCGTCGAGCTGCCGCAGGAAGCCGGATGGACCGCTTTCAACGTAGGCAACAGCCTGTATATCACCGATTACAAGGACACCGTCGCCGTGGCCGTCTCCAACGACCGCGAGATCGTCTACGGCAAGTCCGTGAGCCGGAACGAGTTCGGCATCAGCGGCGGCGTCTTCTGGGCCCCCTCGGACCGGAAGCTCGCCTTCTACCGCAAGGACGAGTCCCGCGTGACGGATTTCCCGCTGCTGGACATCCGCACCCGCACCGGCGAACTGCGGCCCGTCAAGTACCCGATGAACGGGATGGACTCGGAAATCGTGTCCCTGGGCATCTACGACCTGGACAAGGGCAGCACCGTGTATCTGAACGTCCCGGAGTTCACCCCGGAGCGCTTCCTCACGAACATCAGCTGGTCCCCGGACGACAAGTCCGTGTATGTGCAGGTCCTGGACCGCACCCAGCACCATATGAAGCTGAACCAGTACAGCGCCGCCACCGGCGAGTTCGTCCGCACGCTCCTGACGGAGGATGACGAGCGCTGGGTGGAGCCGCTGGACCCGGTCCGGTTCCTCAAGGGCCGGAAGGACCTGATGATCTACCGGACGGACCTCCGCGACGGCTACCGGAACCTGTATCTGCTTGATACCCTTGGTAATATCCGCCGCCTCACCCCCGTGGACGCGGATGTCGAATATGTGGGGAATGACGGCGTGAACGTGTTCTACACCTCCGCCGAGGTCTCCCCCGTCGAGAACCACCTCTACAAGGTGAGCGTCAAGGCGCCGGCGAAGAACGCCCTCGCGAAGGCGAAGCTCGGCAAGCCGGTGGCCCTCACGCCGGAGCGCGGCTGGCACACGGTGTCGATGAACGACGCCTGCACCTGGTTCTTCGACCGCTACTCGAACCTGGACACCCCGGGCGTGTCGCTGCTCCGGAGCGCCGACGGCAAGACCACGCGGAAGCTCTTCGAGGCGGGCGACCCGCTCAAGGACTATGCTTCCTGCGCCGTGGAACTGGGCACCGTCCCGAGCGCCGACGGGAAGTTCGACAACTACTACCGCCTCTACTATCCAAAGGATTTCGACCCGGCGAAGAAGTACCCGGTGATCGTGTATGTGTACGGCGGCCCGCATTCCCAGATGGTGCAGGACAGCTGGCTGGGCGGCGTGCGGATGTGGGAGATGCTGATGGCCCAGAAGGGCTACCTCGTGTATGTCCAGGACAACCGCGGCACCTCCAACCGGGGCGCCGAGTTCGAGCGCGCGATCAACCGCCAGTGCGGCCAGGCCGAGATGGCCGACCAGATCGCCGGCCTGCGCCGCCTGATGGAAAAGCCGTATGTGGACAGTTCCCGCATCGGCGTCCACGGCTGGAGCTACGGCGGCTTCATGACCATCAGCCTCATCACCAACTATCCCGACGTGTTCAAGGTGGCCGTCGCCGGCGGTCCGGTCATCGACTGGAAGTGGTACGAGATCATGTACGGCGAGCGCTATATGGACACGGAAGCGACGAACCCGGAGGGTTTCGCGAAGACTTCCCTCATCAACAAGGCGAAGGACCTCAAGGGCAAGCTCCTCATCTGCCAGGGCGCCGTGGACGACACCGTCGTGTGGGAACACTCGCTCAGTTTCATCGAGGAGTGCATCAAGAACAACGTGCAGGTGGACTACTTCCCCTATCCGACGGACCCCCACAACGTGGGCGGCCGGCGCCGGATCCATTTGATGGACAAGGTGACGATGTATTTCGAGGACTACCTGTAGGTCTCGAAACGGACGTTTTTGAGCTGAAGCATCCCGGCGTCGTCGACCTGGGATGCTTCTTCCGTATAGAAGAAGAGGCAGTCTTCCAGGGTGATGTCGTGGATCATCTGCAGCGTGCCGGAGGCCTTGACGCCGACGCGGGCGTCGCGGCAGGTCACACGGGCGATGTGGATGTCCTGGAAATTGGGCAGGTAGTTCTCCGTCTCGGCGGCCACGGCGTCGTCCCGGCCTACGGGACGGTCCGCGTAGGAGGTCTCGAAGACGACGGCTTCACCCTGGATGTCGGACATATAGATGTCTGAAATCCAGATGTTTTCAGTCTTTCCGCCCCGCTCCGGCGCGCTCTTGAAGCGAAGGCCGGTGTCCGTCCCGGAGAAGGTGTTGTTCCGCACGACGATGTTGACCATCCCGCCGGAGAATTCGGAGCCGATGACGAAACCGCCGTGGGCGTGGAACACGACATTGTCCTCGATGAGGATGTTTTCGCACGGGCCGTTCTTCGCGCCCGCCGCACCGGCGCCGCCCTTGAGGCAGATGCCGTCATCGCCCACGTCCACGGTGTTATTGACGATCAGGACGTTCCGGCACTGGCTCGGGTCGATGCCATCCCCGTTCTGGGCGTTCCACATACACCGGACCGTGAGTCCGTCGATGATGACGTCCTTGCAGCGCTGGGGAACGAGATGGAACTTCGGGGAGTTCTGGAGGGTGACGCCCTGGACGAGGACGCGCTCGCAGTCCGTGAAACGGACCAGGTGCGTGCGGATCTTCTCCTGCGCCTCGTAGGTATCGGCAATGTTGTCGAAAGCCTTGAGGTTGAAGGGGTACCAAAGGTCGCCCTTCTCCGTGACGGTGCCGCCCATCCGCTTGTAGGCGTTCCATTCGGTGTCGCTCACCTTGCTGCGCTTCACGCCGCGCCACCATTCGCCGTTCCCGTCGATGATGCCTTCGCCCGTGATGCTGACATCCGTCCGCTTGCTGGCGGTGATGCCCGGCACGGCCTTGCCGTCCTTCAGGTGCGCGGCCCGGTCGGGCGTGAGGAGGACGACCGCGTTCCGCTCCAGGTGCAGGTCGATGTGGTCCTTCAGGGAGATGGGCCCGGTGAGGAAGATGCCGGCCGGCACGACGAGATGCCCGCCGCCCTGCTTCTGTAGGGCGCTGATCGCTTTCTGGAAAGCGGCGGTATTGTCGGTGACGCCGTCGCCGACGCCGCCGTACTCCGTGAGGCTCAGCGAATGGTCCGGAATCTCCGGGAGCCGGGGCTCCGCCATTTTCCCGGCCACAGCGGCCGGCAGGTTGCGGTAATATGTTTCGTAAGGACCCGCCCACGCCGTAAACGCGACTGTCAGGGACAGGATGGTAACGAGGATTCGGTTCGTATGCATAGGGCAAATATACGGAGAAACCGCGATATTCCAACGAAAAACCGTATCTTCGCAGCCGGATTCACAAGCATCGGTCCTATGACGAGATTCAAAGCCGCACTCTTCGACCTGGACGGGGTCATCTTCGATACCGAACCGCAATACACCCGCTTCTGGGGAAGCGAGTTCCGCCGGTACTACCCGGACCGACCGGGCCTGGAGGACGCCATCAAGGGACAGACATTGACCCAGATCTATGACAAGTGGTTCAGCGGCCCGCTCGAAGCCGAACGCGCGGGCCTGACGGCCCGCCTCGACGCCTTCGAGGCCCGGATGGACTTTCCCTATGTGGAAGGGACGGTCGCCTTCATCCGCGCCCTCCGGGAGATGGGCCTCCGGACGGCCGTCGTCACCAGCAGCAACCAGCCCAAGATGCGGAATGTCTTCCGGACCCGTCCGGAATTCACCGCGCTCTTCGACCGGATCGTCACCGCGGAGGACATCACCCGCAGCAAGCCGGCCCCGGACTGCTACCTGAAGGCCGCCGAACTGCTGGGCGCCGACCCGGCCGACTGCATCGCCTTCGAGGACAGCTTCAACGGCCTTCGCTCCGCCCTCGACGCCGGCACGACGGTCGTCGCCCTGACGACCGCGCATCCGGCCTCCGAGGTCAAGGACCTCTCCCATTTCCAGATTCCGGACTACACGGACGCCATCAGCCTCCTCGGGCTGCACTGATCATTTCGCCTGCCCCTGCAGATAGGCCTTGAAGAAGCGGCCCTGGGTGGTGGGCGTGAAATCCCAGTCGCTGAACAGCATCGGGGCCCAGTTGGGATCGAAGCACCAGACGGTGAAGGAGATGCCCTTCCGCTCGAAGTACTTCGTGATGTGCTCGCCGTACACATCCGTGGACATCACCGGGACGTGGGCGCCGGGTTCGTCCTCGAGGCAGTAGCCGATCTCCGTGCAGATGACGGGATAGGTGTCGGCGACGAAGCCGAAGTCCCGCTCCCACTGCGGCTCCCACGGCTCGGAACGCTTCATCGGATAGGGATGGGAGACGTATGCGACATTGGGCCGGTCGATGGGCGTTTCCGCCACCGGCGTGAGGTCGTAGGCCCAGTTGAAGCCCGCGCACAGGCACAGGGCATTGGGGTTGTGGACCCGGACCGTGTCGATGATCTGCTCCTGCAACTCCTTCCATTCCTCCCAGGAGCATTCCCCGGTGCCGTTCACCGTGGGTTCGTTGAAGAGTTCGTACAGGGCCACCGTGGGCTCGTCCTTGTAGCGCTGCGCGACGGTACGCCAGAACTTGAAGGTTTCCGCCTTCGTCGTGTTGTACATCGGCGAGGTGTACTTTTCCTCCTTGAGGTTGCCTATGGAATGCCAGTCCATAATGACATACATCCCGTACTGCTTGGCCCAGGCGACCCCCTGGTCCATCGCCTTGAACGTTTCCTCCCACCCCATCGCGTTCAGGTTCGTGGGATGCACGGCGAAACGGACGACGTTCGCGCCCCAATCGGCGGCCTCGGCGAAGTACCGCTCGTTCCACTGCCCCGCCCGGACCAGTTTCACCGGGTCCGAGAAGCACAGGCCCCGGAACACCAGTTCCTTCCCCTGCGGGTCCACAAACTTGTTTCCTTCCACCTTCACCCAGCCCTCTCCCGCCGAGCAAGCGGCGGCGACCAGGATGACGGCCAATACGGTCAGGATGCCCTTCTTCATACTCTTGACGAT
>CAMNGM010000057.1 GCA_946538425.1 uncultured Bacteroidales bacterium | reverse complement strand
GCCCGCATCGCACAACCCAAGAAAGGGATGACCGGCCGGTCATCCCTTTTTTGATTCAGGGTCCTGGGGATTTAAGTAGGGCCTCGGGTTTAATTTAGGGCCCTTGGGATCTTATTGGGCCGGGGGCATAGGTGTCCGGGGGCTTGTCCACCCCCGGACAAGTATAGGGGGAGGGGCCCGTTGGATACAAGTTCCCGCTTGCGGGGACGAAGTAGACAATGGGAGGGGCCGGAGCGAAGCGGAGTCCCCCGGACACCTATGCCCCCGGCCATAAGATCCCCAAACAATCTATTCCGCAAACCGGGAGCCGAGCCATTGGGCGATCGGGGTGCGGGAGAAGGCGTCGGAGAAACGGAGGTGGAGGTCCTGCTGGAGATGCGGGAGGGGGTCCGGGTGGAGGGTCAGCGTGCCGGCGGCCTGGGACGGGATCACGCCGACCAGATTGGCGTTCGAGCCCACCAGGTCCAAGAGGACCGGGAGCTGGCCGGAAACGAGGACGGAGCGCGCGTAGATGTCCTGGCTGACCAAGGGACGGTAGGGCGCCCAGATGGCATAGCGGGGTTCCTCCGGGAAGTCCGGCCCGGCCGTGACCAGGGCGGCCTGCACCGTGCCCACGATGGAGCCGGCATCGAAGTTGAGCGTATCCCCGCGTGCGGAGGTAAAGTAATAGAGATCCGCGTCCATCGACTCCGGAAAGGCCTCCTCAGGATAAGTATCGATAATGAAACTCGTGGCCGTGACAGCCAGCAAGTCGCGCAGGAGTTTGGGCAGCAGGTAGGTCGCGACATAGTCGGTCGTGGCGATGCGGACGGGGCGGTTGACGGTCATCTTGCCGGCGCTGCCGAAGAGCGCGCCGGTGGCGTCGTACCAGTGGAGAATCTTAGCCGCATAGTCCCTAAACACGTCTCCTTCGGCCGTCAGGGTCACTTCTCCGCGTTTCCGGTCGAAGAGGGCGACGCCCACCTGCTTCTCCAGTTCGGCGATGTTCTGGCTCACGGCGGGCTGGGAGACACCCAGATGCTGGGCGGCCCGGGTGAAGCTCCCCTCGGCGGCCGCCATCATAAAGACGCGCAGTCTGAAATCATCCAGCATAATAAGGATTCCTTATAATCTGCCACAAAGTAAACGATTTCGAGCCACAAAAACAAATTTATTGAAATTTTAAGAATATTTATTGTTTTTCAATAATTTCTGTTTATCTTTGCAACAAACAATGGTAAAAAATATGAGGAGATTCATTTTTGCACTTGCAGCGTTCGCGCTCTTCGCCGGCATCCCGGCCCCCGCGCAGAACCCGAACCAGGAACAGGCCATGCAGCAGATGATGGCCGCCCTCCCGAACGATCCGGCGGTCCGCGTGGGCCATCTGGACAACGGACTTACCTACTACATCCGCCACAACGAGCTCCCGAAGGGCCGGGCGGAATTCTACCTCGCCACCAATGTCGGCGCCATCCAGGAGACCCCCGACCAGGACGGCCTCGCGCACTTCCTGGAGCATATGTGCTTCAATGGCACGGCGCATTTCCCGGACAAGGGCATCCTGGACTACCTCCGTTCCATCGGCGCGGAATTCGGCCGGAACGTGAACGCCTCCACCGGCTTCGAGGAGACCCAGTATATGCTCAACAACATCCCCGTCGAGCGCCCCACCGTCGTGGACACCTGCCTGATGATCCTGTGCGACTACGCGCACTTCGTCAACAATGACCCCGTGGAGATCGACAAGGAGCGCGGCGTCATCATCGAGGAGCGCCGCCAGCGCCGCAATGCGCAGTGGCGTACGATGGAGGCCTCCCTCCCGATCTACTTCAAGGGCACCAAGATGGAGCGCTGCACCCTCATCGGCCAGCAGGAAAGCCTGGAGACCTTCAAGCCGGAGAGCCTCCGCAATTTCTACGCGACCTGGTACCACCCGGATATGCAGGCGGTCATCGTGGTCGGCGACGTGGACGTGGACCGCACCGAGGCGAAGATCCGGGAGATCTTCTCCATCATCCCCAAGTGCGAGAATCCGCAGCCGAAGGAGCACCTCTCGCTTCCGGACCACGCCGAGCCCTACGTGGGCGTCATCACCGACCCCGAGACCACGAACCCGTCCATCGAGTTGATCTGGCACAGCGAGGCTTCGCCTGAATCCTACAACGCCACCATCGTCGGCCAGATGGAGGACATCCTCAAGGTGCTGGTCCAGCTGGTGATGCAGGAACGCTTCGCCGACATCGTCTCCAAGCCCGACAGCCCGTATCTCGCCGGCGGATTCAGCATCAGCGACCTCATCTATGAAGACATCGAGGCCGTCGTGGGCCAGGTTGGCCTGAAGGAAGACAACATCCTCCCCGGCTTCAAGGCCTTCTACACCGAACTCGAACGGATGAAGCGTTTCGGCCTGAACGACGACGAGGTGAACCGCGCCAAGAAGCAGATCGAGACCATCCTGGACAACAACATCAAGCGGGCCCCCACCCGCCGCAACAGCGAGTTCGTGAGCCCGCTCATCAGCCACTTCTTCGACCAGGAGCCCTTCATGGAGCCCGAGGCCGAGAAGCAGGTCATCAGCCAGATCCTCGCCCAGGTCAACGCCCAGGTCCTGTCGATGGTCACCGCCCAGCTGATGACCGACAACAACTTCATCGTGGTCTATTCCGGTCCCGAGAAGGAAGGCATCGCCACCCCGACCGCGGAACAGCTCCTGGCCGCCATCGAGGAGGTGAAGGCCTCCGACATCCAGCCGATGGAAGGCGAGGAGATCGCCTCCGACTTCCTGGATCCGTCCCTGCTCAAGGGCTCCAAGTCCGGCAAGGCGAAGAAAACCATCTACGACGCCACCCAGTGGACCCTCAAGAACGGGGTGAAGGTCATCTTCCTCCCCACCGACCACACCAAGGACCAGATCCTCTTCGACCTGTACAAGGACGGCGGCCGCAGCCTCATCCCGACCGAGGACATCGCCTCCTTCGACGAGAACATCTACAGCCTGTATCTGAGCAACACCGGTGTCTCCGGCTTCTCCGGCACCCAGCTCTCCAAGATGCTGACGGGCAAGACCCTGAACGTGACGCCGTACATCAGCAGCCTCGAACACGGCATCAACGGCAGCACCACGGTCCAGGACCTCGAAACGACCTTGCAGCTGGTGTACCTCTTCTTCACCGATCCCCGCTTCGACCAGGACGAGTACGACAACGGCATCAACCAGATCAAGGCCGTCCTGCCGAACCTCGTCGGACAGCCCAACTACAAGCTCCAGAAGGAGCTGTTCAAGACCCTCTACAACGACAACCCGCGCCGCACCCTGATCTCGCAGGAGACCCTGGACGCCGCGAGCCTCGCCACGCTCGAGAAGGACTACCGGATGCTGTTCAACGACGCGGCCGGCGCCACCTTCCTGGTGGTCGGCGACATCGACCTCGATACGCTGAAGCCGCTGGTGGAGAAGTACATCGGTTCCCTGCCGAAGGGCAGGAAGGCCCTGAAGTGGGTGGACACGAAGGAGCGGATCCAGCAGGGCCGCATCGAGGACATCTTCGCCGTCGACATGCAGACCCCGAAGAGCTCCGTCGTCCAGGCCTACAGCGCCTACCTCCCCTACACGGCCGAGCGCAAGGCCGCCCTGGACGTCGCCTCCTACATCCTGGACATCCGGTACACGAACTCGCTCCGCGAGGATGAAGGCGGGACCTACGGCGCCAGCACCAACGCGAGCCTGAGCCGCCGGCCGGTGGAGATGGCCCTCATCCAGGTTGTCTTCGACTGCCGCCCGTCGATGTGCGACAAGCTCCGCGACCTCGCCGTCCAGGGAATCAAGGACCTGGCCGAAAACGGGCCCACGGACGAAGAACTGACCAGCGCCATCCTGAACCTCAAGAAGAACCTCCCCGAGCGTCGCCAGAACAACGCCTACTGGCAGAGCGCCATCGAGTCCTACGAGCTCTACGGCCGTGACATCGACGCCGACAACGAGGCCGCGATCAACGCCCTCACCAAGGAAAAGGTCCAGCAAGTCCTGCAGGAAATCCTTGCCCAGGACAACCTCATCGAGGTCGTGATGAAGCCCGCGAACACCGCCGAAGCGGAATGATGCTTCGACAAGTTCGGCAACCTACACGAAAAACTCCCGGCCCTTCCAGGTCGGGAGTTCTTGTATCCGGGCCGCTGCCGGGTTTCAGAAGCGGCGGATGTCCTCTTCGTAGAAAACGGCGCTGCCGACGGTCACCATCGGCGACGAAGTCGTGTCCGCGGACGCTTCCAGCAGGTACCAGGGGGAAAGGTCGGGGGCGTCCGGGTTGGCGACGACGTGGATGTCGCAGGCCGGGGTGCTCCCCTGGATGAGAAGGACGGCTTTCCGCCGGGTGACGGGATCCACGGCAACGGCCGCCACCATCACGGCGTGTCCGTACCGCGCACCCGGACGGGCGTCCTTCTCGTAGACGAAGATGTCGCCGGGGGCCAGCCCATCCACAGACTGCCCGGGCAACGAGGCCCGCAAGGACTCCGTGTTGCTCCAGGCGAAAACCTTCCGGAGGTAACGGATGAACTGCTGGCGGCAGGCGCCATACCGGTATCGGAGCGTCTTCCCCCGCGTATCGACAAAACGGATCTGGCGGAAGCGGTTCTCCCGGTACAGGTATTCCGCCCTCAGGCGGATGCAAACGTCGGCGCACTGCTCGTATTCGTCAACCAGGGGGACGTCCACGACCTGGTAGCAACCACGCACCAGGGTGTCGGACGGGGCCTCCTCGTATCCGGCCAGGACGGAATCGGGACGCGCGAGCGGAAGGTTCTCCACGTAGTCGGAGAAACTGCCGGGGTCGGCGTCCGTCCGCACGAATCCAGCCGGGACCGGGATGTCGGCCAACGTCCCGTACGGGTGGGGCCGGTCACAGCGCGGATGCCACGGCACGAACAGATAGGCCAGGATGCTGAAGGCCAGGAAAAACGCTGCCGGGAGGGGGAATTTACGCTCCTCCGGCTCCAGCTCTTCGAGAAGCGGAACGTACAACAGCGGGAAAACGGAGAACTTCAACAGGAACGGGATGCCCTCCATCATTCCCAAGACCGTCAAACAGCAGGCGATCGCCGTCAGCAGCGCGTCTCCCTTCTTCCCGATCAGGTAAAGCAGGTGCGTCAGCACGGCCAGGGCGGCGATGCCCGGGAAAAGCCCTCGGCAAAGGAACAGGGACAGATAGCCGTTGTCGATGGGCAGCATATACGGGAAAGCGCCTTTGAACCAGCCGCGGAGATTGCAGTCCTGGCCGAAGGGGCTCAGCCCGAACTTCTCATACACCAGCGCCGGAATCGAGAACCGGCTGGCAAACGTGTCCGATCCGTAACCGGGGCCGTAATGGACGGCCAGAAGGACGGACAGGGCCAGGCACGCGAACGGCAGGGCGGCCAGGAGCCAGGGCTTCGGGCGGAACTTCTGAAGGAACAGAAGGAGCAGCGGAAGGGCGACGAGCAGCAGGACCTGCGTCCGGCTGAGGGTGAGCAGGAACGTCAGCGCGGCTGCCGGCCAGCAGATGGCGCAGACGACCGCCCAGCGCCTTTCCCGGGTCAGATAAAGCCCGACGGAAACGGCCAGCACGAGGAAGGCGGCCAGGCTGTTCGGGCTCTTGAAGCCGTAGGAAGAGCCCTGCAGCGAGCCGATATGCTTGACCATGTTGCCGGCCCAGCCCAGCAGGTGGGAGGCCGGGAGGACGATCAGGAAAAGGACCAGGTACGCCAGGAATATGCGAAGGTTCACCTTCAGGTCGCTGCCGCGGGACGCCGCCATCACCAGGGCGACGTCGTAGAGTTTCAGCGAAACGGGATCGGCCAGGAAAAAGGAGGAGCGGAACGCCACCAGCAACCCGATGCAAGTCAGCGTGTACCGGGGATATGCGGGCAACAGGGTCGCGATCCGCAGCAGGAGAAGACCCGCCCCCAGCCAGTGCGCGAGGTTCCCTGCCTGGCCGAGCAGCGCCGGGGTCTGCTCCGTCGGCAGCATTCTCGACTCGCCCAGGAGGATGAGGACGAGTCCGGCATAGAACAGCCACAGGAGCGACCGCTGAAAGTCCGGATCTTGGAAACGCTTGAGGTGCATCGCTGTCAATTCATCAAACCGTCGCAAATATACACAAAAAAAAGGAGCCGAACACTCGGCTCCTTCAGTCCGTTTCCCGGAAGATTACTCGCCGGGAGCGATGGCCTCGCACGGGCAGACGCCGGCGCAGGTGCCGCAGTCGATGCAGACGTTCGGGTCGATGCTGTAGACATCGCCTTCCTTGATGGCGCCGGTCGGGCACTCGCCCTGG
Organism: uncultured Bacteroidales bacterium; assembly: GCA_946538425.1. GTDB lineage: Bacteria > Bacteroidota > Bacteroidia > Bacteroidales > UBA932 > Cryptobacteroides. The sequence continues at coordinate 4,424 of CAMNGM010000057.1, read as the reverse complement.
CAGGTTCCACAAGCCATGCAGAGATCGGGATTGATTACGTAAGCCATAGTTTCGTTTCTTTAAATTGTTGTAGTGTCGCGTTTATCGGTATGCAAAGATAGGCATTAAATTTGTTTTTCAAACAATCGACTTGTAACTTTGTCGTATGATGAAACACGTAATTTACTGCGCCGCGATCCTGCTTGCCGCCTGCGGCTGCCGCAACGCCCGGAGCGCGGAGGTGAACAAGGCTATGCAAGAGTTGGGCCAGACCACGGAGAATCCCACGATGGCCGTCGTCCCGGACGACAGCACCGAGGACGGCGCCCAGGTCGGAGAGGTCGTCGAGTTCGACAAGACCGTCCACGACTTCGGCGACATCAGCATCGACGACGGCGCCCAGACCTGCGTCTTCACGGTCAAGAATGTCGGCAAGGACCCCATCGCCATCTACGAGGTGGTGACCTCCTGCGGCTGCACCGACGCGCAGTGGACCCGGGAGCCCATCCAGCCCGGCAAGACCGGCAAGATCACGGGCACCTACAAGAACGAGGACGGTCCCGTTCCCTTCGACAAGACCCTCACCGTCTACATCGCCGGCGTGGGCAAGCCCGTCATCCTCCGGATGCGCGGCCTGGTGCACGAGAAGAAGAAGCCCCTGTCCGAACTGTTCGGCGCGGTGAAACTCGGCCCGATGGGCCTGAAATCCCTGAATTACAAAGTCTCGAACGTCCTCCAGGGCGAGTCCTCCTCCGACGAGGTGAAGATTGCGAACCTCGGGAAGCAGCCGATGAAGGTGACCTTCACCGACGTCTCCCCCAACCTGACCGTCGAGGTGGTCCCCGCCACCGTGCCGGCCGGGGAGACCGCCGCCCTCCGCTTCTCCGTCAAGGCCGATCCGGCCCTCTGGGGCAAGCACGTCTACCGCGCGACGCCCGTCATCAACGGCGCGAAGGCCGCCAAGCCCGTCACCGTGACGGCCCTCACCCGGGGCAATTTCGCCTCCTGGACGCCGGAGCAGCGGAAGAACGCCGCCCAGTGCATCTTCGACGAGAGCACGGTATCCTTCGGCACCGCCAACGCCGGAACGAAGGTCAAGGGCACCTTCACTTTCACGAACAAGGGCAAGTCCGCCCTCAAGTTCTACAGCCTGGACGCCGATGCGGACGGGGTCACCGCCACCCTCCCCGGCGAAATCGCCCCCCAGGGCAAGGGCAGCATCCCGGTCACGCTGGACACCTCCGCCCTCCCCAAGGGCGAGACGGTCGTGATGCTCACCCTCACCACCAACTGCCCCGCCCGTCCGATCATCAACCTGTTCCTCGTCGGGCTCGTCAAATAACGTCAGCCACCCCCTTCCTGCGCCGGGCAAAGGATTGACTTTGTCCGGATTATTCCGTATCTTTGCAAGATAGTGAAAAGAGGCAAATATGGCAGAAGAGACGCAGAAGAAGAATGGATCCGACTACGGTGAAGACAACATCATCACCCTGGAGTGGTACGAGCACATCCGGCGGCGCGCCGGTATGTACATCGGCCGGCTCGGCAACGGCGACCGGCAGGGAGACGGCATCTACGTCCTCCTGAAGGAAATCATCGACAACTCCGTGGACGAGTTCTCGATGGGCGCCGGCAAGCGCATCGACATCACCATCGCCGAAGACCAGACCGTCACCGTGCGCGACTTCGGCCGCGGCATTCCGCTGGGCAAGGTGGTGGACGCCACCTCCAAGCTGAACACCGGCGGCAAGTTCGACACGGAATCCTTCCAGAAGTCCGTGGGCATGAACGGCGTCGGCACCAAGGCCGTGAACGCCCTTTCCTCCGACTTCTGGGTGGAATCCTTCCGCGACGGCCAGTCCTCCTTCGCCCACTACAGCCGCGGCATCCTGCTGGACAGCGGCCTGCGCGAAACCACCGAAAAGAACGGCACCCTCATCCGCTTCCTCCCCGACGACCAGATGTTCGAAGGCTACTCCTTCCATATGGACATCGTGGAGACGATGATCAAGAATTACTCCTACCTCAAGAAGGGGCTCACGCTCGTGCTGAACGGGGTTCCCTACAAGAGCGAGAACGGCCTCCTGGACCTCGTCACGGAGAATATGGCCGAGAAGCCGCTCTACCCGCTCATCCACATCGAGGGCCCGGACATCGAGATCGTCCTCACCCACGGCAGCAGCTACGGCGAGAACATCTCCTCCTTCGTCAACGGCCAGAACACCCGCGACGGCGGCACCCACCTCGCCGCCTACCGCGAGGCCATCGCCAAGACCTTCAAGGACTTCTTCAAGAAGGACTACAAGCCCGAGGACGTCCGCCAGGGCGTGGTGGGCGCCATCGCCATCCAGATCCAGGAGCCCATCTTCGAAGGCCAGACCAAGACCAAGCTCGGGTCCACCTATATGTGGGAACGGCAGGTCAAGAACCAGGACGGCAGCTCCGCCATCGACCGCGGCCCCACCATCCGCAGCTTCGTGAACGACTTCGTGTCCAAGAACCTGGACAACTACCTCCATATGCACCTGGACATCGTCCCGGTCATCGAGAAGAAGATCAAGGAGTCCCAGGCCGAGCGCGAGGAGATCGCCGGCATCCAGAAAAAGACCCGCGAGCGGAACAAGAAGGCCAACGTGTACAACCGCAAGCTCCGCGACTGCCGCATCCACTTCAACGACAAACCGCTGAAGAACAAGGAGGACGAGCGGGAGAAGACCTCCATCTTCATCACGGAGGGCGACTCCGCGTCGGGTACCATCACCAAAGTCCGCAACGCGAACACGCAGGCCGTGTTCTCCCTGCGTGGCAAGCCCATCAACTGCTTCAAGGAAAGCCGCAAGAAAGTGGCCGAGAACGAGGAGCTGAACCTGCTGGTCTCCGCCCTCGGCGTGGAGGAGGAACTGGACGACCTCCGCTACAACAACATCATCGTCGCCACCGATGCCGATGACGACGGCATGCACATCCGGATGCTGGTCCTCACTTTCATCATGAAATACTACCCGGACCTGATCCGCCGCGGCCACGTCCACATCCTGCAGACTCCCCTCTTCCGCGTGCACAACAAGAAATCCACGCGCTACTGCTACTCCATCGAAGAGAAGGAGAAGGCCGTCAAGGAACTGAAGACCGGCGTGGAGATCACCCGCTTCAAGGGCCTCGGCGAGATCTCCTCCCACGAATTCGTGGAATTCATCGGAGAGAAGATGCGACTGGACCCGGTCAAGCTGGCCGACGAGGAATCCATCTCCGAGATCATGGAGTTCTATATGGGCGACAACACCGCCGAGCGGCAGCGCTTCATCATGCAGAACCTCCGCAGCGAGGAGGAACTCGAAGACGTCAACATTTAAACTATGAGCAAGATCAAGAGCACCGTGCGTCCCGGATGGGCGAAGTTCTGCGGCTGGCTCCTCCGCCGGATGGGCTGGGAGAGCGTCGGCGGCCCGATGAAAGAGAAGAAGGCGATCGTCCTGGGCGTCCCGCACACGAGCGTCTGGGATTTCCTCGTGAGCTACCTGTTCTACACGCAGTTCGGCAAGGTCGCCCATATCATGATCAAGAAAGAGTTCTTCTTCTGGCCCCTGGGTCCCATCCTCCGCGCCTGCGGCGCCGTCCCCGTGGACCGCGAAAGCGCGGCCTCGATGGTCCGCAGCCTGATCCACGTGATGGACCAGGAAGACGAGTTCCACCTCGCCATCGCCCCGGAAGGCACCCGGAAGGCGACCAAACGCTGGAAGACGGGCTTCCACCTGATCGCCCGCGAGACGGGCGCCACGGTGTACATCGGCTACTACGACTGGGGCCGCAAGAAAATCAGCGTCGGCGAGCCGATGGAACTCACCGACGACCCCAAGGCCGACATGCAGCGCATTTACGACCATTACCGTCCGATGGGCATCCAAGGGAAGCACAAGGACGGATTCATCGTCCCTTAACGAACTCGAACACATTCCATGGCTAAAAGAATCAAGAGTCCCTACAAAGCCTGGCGGAGATACAGAAACCGCGAGAACACCTGTACGACCCTGCACAAGGTCTTTGACTACGCCACGAACAACTACGCGAAACGGATCGCCTACCAATTTGTGGACGGCGGTCAGCAGTATACCTATGCGGATTTCCGCACGAAGACCGAGCGCCTGTCCCAGCGGATGTCCCGCTTCGGCATCAAGCACGGCGACCGCGTGGCCATCTTCTCGCAGAACATGCCCAACTGGGTGGTCGCGTTCTTCTCCGCCACGGCCTTCGGCCGCGTGGCGGTCCCCATCCTCCCCGACAGTTCCGAGCACGAGCTCACCAACATCCTCAGGCATTCGGAATCCAAGGTCATCTTCATCTCCAAGCGGATGCTCCCCAAGCTCAGCGAGGAATGCAAGGAACAGCTGACCCTGATCATCGACATCGAGACCTTCGAGTTCCTCAAGAAGAACAAGGAGGACTTC
>CAMNGM010000056.1 GCA_946538425.1 uncultured Bacteroidales bacterium | reverse complement strand
GGAGGAGCCAGCCTTCGGAAGTCTCGATCGGGACGGGGCCGGCGCCGATCTTCATGCACTGCCAGGCGCTCACCTCGAACGGGGCCGGCGCCATCACGTGGCGGTGGTGCCCCCAGAACTCGAGGTCCGGCGACTCGCTGTAGAAGATGTCGCCGAAGGCCGTGTGGCCGGTGTCGGAAGGGCGGGAGAGCATCGCAAACCGGCCGTTGAACTTCTTCGGGAACATCACGCCGTTGCGGTTGTACGGCAGGAAAGCGTTCTCCACCTGATGGAAAGTCTCGAAGTCGTCGGTCCAGGCCACGCCGATGGTGGGCCCGTGATACCCGTTGCACCAGGTCACATAGTAGCGGCCGTCGATCTCCACGACGCGCGGGTCGTAGCCGTACACCCACTCCGCCACTTCGGGGATGTCGCAGGAGAACTTGATCGTCTCCGGCTTGATGTCCCATTTGACGCCGTCCTTGGAGAAGCCTGCGTGGAGGGTCATCCGGCGGTTCTTGTCGTCACAGCGGAACACGCCGGCGAACCCGCCCTTGAACGGGACCACCGCGCTGTTGAAGATGCTGTTGCTGTCCGGGAGCAGGTCTCTCGGAATCACGGGGTTCTTGCTATAACGCCACAGGACGTCCTTGCATCCTTCGGGCCTTTCTTCCCAGGGCATTCCCGGGAGGGGATTTCCAATAATCTTCATAGTTTATTCTTGACTGAATGAATAAGGTTTGTCTTCTTGTTTCGTGCCGCGGTCCTTGGCGGGCTCCGTGCCCATCCCGAACTGCAGCGAGGCGCCCTGCGCCAGGTCGCCGTATTCCACGTAATTGCGCGTCCATTCCTTGCCGTTGAGCTTCAGGGACTGCACATAGAAGGCCTCGGCGCCGTTGTCGGGAGCGTCGATGGTGAACTGCGTGCCGTCCGGACGCGTCACGACCGCCCGCTTGAACAGCGGCGTGCCCAGGGCGTACTGCGTGCTGGCCGGGCACACCGGATAGAAGCCCAGGGCGGAGAAGACGTACCAGGCCGAGGTCTGGCCGTTGTCCTCGTCGCCGCAGTAGCCGTCCGGGGTGGCGCGGTACAGGCGGTCCATCGTCTCGCGGATGTGCCGCTGGCCCTTCCAGGGCTGTCCGGCCCAGTCGTAGAGGTACAGCATATGCTGCGCGGGCTGGTTGCCGTGGGCGTAGTTGCCCATGTCGGCCACCTGCATCTCGGCGATCTCGTGGATGCGGAAGCCGTAGTAGGCGTCGTCGTAGACGGGCGGGACCACGAAGACGGAATCCAGCATCTGGGTGAAGGACGCCTCGCCGCCCATCGCATCGACCAGGCCCTGGACGTCGTGGAAGACGGACCAGGTGTAGTGCCAGGAGTTGCCCTCGGTGAAGGGACCGCCCCAGCGGTAGGGGCTGAAATCCTCCTGGAAGGAGCCGTCGGCCTTGCGGCCGCGCATCAGGCGGTCTTCGGCGCTGTAGACGTTCTTCCAGTTGTTTGCGCGGGCAGCCCATTTGTCCAGCTCTTCCTGCGGGCGGCCCAGCTTCTTGGCGAGCTGCAGGATGCACCAGTCGTCGTAGGCGTATTCCAGGGTGCGGGCGGCGCTTTCGTTGATGCCCACGTCGCAGGGGACGTAGCCCAGCGTGTTGTAGTATTCGTGGCCCAGGCGGCCGGTGGAGCTCACCGTGGGATGCACGTGTTCCGTGCCGTACTGGATGCAGTCGTAAAGGACCTGCAAGTCCTTGTCGTTCACGCCCTTGACGACGGCGTCGGCGATGACGGAGGCGGAATTGTTGCCCACCATGCAGCCGCGGTGGCCCGGGGAGGCCCATTCCGGCAGGAAGGAGTTCTCGCGGGCGACGCTCGCATAGCCGGCCTGGATCTCGGCATTGACGTCGGGATAGACCAGGTTCAGCAGCGGGAACAGGGCCCGGAAGGTGTCCCAGAAGCCTGTGTCGGTGTACAGGTATCCCTTTTCGACCTTTCCGTTGTAGGGGCTGTAATGGACGGGCTCGCCGTTTTCGTCGATTTCATACAGTTTCCTGGGGAAGAGGACGGCGCGGTACAGGCAGGAGTAGAAGGTGCGGTACTGGTCCGGGGTGCCGCCGCCCACGGCGATACGGCCTAGGACCTCGTTCCAGCGGGCCTTCGCCTCGGCGCACACCTCCTCGAAAGAGGCGCCTTCCACCTCGCGGAGGTTGCGGTCGGCCTGCTCCGGGGAGATGAAGGAGGAGGCCACGCGGGCGTGGACCTGCTCGCCGCGCCGGGTGGCGAACTTCACGACGGCCATCGCGTGCTCGCGGGGACGGTCCTCGGGGTACTCCAGCGCTTCGCCGTTGTAGATGTCGAAGGAGACGATGTCCTTGTCGAACAGGACGGTGAACCAGTTCTTGAAGTCGCCTTCCACGCCGCCGTGGTTGTTGGTGCAGTAGCCCACGACCGTGCGCTTGTCGCTGAGGACTTTCACATAGGAGCCGCCGGCATAGGCGTCGATGACCACGCCGGAGGTCTCGCTGTCCGGGAAGGTGAAGCGCAGGATCGCGGCCCGTTCCGTCGGAGTGATTTCCGTCTTGATGTCGTGGTCGGCGAGGTAAACGCTGTAGTAGTAGGGCTTTGCAACCTCGCTCAGGTGGGAGAAGATGCTCTCCCGCTCATCCTCCTGCGGTTTGGAGGCGTCGCGCACCGGCATCAGCGAGAAAGCCGCGTAGTCGTTGATCCACGGAGAGGGCTGGTGTGTCTGCTTGAAGCCGCGGATGTGGTGGGCGCCGTAGGTGTAGGCCCATCCGTCCCCGTTCTTTCCCGTCTGCGGGGTCCAGAAGTTCATCCCCCAGGGAAGGGCGATGGCGGGATAGGTGTTGCCCGTGGACAGGGTGAAGTCCGACTGGGTGCCCACCAGGGTGGACACGTAGTCCGCCGGGTCGGTGACGAGGGTCTCTCGGACCGGGGCCGTGCAGGCCGCGGCGAGGAAGGCCAGGAGGATCAGGGTCTTTTTCATTGGGGCAGGTTGTTGAGAAGTTCAAGTTTTCCGTCGCCGACGAGCTTCACGATGAGCTCGCCGAAGAGGGTGTTCTGCCAGGCGAACCAGGGGCGCGTGAAGTCGTCCGCATCGTCCTTGTTGAAGGACTCGTGGATGAAGCCCGTGCCGGCGTCGGTACGGAGGAGCTGGATGAGGCAGGCGCGGATCTCGTCGTCGTCCTGCGCGGTGAAGGCCTTCATCATGATGGACATGGGCCAGACGTTCTCGATGCCGATGTGGGGGCCGCCGATGCCTTCGCCCGCCTTGCCGCGGTGGAAGTAGGGATTGTCCTCGCTCCAGACGAACTTCCGGGTGTTCAGGTACACGGGGTCGTCGTACCGCTGCGGGTCCAGGTAGCCGAGGGCGAGGAGGGACGGGACGTTGGCGTCGTCCATCAGCTGCTGGGAGCCGAAGCCGTCGACCTCATAGGCATAGATCTTTCCATAGACGGGATGGTCCACGACGGCGTACTGCTGCAGGGCCTGCTCCACCTCGGCGGCGAGGGCGGTGCATTCGGCGGCCATCTCCGGCTTGCCGTTGACCGTCGCGAGAATCTCCGCCATCTTGCGCAAAGTGGTGACGGCCATGAAGTTGGAGGGCACCAGGAATTCGAAGGTCGTGGCGTCGTCGGAGGGACGGAAGGCAGAGGCGATGAGGCCCACGGGCTTCACCGGATTGCCGCGACCCACCACGCATTTGGTGTCCAGCTGGCGGTCGGTCTTCCGGAGGAACCAGTAGCTGCCGTGGCCTTCCTTGCGCTGCTGCTCCTTGAAGGTGGCGAGGATGGTCTTCGCCGTCTGCAGCCACAGGTCGCCGAAGACGGAGGTGTCCCCGGTCTTCTTCCAGTAGGCGTAGGCGAGGCGCACCGGGTAGCAGTGCGAGTCGATCTCCCACTTGCGCTCGAACACGTACGGGTCGGTAGCGGGGAGGTCCGACTTGTCGGCCGGGCCCACGGGCTCCACGTTGAACGCGTTGGCGTACGGGTCGATGAGGATGCACTTGAACTGGCGGTTGACCACGCCCGCGAGCATCTTCCGGAGGGCCTCGTCCTCATGGGCATACTCCACATAGGGCCAGACCTGGGCGCCGGAATCGCGGAGCCACATCGCCGGGATGTCGCCGGTGTAGACGTAGGTGTCCGGCCGGCCGTCTTCATCTTCGGAGTAGTGGACGGTCGTGTCCAGGGTGTTCGGGAAGCATTTGCGGAACATCTCCGCCAGCTTGGGGTGGGTGATCTGCGCGGCGATGGCCTCCGTGGCCGCGTCGACGGCGGGGGAGACGAAGGCGCGTTCCTCCACGGGAGGACGGTCGGTGTACAGTTTCGTGGATTTCTCCTCCTGCTGCGGTCTGGGCGCGCAGGAGACCAGCGCAAGGAGGGTCAGGATCAGTATTGTCTGTGGTTTCATATTCTTAATGTCGTTTCTCGCGGGGAGGGTTTACTCCCATTCGACCTGCGTCCGGTCCAGCCGGATGCGTTTCGGGGCGCCGGCCTTCCCGGTGAGGGTGTAGGTGTGCAGCTTTTCCGGCGGAAAGTACTTCGAGAGGGCCGCCGCCAGGTTCGCCGCCTTCTCGTGGATGGAGTTGTCCCGCGGGTCGACGAGGCGGTCGACGCTCGCTTCCAGCTCCGGCCCTCCTTCCCGCCGGGAGATGCCCCGGTACAGGTCCAGGAGTTCGTTCCGATAATCCCCGAGCGATCCGAAGCGGATGCCTTCGGGATGGCGCAGGAAGAGCAGGAACACCGTCTTCACGAGCGGCCGGAGGCGGATTTCCGTGTCGAAGCGGTCCGGGAGGAGGATGCGGAAGTCCTTCGTGACGCGGATCCTTTCCCCTTCGTCCGTCCCCTCGAACGCCTCGATTTCCGCGAGCCGTTTCCGGATCAGGCCCATCGCTTCCAGCAGGGCGGCCGCATCCATTTCGTCCACCTTTTGCGCCAGATAGTCCACGGCCGGGTCCTCCAGGACCCCGCCCTCCAGGCAATGCCGGAGCCAGAGTTGCGCTTCCCAGCCAATCATTGTACGAAGATACGCATTTTTTGCGTCCCTGCCTCAAAAAGTCTGCAAGCCTTGCAGGAAATCCGACATTGCAAGGCTTGCAATCATACCGTCCTTTCCCTTTCCGTTCCCGAACTTTGCGAAAAAGAGAAAACGGCTATGATCCAGTTCAAACCTTACCCTTCCATCGGGAATGCCGCGGATGCGGCGTGGATGGCGCGCGTGCGTGACAATGTGCAAATCGGGACCCTTTTCGCCGTGCAGGAGAAGGTGGACGGGGCGAACGTCTCCTTCCTGTGTGACGACCTGGAGGTCCGGATGGCCCGGCGGACGGCCATCCTGGATCCGCTGGAGCCCTTCTTCGGCTATCAGCAGGTCCTCGAGCGGTACTCCGGGCATATCTATCACATCTACAACCGGCTCCGGCTGGTGTATCCGGAAATGACTTCCGTTGCGGTCTATGGGGAACTGTTCGGCGGGTATTACCCGCATCCGGACGTGGCGCCGGACCCGGTGGGCTGGCCCGTCCAGAAAGGCATCTGGTATGCCCCCGGGCACGATTTCTACGCCTTCGACATCTATCTCTTCACCAAGGCTGGCGGCTTTTTCCTCCCGGTCCTGGAGGCGAATTCCCTCTTCTCGGACGCCGGCCTCCTATATGCCTGGAACCGCTTTGTCGGCCTCCTGGACGACTGCCTGGCCTACCCGCACGTCTTCCCGACGGCCATCCCGGGCGAGCTCGGTCTCCCGCCCATCGACGGAAACCTCTGCGAAGGCATCGTCCTGAAACCGCTGGTCCCCATTCTCCTCCCTGACGGAACGCGCGTCGCCATCAAGGTGAAGAATGCGACTTTTGATCCCCATAAAAGTTGCAATATCTGATAACTTTTTCTACATTTGCCATGGCGGACAGAAGGATCGTGACATTCGGCGGCTATTTTGAAGCGTTCATCGCTAAGTTGCCGGAGCGGGTCATTCAAAAGATAGATTATGGCTTGGTCTTGTTGAAAACGATGGATTGTTTACCTGCCAAGCATATGAAGTATATCGAGGATGGTATTTTCGAGTTGAGGACTGAGTTTGAGGGAAACATTTACCGGACTTTCTTCATCTTTGACGGGAATCAAGTGGTTGTATTGTTCAATGGTTTTCAGAAGAAAGGTCAACGGACACTGAGAAAAGAGATTGAAAAGGCGAAACGGATCAAGAGGGAATATGATGGAAGAACACGTCAATGACAACCGTGTGCGCAGTTATGATGCTGTGCTGGAGGAGAAATATGGAAAGCCGGGCTCGCCGGAACGGCTTCGGTTTGAGGAAGAAGCTTATTCTTTCTATTTCGGACAGGCGCTTCGGGATACCCGGAAAGAGGCCAGGGTGACGCAACTGGAATTGGCCCGTAGGGTGGGGACTTCCAAAAGCTACATCTCCAAAGTGGAACACGGAAATATTCTCCCGAGCATCGGGGCCTACTGCAGGCTGTTGAACGCGCTCGGGAGAGATATCGAGATCGTGAAATACACCAGGACTTAGCTATTATTGCCAACGGATGGTGCCGGCGTTCACGAGGGTGTCGTGGGAAATGCGGTAGTCGGAGACTTTGCGGTTGCCGAGGCGGGCAGTCGTGCCCTTGGCGGGCTTGGCACCGGCGGCCTTCGTCACCGTCAGGGTCTTGCCGCCGGGCAGGTCGATGTCCACGCGGTCGAAGACCGGCAGGGTGAGCGTGTAGGACGGGTCGCCCGGGCAGTCGGGGTAGAAGCCCATCATCGAGAACACGGCCCAGGCCGACATCGTGCCGGTGTCGTCATTGCCCGGGATGCCGTTCGGAGCGTTGTGGTAGTGCTTGTCCAGCAGGTCGTGCACCCGGCTCCAGGTGCGCCACTGCTCACCCTTTACCCGGCTGTACAGGTAAGGATACGCGATATCAGGCTCGTTGGCGGGATCGTATAACCCCTCGTTGAAAACTTTGTTCAGAGCCTTGACGAAGGCTTTGGATCCGCCCGTGAGCTTGATGAGACCGTCCACATCGTGGGGCACGTAGAACGTGTAGTTCCAGGCGCTTCCCTCGTGGAAGCCCGGCACGGGCTCGAAGTTCTCGCCCTGGCGCGGGTTGAACGGCTCCAGGAAGGTGCCGTCCTTCCGGATCGGGCGCAGGCAGCCGTATTCCGGGGACCAGTAGTGCTTGTAACCCAGCGAGCGCTGGCGGAACTTGGCGGCGTCCTCCGGGTGCCCCAAGGCCTCGGCCAGGCGGGCGAGCGCCGCATCGGCCATATAGTATTCCAGGGCGTGGGACACGGAGTTGTCGCCGGAGAAATCCTGCGCGAACCAGCCCAGCGGCACATACCCCCGCTCGATGTACGGGTCCACGTCCGGCCGCATCCGGTTCTTTTCGCCCGGGGTGTCGGCGGACTTCAGGAAGGCTTCGTAGGCAGTCTGGATGTCAAAGTCCGTCAGGCCCTTGAGGTAGGTGTCCGTCAGCATCGGAATGACGGGATCGCCCTCCATCGTGAAGGTCTCGCGGCCGTACAGCTCCCATTTGGGCATCCAGCCCCATTCGCGGTACATATTCACCACGGACCGGGCCATGTCGATCTGCTTCTCGGGATAGAGCAGCGTCAGCAACTGGTGCAGGTTCCGGCAGGTGTCCCACAGGGAGAAAACCGTGTAGCGGTGCTGTCCCTCCGGGACGCGGCCCAGGCCGCGGGCGCGCAGCTTGCGCTGGGCCACCCCGTTGCGGCCCGTCGCGAACGGAATGCTGTTCACGGCTTCCGGATTGCCGAACTCCATCAGCGGATATTCTCCGTTTACATCCTCCAGGATGTTCGGATGGATGAGCGCGTGGTACAGGGCGGTGTAGAAGATGGTTTTCTGGTCGTCGGTGCCGCCCGTCACGCGGATGCGCCCCAGCTGTTCCTTCCAGGTCTCTTCCGCGGCGGATGCGACCGCGTCGAAATCGAATCCCTTCTGTTCGGCCTCCAGGTTCTCCCGCGCATTGTCGATGCTCACGAAGGACACGCCCACCTGCAGCATCACCTGCTCTCCTTCGGCGAGGTCCTCATAGCGGAACCAGTAGCCGATGTCCTCGCCGGACAGGTCCCGGGAATAGGCCTCGTACAGTTTGTATCGGCCTGCATCGGCATCCCAGGCGGCCTCGGCCGTCATCGGGCGCTGTTTCTTCCAATAGCCGCAGCGGTCCGGCGTCCTGCTCACGCGCAGGACGAAATACAGCGGGAACACCGCATCCCGGTTGTAGCAGAACGTGCCCATCAGCTTGACCCCCTCGATCTCCGTGGCGGAAACCCGGCGGACCATCGCGCCCGACTCGTTGGTCAGGCCTTCGCCCAGGTTCACGAGGATGTTGCCGGCCCCGGCCGGGAAGGTGTAACGCTCGATCGAGGTACGGGTGGTGGCGGTGGCCTCCGTCAGGATGCCCGTCGCCAGCCGGGTGGAGTAGTAACCGGGGTGGGCCCGCTCGTCGTCATACTCGCTTCCGTAGGCGTGGTAATCGACCTCCAGCGGCCCTGTTGTCGGCATCGTGAGGATGGAACCGAGTTCCGGGCAGCCGACGCCGGAGAGGTTCACGTGCGCGTAACCCGTGAAATAGCGGTTCTCTTCCACATAGGGTGTGGACCACCAGCGGCTGTCCTTGTCCCAGGTGTTGAGGCTGGAGCCCATCACATTGAACGGTGTCACGCTCATCAGCCCGTTCGGCGTCACGGCGCCGGGGTTGCACGCGCCGAAGTTGGTCGTGCCGATGAAAGGATTCACATATTCGGTCTGGGCGGCGAGCGGCAGGACAAGGAACGCTGCGCTCACGAGGATCAGGAGTCTGCGCATAGGTCGGATCTTTTTATCTTTCAAAATTACGAAAAACCCCGGGAATAACAAAGCAGGAGACCCTGGAGGGCCTCCTGCAATGCTAAGGATGCAGTCGGAATCAGTCGGTGACAGGGAGGGCGCAGATGTCGCCGTCGAAGTCCACGCGGGCGGCCTTGAAGGAGTCGCCCAGGGCACGGACCTGGCGGATGGAGGAACCGTCCATCTGGCTCATGGAATCCCAGTCGATGTCGTTGTTGCCGGCGCGGTCGATCATATAGCTGTTGTCCGGCTCGTCGGTGAAGCGCCAGTAGCTGAACAGGCCTTCGGAGTCGGAAGCCACGTCGCACAGACCGGCCTTGATCTCGGACTGGCTGCGGGCCACGGTCCAGACGCGGACGTAGTCGATGAATCCGTCGAAGAGCTGGCTGGTGCAGTAGCCCGTGTCATCCCAGCGCTCGTCCCAGGACATACCCCATTCGAGACGCTCGAAGTTGAAGGACTGATGGCTCCGCATCGCATACTTGTTGATGTACTCGCCGTTGTCGTAGACGCTGATGTTGGTGCCGTCCATCACGAGGGAGAGGGTGTGCCACACGCCGGCCTCGAAGATATACGGAGTGTTCTCGCCTTCCTTGGTCACCTGGGGCTCGCTGCCGATCAGGTATTTGGCGGAGAGGTGGAGCTGTCCCTTGCCGGCGTTGTTGCCGTTGGAGAAGCGGAGCATCACGCCTTGCTCGCTCCGGTCCTCGACCGCGCCGAGGCGGTTCGGCATGCCGGGCTCGTGCCAGCTGTTGGCGAAGAAGTGCCATTCGATGGTGGCGTTGGTGAGCTCGGTGGGTTTCTCGAGCAGCCAGTTCTCGGAGAGTTCCGGGGTGATCTTGAACACTTTGCCGGTGAGGGTCTGGCCGCCGGGCTGGTCGCCGCCGCCAGGGTTGTCACCGCTGCCCTTCTCGCGGTAGCAGATGCCTTCCATCTGGGCGTCGGCAAGGGTCTTCCACGCGGCCGCGGCGGCATCGCCGTTGTCCTTGCGGTTGCCATTGCCGTCCCAGCAGTCGGTGAAATCAAGGCTCTGGGCCTCGTTCACCGTATTGGCGACATACTTGTCCTCGGCACCGTTGAAGACCCAGTTGGCAGCGAGACCTTCGGCCTTGCCGGCGGGCACTTCGCACAGGGTGGCGGCGATGTCCTCCACGCTCAGGGCACGGTTCCAGACACGGGCGAAGCCGATGTAGCCGTTGAACGCCTGGGCGAGCGGCCAGTTGCTGCCGTCATCCCAAGTCATGGAGATGTCGAAGCGGTTCAGATCCCAGCTGTCAGCCGGGCGGGCATTGTAGGAGGCAATGAGTTCATCGTCGTCATAGACGTGGACCTGGGTCCCGTCGCTGACGATGGTCATGACAACCCACTCGTTGAGGGGCCATACGTACGGGGCGTCGCCCTTGCGGACCTGCTCCTGGTTCACACCGAAGACCCCGGCGTTGAGGCACAGCTGACCGTCGGCGTCACCGTCGTTGGAGAAGCGGAACAGGACGGACTTGCTTTCGTCGGAATTGGCAAACTCGCCGAGACGGTTGCTGTACAGGGTACGGCCCTGGGCATCCTTCTCGTTGAACTTGTGGTCGTTCCAGTGCTTGGAGAAGAACTTCACCTGCAGCGTGACATTGCCGGGATTCACGGAAATCGGGGTGTCCCAGATGAAGGTGGAATTCACCTTATAATCGGAGATGTCGAACACCTTGTCCCAGCCGGCCGGGGTGTAGGGCTCCATCTCGGGCTTGGGCTCGGCCTCACCGGCCTTCTGGGCGATGGTGATGGTCTGGAGGGCCTCGTCGGTACCGGCGCGGACGATCTTCACGGCACCGGTGCGGATTTCCTCGGTGGGGTTGTCATCGACCTTGAGGACGATGGTGTAGTTCTGGG
>CAMNGM010000055.1 GCA_946538425.1 uncultured Bacteroidales bacterium | reverse complement strand
GGGGCACCGGCGGCCACACCTCCTTCGGCGGAGGCGGCGGCTTCTCCGGCGGCGGCTTCGGCGGCGGCAGCCGCTAGTCTTCCTTTATCCTATGACCGGCGGGAAAGCGAGGCTTCGTTTTTCCGCCGGTCGTGGTATTCGGCGACGGCGGTGAAGAAGGCGTCGGAGGAGGAGTTGAGGGCGGTTTCGACGGAGTCCTGGACGACGCCGATGATGAAGCCGACGGCGACCGCCTGCATCGCGATGTCGTTGCCGATGCCGAAGAAGGAGCAGGCCATCGGGACAAGGAGAAGGGAGCCGCCGGCCACCCCGGAGGCGCCGCAGGCGCCGAGGGTGGCGACCAGCGACAGGAAGAGCGCCGAGGCGAAGCTCACCTCCACGCCCACCGTATTCGCCACGGCCAGCGAGAGGACCGTGATGGTCACGGCCGCGCCGTTCATATTCACCGTCGACCCCAGCGGGATGCTCACGCTGTAGAACTCCTCGTCCAGGCCGAGCCGCTTGCAAAGGTCCATATTGATGGGGATGTTCGCGGCGGAGGAACGCGTGAAGAACGCGTTCAGACCGCTCTCTTTCAAGCACTTCCAATACAGCGGATACGGATTCTTCCGGATATGCAGCCAGGCGATGAAGGGATTCACGAGGAAAGCGGTGCAGCACATACAGCCCACCAGCAGGAGGAGAAGTTTCCCATAGTCCCGGAAGATCTCCAGGCCGCTCTCCGAGACCGATGAGAACACGAGGCCCAGGATGCCGAAGGGCGCGAACTGGATGATCCAGCGGACAATCTGCGAGACGACGTCCGCCAGGTCGCTGAAGATCCCGATGGTCCGTTCCGAAGAGAGCAGTTTCAGGGCGAAGCCCAGGATGATGGACCAGAACAGGATGCCGATGTAGTTGGCCTGCGCGAGGGCCAGGACGGGATTCATCACCATACTCGTCAGGAGCGTCAGGAAGACGTCGGACAGGCCGCCGGGCGCGCTGCCGGCACCCTCGACCCCTTGCAGCTTGATCGTCACCGGGAACAGGAAGCTCGCCACCACCGCGAACAGGGCGGCGCAGAGGGTGGACACCAGATACAGGACGATGACCGTGCGGAAGCGAGGACCCAGCCCGCCCTTCGCCTTGGCGATGGACGAGGCCACGAGCAGCGCGACCAGCACCGGCGCAATCGCCTTCAGGGCGCTCACGAACACCTGTCCCAGGATGCCGACCGCCTTCCACTGCGGGCACAGCAGTCCCAGCACGGCGCCAATCACCAGGCCGACCACAATCCGCAGCACCAGCGAGCTGTCGGACCACTTCTTCAGGAGGGAAGAAAACTTGCTCATACGATGCAAGGTACGAAAAAAGGCCCGGAATGACAAGAATTTACTATATTTGTGAAAAGTACTAAAACGGTATGAAACGTTTTCTCCTCTTCGTTGCGGCGCTCCTCGCGAGCGGGATGGCCTGGGGGCAGATGTCCATCCAGGTGAAGTCCGGGAAGCCGGCCGGGAACATCGACCCGATGCTGTACGGGCAGCTCTTTGAGCACATTTATTTTTCCGCGAACAACGGCGTGTGGCAGGAACTGATGTACGGACGGTCGTTCGAGCCGGAGCATTATCCCGGCATCCCCCCGCGGGACGGGTACTTCGACGGCTGGTTCGCCGACGACGACGCGGTGCTGCATTCCCCGACGCGCTATGAGCAGCCGATCCGCCTCGCCTCCCTGGACACGGACCGGTACGACCTGGAGATGGACGTCAAATGGCGGGCGTACCTCCTGCCCGGCCGTCGCTGGAGCGGCGGCCTGCTGGACCTGCGCTTCGCCTTCAAGGACCTCGCGGACGGATCGGATTCCTATTACCTGCGCCTGTATGACCCGGCCTACGAAGGGCAGCGGTTCGCCCTGGCGCAGACCCAGGCCCAGATCGAGGCCGACAACCAGGCGAAGGCCCTCGCCAAGGCGCAGAAGGCCGTCACCGGCGCCCAGTTCGCCCTTTCCACCCGGGTCGAGAAAGAAGTCTCCTTCAACGGCCGGAGCAGGAAGGTCGTCACGCTGGAGCCGCTGGCCGCGAAGGCGGCGCAGCCCGCCCAGCTGGACCAGGAGGCCTGGCACCACCTGAAGATCAGTTGCCGGGGACAACACGTGCGCGTCTGGTGGGACGGCAGGCAAGTCCTGTCCTGCAAGGTTCCCGACAGCCGCCCGCAGAATACCCTCACCCTGTGGGAGAACTATACGGAAGCCCTTTACAAGAACATCCGCGTGACTTCGGCCGACGGGAAGACCGTCCTGTTCGAAGGCCTTCCGGAAGATGTCCGGATTCCCGACATCGCCCCGCACTGGACGGCCTTCGGCGAAGGCGGGTACCGCCTCGTGAAGGGGGATGCCGTCAATATGGACTACGCGCAGGAAATCACCGCCGGCGCGACCGCGGCGGGCATCGCCCAGGGACCGCAGAACGTGGTGCCCGGGGAGACGTTCGTGGGCTCGGTCTATGCCAAGGGCGACGCCCGGCTCAGCGTCGCGCTGGTCCGGGCCGGGCGCATCCTGCGGGAGCAGGCGCTCGGCATCCCGGGCCCGGCGTGGAAGAAGTTCGACATCTCCCTGCCGGCGGGCGAGCTGTCCGGCGACGCCGACTTCGCCATCCTGGCGGCCGGCGGCACGCTGCTGGTGGACCAGGTGACGCTTTCCACGGCCACGGGAAGGGCGAACGGCGGCTTCCGGCCGGACATCCTGCATGCCGTGAAGGACCTGCACCCGACCTGCCTGCGCTGGCCGGGCGGCGGCTACGTGGCCCAGTACTACTGGCAGTGGGGCGTCGGCCCGCAGGAGCAGCGCTACCGCTGGCCGCACTGGATGTGGATGGACTACGACCAGAACTGCTTCGGCACGGACGAGTTCATCAAGTTCTGCCGGGAAGTGAATACGGAGCCCGTGATCGTGGTGTCCGTCCATTTCGAGCGCCCGGCCGAGGAATACGACGCCATCCTCGCGGATGCCGTGAACTGGGTGCGGTACTGCAACGCCCCCGCCACGGACGAGTGGGGCGCCAAGCGCGCCGCCAACGGTCATCCGGAGCCCTACAACGTGAAATACTGGGAGATCGACAACGAGATGTGGGAGATGGGCATCGAGCGCTACGAGAAATGCGTCCGGGACTTCTCCACGGCGATGCGCCAGGTGGATCCCTCCATCAAGATCATCGCCTGTGGCGGCTTCCGCGAGGACGGGGACTTCCTCCGGCGGTCGGCGAACTACTTCGACTACCTGAGCCTCCACCACTACGAGCAGGCCGGCGGCTACGCCACCGGGCCGAAGCGCCTGGGCGAGCAGTACGACCGCTACGCGAAGATGATCGCCGAGTGCCCCAACCCGAACGTGAAGCTGTTCATCTCCGAATGGAACCTGAACAGCACCGACTGGCGGACGGGCCTCTTCGCCGGCGGCTTCCTGAACGCGTGCGAGGCCCGCGACGTCGTCGCGATGGGCGCCGCCGCCCTGTTCATCCGCCGCACCGACGCCCCCGACTGGAACAACGCCTTCATCAACTTCGACTACAAGGACCTGTTCGTGGCCCCGAACTACCAGGTGACGGAACTCTGGTACGACCACTTCTCCCGGTACCGGCTGGATTACACGGGCGACACCGGCGACCTGAGCGTCGTCACCACCCTGTCGGAGAACGGCCGCGACGTCATCGTGAAGGTGGTGAATCCCACCGAGAAGGCCTGCGACCTGACCGTCTCCGGCGACTGGAAAGGCATCGCCGGTACGGCCTATGACTTCTACGCCCCCGGCTCCCTGACCGCCGCGAACAGCATGGCGGACAAGCACGCCGTCGCACTCCGGCACGCCGCCCCCGCCGCCCGGGACAATGCGGTGACCCTGCACGTCGAGCCGCTCTCCGCCGGCGTCCTGACCATTACGAAAACCTTCTGATTATGAAAAAGATACTGATTCTCTTGGCGGGCCTCCTCGCGCTCGCCGGCTGTTCAAGGAACGAAGTCCGCATCGCGACGGACGAGGGGACGCTGGTGCTGCTCCCGCTGATGGACAATGCGATCCGGGTACGCCTGGAACCCGCTGATTACAAGCCGCTGGACGAACTCGTCTATGTGGAGGAAGTGGCCGCGCCCAAGTTCAAGGTCACCCGGAAAAACGGCGCCGTCGAAGTGAAGACGGCCGGGATGGCGGCGCGCTACGAGAACGGCGTCCTGACCTTCCGTGACGCCGACGGCAACGTCCTCCTCCAGGAGGAAAGCCACCGCCTCGTCCCGTCGACCGTCCAGGGAGAGCCCACCTACGACGCCACCCTGCGGCTCGCCTCTCCGGAGGACGAGTTTCTCTACGGCACCGGCCAGTTCCAGGACGGCTTCCTGAATGTCCGGGGCGTCACGCGGCGGCTCACGCAGGTGAACACGCAGATCGCCCTGCCGTTCATCCTGTCAAACAAGGGGTACGGCCTGCTGTGGAACAACTACGGCCTCACGGACTTCAACCCGGCGGATCAAAGCGTCGCGCTGGCCGTGGACGGCGAGGACGGCGAGGGCCAGACGGTCAACGCCACCGGCACCGCCGGCAACCGGCGGGAGCGCCGCTTCTCGCGGTCCTTCGCCGGCAGCGTCGACATCCCCGAGGACGGCACCTACGCCCTCCTGCTGGACGTCGGCCAGAAGATGGCGCGGCGGCACTATCTCGCCATCGACGGCGAGCCCGTGGTGGACGTGTCCAACACCTGGCTGCCGCCCACCACGTCGGCCCTCGTCGACCTGACGGCCGGCACGCACACCCTCGCGGTCGAGGGCGTCCGCACGGACACCCCCGTGCTCTACTGGAAGAAGGTCGATGGCGCGACCACCTTCCATTCCCCCGTCGCCGCGGCGCTGGACTTCACGGTGTTCGCGGGCAAGGCCGATGACGTGATCGGCGCCTACCGCACCCTCACGGGCCCCGTCCCCGAGATGCCGGACTGGATGTTCGGCTACATCCACTGCCGCGAGCGCTACCACTCGTCGGAGGAAATCCTGGCCAACGCGCGCGAGTTCAAGGAGCGCGACCTGCCGCTGGATGTCATCGTCCAGGACTGGCAGTGGTGGGGGCCCACCGGCTGGAACTCGATGGAGTTCGACCGGGAGCACTATCCCGACCCGAAGGCCCTGACCGACACCCTGCACGGGCTGGGGACGCGCTTCATGATTTCCGTCTGGTCCAAGGTGGACAAGAACTCGAACCTCGGGAAGCGGCTGACGGAGCGCGGCAGCTACATCGACGGGACCGACTGGATCGACTTCTTCAATCCGGACGTCGCCGCGTTCTACGCCCGGAACTTCGTGGACAGCCTGGCCCGGCCGTTCGGCATCGACGCCTGGTGGTTCGACGCGACGGAGCCGGAGAACGACGACCTCGCGGGCCGGCGCATCGGCAAGGACCAGATTCCGGGCGAATGGTACCGGAACGTGTATCCGCTGATGGTCAACCGGACGATGTATCAGGCGCTTACCGCCGAAGGGTTCTCGCCGGTCATCCTGACCCGGAGCGCCTTCCCGGGCGCCCAGCGCTACGGCGTCGTGACCTGGTCCGGCGACGTGGGCAACGACTTCGGCACGCTGCGGCGGCAGATCGCGGGCGGCCTCGGCCAGATGGCCTCCGGCCTGCCCTGGTGGACCTTCGACGCCGGCGGCTTCTTCCGCCCCGGCGACCAGTACACCTCGGCCGAATACCAGGAGCGCCTCGTCCGGTGGGTCCAGGCATCGACCTTCCTGCCCTTTATGCGGGTCCACGGCTATATGAGCGAGACCGAGCCCTGGCACTACTTCCCCGAGACCTACGAAATCATCGCCTCCTATATGGGCCTCCGCAAAAAGCTGGAGCCCTACATCCTGGACTGCGCCAAGCGCGTCTCCCGGGAGGGTTACACGATGATGCGCCCGCTCGTCTTCGACTTCCCGGACGACCCGGAGGCCCTGCGGCAGGACGACACCTATATGTTCGGCCCCGCCTACCTCGTCCATCCCGTCACCGCCCCGGGCGTCACCTCCTGGCGCACCTACCTCCCCGCCTGTGAAGACGGCTGGCGCGACTACTGGACCGGCACGACCTACGAAGGCGGCCAGTGGGTCGAAACCGCCGTCGACCTCGCCACCATCCCCGTCTTCGTGCGGGGCGACGCGAAGTTCTAGCGGCTAGTTCCGGGACTTGGGCGGGGCGACGCTGCTCCCGGCGTTATCTAGCGGCCCTTTCGCCCCCTTCAGCCCGCCTGTACAAGGTGTGTTTTTATGTGGGACACCTTGTACATAGGAATGCCATTCCAGCACCGTCAGAGGGCTTTTCGGTGTACAAGGTGTGACACGAAAAATCACACCTTGTACATCGGCTTGACCGGCTAAGGGTATCGGGCTCGTCAACGAGGGTGAAGGATGGCCTTGACAGTCTCGCGGCCCAAACCGAAGACGCGCGCCAATTGCCGCACGGTCGTTTTCCGCGTCCGGTTGAAGTAAGGGATGAGCCTCGTCTTCTGGAGGAGGCTCAGGGCGGACAAGTCCGTTCCGAACCAACGCTGGGCCTCGGCCGCCGCATCCTTCAAGACTTCGCCGTCGGTATGCATTGTCCGAGGCCCATCCACGAGCCGCTGACGCATTTCCGCCACGTTCACGGTCCCGATCGTCCGGATGTAATACGCCTGATCGTGGTTGAAGGCCTGCTCCAGATAGTCCGTGTCGCAGAAACTTTCGGGAACCAGACAGCCATCGGCATCGACCAGCCAAGGGACACCGGAAAGGTCGTCTCCCGTATGGAAGAGAGCCCGGTGTCCCCGGCGGGTCATCTCCGCGACTTTCCGAACGGGGCCTGGAGCCCCGGGAGGAATCCGGCCCCGGAACATCGCCCGGTATCCGGACCAACGGTACTCGTTGACATTACAGCCATTGTCCAAGGCGTTGCGCGGAACATAGGCGAGCGTATTGCGCAGATACCAGTCACTGTCCAGACAAGAAGCGCTCATGTCCACCCCGCGAAGCAGCTTCCGTTCCCCATAACGGCCGGACACCCACATCGACGCCATCTTCTTCACCTCCTCACCGTAACTGTCAGCATCATCCTGGCATCGGGCCAGGACGGTGGCGTGACTATGATTGGAAACGACCACATAGATGACTACGATGACGTTTTTCCGTCTGGCCGCCAGGCAAATGATCTTGACAAAGGCGTCATAATCCTTGTCGTCGCGGCACAGCACCGCCTTCTCCAGGCCCTCCAGGTAAATATGGAAAGGCTGGACATTGCCGATGCTCCCGTCAGGGAGCACCCTCCGAACGATGCGTCGCATCGCCTAGCTCCGCGACTTGGGCGGGGCGACGCCGGGGCCGAAGACCATCACTTTGCCGCCGGACTGCTCGAAGGCTTTGCGGGCGTCGCGGATGGAGGCTTCCAGCATGCCGGAGGCATCGTCGAGGAAGCCGACCATCTGGCGGCGGTTCACGCTCACGCCGAGGTCCGCGATCGCGAGGGCCCGGATCATGGCCAGCACGGCCTGCTCGTTCCCGCCCCACAGGGTGGTCATCATGGCCATGGCCAGCTCGGTGACCGTCTGATGGATGGTGTCGGGATCCTGGAGCGGATCGATGTCCGTGTGGAACCGGATGTCATTCTCTCCGTAACGGACTACTTCAATGATTTTCTTCATACGCACAAATCTTACAGTTTCTCCGGCAAACATCGGGAAAAGAGCCGTTTTAAAAAAAGATTAAACGTTTAAGTTCCAAAAGGGGCGTCCAGGGGGCTGGAAGGCCGATTCCCGGAGGGCGGGACGGCCGCTGGAAAGGGCATTTCACGCAAAA
Source organism: uncultured Bacteroidales bacterium (assembly GCA_946538425.1). Classification (GTDB taxonomy): domain Bacteria; phylum Bacteroidota; class Bacteroidia; order Bacteroidales; family UBA932; genus Cryptobacteroides. The sequence goes on along the minus strand of CAMNGM010000055.1, from coordinate 3,135 downwards.
TCCGGGGAATTTTGCGTGAAAAGGGCCTTCCCAGGGCGCTCGGGGGCCGATTTCGGCCGAAAAGTGTAAAACGGTTTTTTCGGGGATTTTCCGTAACTTTGGACAAACGATTTGTCCATGAAACGATTCTTCTCCTTCGTGGCCGCCTTGGCCATCGGCAGCCAGCTCTCCGCCCAGGAATTCCAGGAATTCGACGGCCAGAGCTGCACGTCCATCATGGTGGGCCGGAAGGCCTCCACCGACGGTTCCGTGATGACTTCCCACACCTGCGACGGCCGATACCGGACGTGGGCCCAGATGGAGCCCGCCGCCGACCACGCGCCCGGGACGATGCATCCGGTCCTCCGGGGCACGATGCACACCAGCTTCCGCGGGGACACCACGGGTGTCAGGCTGATGGGCGAAATCCCGGAGGCGGCCCATACCTACGCCTACCTCAACACGGCCTATCCCTGCCTCAACGAGAAGCAGCTGGCCATCGGCGAAACCACCTTCGGCGGCCCGGACACCCTCGTGAACGCCGCCGGCTGGTTCACGATCGAGGAACTCGAGCGCGTCGCCCTGCAGCGCTGCGACAACGTCCGGGACGCGATCCGCCTGATGGGCGCCCTGGCCGAGCGATACGGCTACGGCGACGGCGGCGAATGCCTCACGGTGGCCGACAAGAACGAGGTCTGGCAATTCGAGATCGTCGGCATCGGCAAGGACCGGATCGGCGCCGCCTGGGTGGCGAAGCGGGTCCCCGACGACCACGTCGCCGTCTCCGCCAACATCCCCCGGATCGGCAAGATCGACCGGAAAAGCAAGGATATGATGGCATCGGCCAATGTGGAGAAGGTCGCCCTCGACAACGGGCTCTGGGACGGGAAGGGCGAGTTCGTCTTCTGGAAATGCTTCAATACCGACTATGCCAAGGGCAAGAACTTCAACGACCGCGAGTACTTCATCCTGAACCACTTCGCCCCCTCCCTCGGCCTCACCTACGAGATGGACGAGCTCCCCTTCTCCGTCAAGCCCGAGAAACCCGTCGACATCCGCGAGGTGATGGCGCTCTACCGGGAGACCTACGAAGGGACGGACTTCGACATGACCAAGGACGTGAAGATGGCGCGGGCCGCCAACAAGCAGCATCCGGCCGACACGGTCGTGAGCCCCGTCGCGAACCCGTGGCTGACGACCACGATGCGGAACACCCTGAACACCATCGCCCCGGGGACCGTCGAATTCCGGCGGACCGTGGCCGTGGCCTGGTGCGCCTACTCGCACGTGACCCAGCTCCGCGCCTGGCTTCCCGACGAGGTGGGCGGCGTGTGCTGGCTGTCGCTGGACAACCCCGGCCAAAGCCCCCGGATCCCCGTTTTCTGCGGCACCACCGCGCTCCCGAAGGCCTATGAGACCTGCGGACAGAGGCAGTATGTCGAGGATTGCGCCCTCTGGCAGTTCCGCCGGGCCAACAAGCTCGCCACCCTCTCCTGGCAGAGCACCAAGGCCGGCTTCAACGCGGAAATCCTCCGGCTCGAGAACCTGGCCCTGGACGGCGCCCCCACCGGTCCCGTCTCCCCCGCCGCCCTGAACGCCTACACCGAATACATCTACCAGGAAAGCGTCCGCGCCTGGAAAGCCCTCGAGGACAAGTACTGGGTGCAGTTCGGCTCGGGGTTCTGAGAAAAAAGGCATACCGTTCTCCTCCAGATTCCTCCGGTTTTCCGGGGGAATCTTTTTTTTGCGTTTTTTTCCAAACGGGCTGAAAGAAAAAAAGCGTCTTTCCGTATATCATTATGCAAGCCCCTACGCCATGACGAAAAGTTTCGCAAATACTATCAAAAAAGGCAAGGTTGTGCAGCACTTTAGCACAATCCTCGCCTATCTTTGCGGCGTTTTTGGCGACAGGGATTGCATATGTAAAAATTACGCAAATAAGCGCGTGAATTTCACGCATTGGCACAGTTCTTGCTACCGCAAGGGGCAAATGTCAACTGTCAGATAACCATCCCCTCATAGGCTTCTATGATCTCTTACCGGGCATTGCCCGGCGAGGCTGCTTCGCACTCTCGCCTTGGTATCTTCGCGGAACCACTTACACACTAAACCAACTAACCGATTACAAATCAAGATGTTAGCAATCGACCCGAAAGATTATTGGAGGACGGCTGGCAAGGCTGTCAGGAGCTATGTCAGCAAGAAGTTCGCGGGCTTCTTCACCGAAGCTGACAAGGAAGACATTGTGGCAGACGTTGTCACGCGGATGTGGCGCGCGCAGGAGTCCTACGACCCGGCCAAGGGCGAAGAGTTCACGTGGATCTGGGCCATCGCCAAGAACGCGGTGAACGACGCGGCGACCGACAAGCGGAAGCGGGAGAACATCGGCGGCTGCTGGGACGACGATGCCGACGCCCAGGCGGAAGGACTGTCCTGCGACGACTGCGCGGACCGCCAGCTCCTCCAGGACGAGTTCGTGGAGGAGCTCCACGACCGCCTCCGGCAGGACCGCGACAGGCGGATCCTCCTGTACCTGGCGCAGGACCTCGACTACGAGGAGATCGCCGAGCGCGAGGAACTCTCCAAGCAGGCCGCCTATATGGCCGTCTATCACGTGAGACAGCGGCTGGGCAACCACGCCGCCTAAACAAAGACACAGGATGAGAAGAAAAGAACCCGTCACTGACAAGAACTGGCGCCCCGGGGCCCTGGAGGTCCCCGAGGTGGCCGCCAGCCTGGACCGCATCTACAAGAAAGTGAACGCCAAAGGCTTCACCGAAGAGGCCGCCGTCGGCTACGTCCTCTCCGGCCACAAGGCCTCCCTCGGCGAACTCGTCACCTACTGCGACGAGGAAACCCTCTCCTCGCACAAAAGCGCCCGCCGGATCGGGTTCAGGGTCTAGGCCCAATGAAAACCCGTCAAGGGACAAGGCCGCTCCGGGAGCCGACGGAGAACATCCATTGCCTGATGCTTTTTATCGGCACGCGCGCAAGCGTCACATGCAACCGATAAGGACCCAAGTCGTAGCCGGCTTCTGAGAGCCGCGTCCGGACCCGATCGACAAAAGCCGCCCACTCCTCCGGCACCCGGGTCCACATGTCCGTCTACCACCTCCGTCAGCACCTCAAAGGGCTGGCGGGGTAGGCCGCGGGGTA
>CAMNGM010000054.1 GCA_946538425.1 uncultured Bacteroidales bacterium | reverse complement strand
AGTTGATGGAGGAGAAGACGACCTGGTTGCCGCCGCGGCTGTGGATGGTGTTCATATTGTGCACGAACGCCTCCATCGCCTGGTGGACGCGGCCCACCGTCTGGTTGATGGCGTGTTGGAAGGCGCGGTCGCGGCCCTGCAGGCCGATGAGGTCCCGCTTGAGGTAGTCGTCGATCTCCGCCTTCTTGAGGTCGCTGTAGTCGGTGTTGAACAGGTCGCTGACCTGGTCCACCTCTTCCTCGAAGGTCTTGCGCACGAACGGGGCGAGATAGAAGTCGAAGGCCGGGATGGCCTGGCCGCCGTGCATCTCGTTCTGCACCGTCTCCATGGAGATGCAGGCGAGGACGGAGGCCGTCTCGATGCGCTTCGCGGGACGGGACTCGCCGTGGCCGGCCTTCAGGCCGTGCTCCAGGATGATGTCCAGCGGGTGCTGGATGCAGGTGAGGGACTTCGTGGGATAGTAGTCCTTGTCGTGGATGTGGATATAGTTCTGGGCGACGGCTTCGCGGACCGGGTCCGACAGGAGGCACTCGTCCACGTAGCTCTTCGTGGCCTCGGAGGCGAACTTCATCATCATGCCCGCCGGCGTATCGGCGTTCATGTTCGCATTCTCGCGGGTGATGTCGTTCACCTGCGCGTCGATGATGGTCTGGAAGATCTCGTTGGTCTTCGCCTTGCGGGCCATGTTCCGCTTGTTGCGGTAGCGGATGTACTCCTTCGCCACTTCCTGGCGGGGGCTGTTCATCAGCTGGTTCTCCACGACGTCCTGGATCTCCTCCACGGTCATCTCCTCCTTCTCGAGGGTGGAGATCGCGTGGGCGATCTGGGCGGCGAGCACGATGTCTTCACCGGCTTCGGTGACATCCATCGCCTTGAGGATGGCGGCTACGATTTTCTGGTTGTTGAATTCGACGTGTCTTCCGTCGCGTTTCAGTACACGTTTTACCATAGCGTTATGTGTCAGTTAGAGACAGCGCCGGCGCTTTTTCGAGGCCGGATGCCATCAGGTTTATGTTTATGTTGTTACTTACGTTTCAGGGGGTCCGAGTGTGGGGGCTAGGGACCGCAGGGACAAAGATAATTCTTTCCCTGCAAATAAAAACGGTTTCTCCCGGAAAAAGTTATCAACAGGCACCCCAAAACACTGTTAATTCACTGATTTTCAAACGATTACAAAATTATTTAATTTTGAATCGTTCTAAATTGGAACTTTCTTGTTACTTCCGGGCGGGAGTTTTCAACAAGGGGCGGCGGGAGGTCCTACCGAAGCCAGTTCTCGGGGTTCTGCGGGGTGCGCTCCTGCCAGAGCTGGAAGTGGAACTGGTCCTCGCCGGAGAGGGTGTCCACGGTGCCGAGCGCCTGGCCGGTCTTCACTTTCTCGCCGGCCTTGACGGTGACCGACTTCAGCTTGCAGTAGAAGGTGAAGTAAGACCCGTGCTGGACCAGGACGCACTGGTTGTAACCGGGGATGACGACCACCTGCGCGACCGTCCCGTCGAAGACCGCGTGGGCCTGGGCGCCGCGGGAGACGGCGAGGGTGACGCCGTTGTTGAACGGCAGCTTGACGTTCTTGTACACCGGGTGGTAGTGCTGGCCGTAGGACTCGATGACCGTCCCCTCGACGGGCCAGGGAAGGCGGCCCTTGTTGGCGGCGAAACTGCTGGAGAGCTTCTCGTCGACGGCGGTCGAGGTGGTCTTCCCGCCCTTGGAGGTCTTGCCGCCGGACTTGGGCTTGGCGGTGGCCTTGCGGATGATGGCCGCAATCTCGCGGTTCAGGGCCTCCACCTCGCGGTTCTTCCTGCGTAGCTCGTCCTGGTACTTGCGGCGGTCTTTCTCCAGGCGGGCGACCAGGGAGGCGGACTCCCCTTCCTCGGCGCGGAGGGCTTCCACGTCGGCCTGCCGCTGCCCGCGCAGGACCTGCGCCTCCTCCTTGAGCCCCGCGAGCCGGTCTCTCTCGAGCTCGAGCTCCGCGGCGGTCTCCTGGATGCGCTTCGCCTGTTCGGACATATTCCGGGACAGGCCCTTCAGGTAGCCAAAGCGGCGGACGGCCTGGCCGATGTTCTCGCTGGAGAGGATGTACATATACCAGAGCCGGCTGTCCCGGTTCTTGTAGGCGCCCCGCACCAGGCGGTTGTAATACAGGGACAGGGTGTCGTGGCGGGCCTGCAGGCGGTCGATCTCCCGCTGGCGGACCTGCATCGAATCGTCCAGGGCGCGGATCTCGCGGTCGCTCTCGGCGATGAGCTCCTGCCGGGCGGCGATCTTCCGGCGCACCAGCGACAGGTCCGTCAGCGCCCGGCTCGAAGAGCGGGCGTTGTCCTTGAGCTGGCGGTTGATGGCGGCGATCTCCTTCTCGAGTTGCGCCTTGCGGGATTCCTGGCGGCGGGTGTCCTGCGCGGACACCGCCGCCCCCATCAGGAGCAGCCCCAGGACGACAGGAAGGAAACGCCTCATTTGCCGATGGCCTTGAGACGGGCGGCCACCCGCTGTTCCAGGTCGGGGATCTCCCCTTCCGTATCCTTGGTCTTGGCCTGGCTCCAGTAGACCTGCGCCAGGTCGTATTCGCCGAGGGCGTAGAGGACCTCGGCATAGTGGTCCAGCTGGACGGCGCTGTCCTTGCCGCCGTACAGCATCGCGTGCTTGAAATACGGCTTCGCCTCCTTGTCCTTCCCCAGCAGATGCAGGATCCAGCCGTAGGTGTCCAGGTAGGTGGCGTTGTCCGGCTCGGCCTCCACCGTCTTCTTGGACATCGCGAGCGCCTTCTTGAGGCGCTTGCCCTCCTCGCTCAGGTAGTAGGCGTAGTTGTTCAGGACCGGCGCGTAGGACGGGTCGATCTTCAAGGCCTTGTCATAGGCCTTGTAGGCCAATTTCGAATCCCCGAGCAGATGATGCATGTCGCCGATCTGCGACCAGCAGTTCTTGACGAGGTCCTGGTTCCCGGGCTCCCGGGCGATCAGGTACCGGCAATTCCGGATGACGGCGTCGTAGTCCTTCAGGTAGTAGTTCGCCGAGTTCAGGTACTCCATGAAGCCCAGCTCCTGGAAGCGGTCGAAGGCGGCGATGCAGCGGTCCCGGACTTCGCCCCAGCGCTCGGCCATCATCAGGATCTGGATGCAGGAGACCGTCTGGTTCAGGCTCTCGGGATGGAGGTCGGCCGCTTTCGTGAAGCAATCCACGCCCTTCTCCAGCCGGCCGGTCGCGTAGTAGTAGCCGCCGGCGGTGGCGAGGGCCGTCGTGTCGGACGGATGCCGGTCCACGAGGCGGTCCACCACCTCGTCGAACCCGTCGCGGTGCAGGTTGATGAGCTTCGGGTCCAGGCTGCGGACCACATTCCCCACATACATTCCCTTGGCCTGCACGGGGACGTTCCCGTTGTCGATGAACGCGTCCAGCGTGGCGAAGTATTCGGGATAACGGCGGCCGAGGCGGTACACCTCGGACTTGCCCAGGATGGCGGGGACATAGTCGCTCTGGGTGAGGAGCGCCTCGTCGTAGCACGCAAGCGAGAGGGAGTCCTTGTGCGCGGAGAGATAGTAGTCGCCCATCATCGACAGGATGGAAGGGGAGGTGAACTGGTCGTTGAAGTCCACGAGGACCTGGAGGGCTTCCTCGTCGCGGCCCTGCTGCCGCAGGATGTCGTACCGGGTCTGGGCGGCCTGCTCGCTGGGGCCGGCGGTCTTTTCGATGTCGTCGAGCGCGCGGAGCGCCTTCTCGAAGTCCTGCTGCTTGATATACAGGCTCAGGAGGTCGTACAGGACCTCCGTCTTGTCCGGGAACTCCGACAGGATGCTCTCGTCCATCTGGATGACCATCTCGGTCTCGCCGGCCGCCTGGTAGAGGTCCGCGAGGCGGCGCTTGTACCAGTAGTTGTGCGGATCCAGCTCCACGGCCTTGCGCAGGTGGGAAGCGGCCGCGTCGGCATTGCCGAGCATCGCCTCGTCCAGGCCCAGGTAGTACCAGACGGCATCGTTGTCTGGAGCCGCCTTGGAGAGGGTCTGGAGCAGGGTGCGGGACTGCGCAAAGTTACGGCTATTGTAAAGGGCCACCGCGTCCATCAGCTGGTTTTCGACATTCTGCCCGAAGGCGATGGAACTCAGCAGATAGAGCAGGCCGGCCAGCAAAATCCTTCTTCTCATGTTCGTTGACTGTCCGTTGTTCATAAGTCGACTTACAAAAATAATACAAATCACGGAAAATTTTACCAAATTTGTGTTCACATACTTTTTTCCGGGAGGGATGAAACGTTTGATCGGCAAATTGCATCTTATAACCTGGACGGCAACCGATGATCCTCCTGCGGGGGGCGGCACCCTGGAACAACTGGTTCCGGCCTGCCGGAGCGGCGACCGGAAGGCGCAGAAGCGCCTTTTCGACGCCCTCGCCCCCAAGATGATGGCACTCTGTCTCCGCTATGTCGGGGACCGGCCCACGGCCGAGGACGTGCTGCAGGACGGATTCGTCACGTTGTTTTCCAGGCTTGACAGCTATTCGGGGGCAGGGTCCTTCGAAGGCTGGGCCCGACGGATCTTTGTCAATACTGCCCTGATGCATCTGCGGAAGACGGACGCCCTGAAACTCAGCGACGACATCGAAGAAGCCCGCGGGCTCTTCACGGAGGAGGCGACGCCCGCCCAGAAGATGGGATACCGCGAACTGATGGCGCTCATCGCCCGACTCCCCGCCGACGCTCGCACCGTCTTCAATATGTACGTGATCGAAGGATATTCCCACAAAGAGATTGCCCAGACGCTGGGGTTCAACGAAGCGACCTCGCGTTCCAAGCTCCAGCGGGCGCGGATCAGGCTGCAGGAAATGATTCAAAGGACCGAGGAACAGAAGAAAAAATGAAAGAGAACGAATTTGACATATATGTGAGGAACCTGATGGCGGAAGCGGAGGAATCCGTTTCGCCGGATGTGTGGAAGGGCGTGGAGGCCGGCCTGGACCGGACCGCCCGGAAGCGCGCGGTTCCCGTCTGGCTCTGGCGCGGCCTCGGGGCCGCCGCCGTCGCCGCCGCGGCAGCCGCTTTCGTGCTGCTGCGACCTGCGCAGAACCTTTCTAACCAACCAACCATACAACAACCCGTCGCCCTGGCGACTGACGCCCCTCTTCCGGCTGCCACCCAGCCGGAAGAGGACGACGTCAATTCCATCCAGGACATCCAGGAGCAGGCCGTCCGGCTGCAAGGCCGCGTAGCGCAGGCCGTGAGACCGCAGCTCCCGGAAGCCCGGACCGCGGACACTCCCGCCGAACCCGAGATGGCGGAGCCGACGGCCGGGCAGGCGGCGGAAGCGCCGGTCCTCCACAGGCCGGACGCCGTCATCGACCCGGATGCCACCACCGCCACCGACCCGGACGCCACCGACACCGCCGAAGCGGAGCCGCAGGAGTCCTTCGCCTCCGACGGGGAAGCCATCCGGCAGCTCGCCTTCGAAGAGCGGCAGACCCGCCGCCAGGGGGGCTTCTCGATGGGCATCCTGGGCAACATCCAGTCCAACACCCGGCCCGACGCCCCGTCCTCCACGGTCCGCCGCACCACCGGCTTCTTCGTGAAGCCCGCCCCCACCGAGACCAAGATCTCCCGCGAGGGGACCGAGTTCAGCTTCGGCCTTCCGGTCTCCGCCGGCATCAGCTTCCGGTATGACTTCAGCCCCCGCTGGGGCATCGGCACGGGCGTCGTGTACACGAACCTCAGCCGCTCCTTCCTGGGTGACTACCAGGAAGTGGAGAACGGCGAGTTCGTCAAGAAGCTCTTCGACACCGACATCACCAACCAGCAGCACTATATCGGCATCCCGGTGAACGTGTTCTTCAACATCGTGAACACCGGCAGTTGGAACTTCCACGCCCGGATCGACGGGATGGGCGAGAAAATGGTGGACAACCTCTTCCTCATCCACGACAGCGAAGGCGACATCCACCTCCACCAGAAAGCGCAGGGCCTTCAGTTCTCCGCCGGCCTGGGTCTCGGCGTCGAGTTCAAGTTCTCCCCGAACGTGGGCATCTACTTCGACCCCACCCTCCGCTACTACTTCGACGGCAACCAGCCGCGCTCCATCCGGACCATCCAGCCGCTGCGGATGGACTTCGAAGCCGGCATGCGCTTCTCGTTCGGAAAGTAAGAAACAGATAAAATACATACTGAAACAACACAAGTTATCAACAGCTTGTGTTGTTTTTCGTTTCGGGGCGCTATCTTGGGCGAAAAAAGGATATGCGCAACACGATCGGAATCATCGGCCTCGCCCTCCTCGCGGCGGCCTGCATCCGGGACCCCCTGTTCCCCGGCACCCCCAGAAGTTCCCACGAGCCCGGCGCCGGACGCCGGACGGACTCCACCGCCACGGACACGCCCCTGTCCGGAGGACACGTCTACCTGACCGCCGTCCGCTTCCCGGACGGATACGCCTGGGACCTGGACACCTGCGCCGTGGACGGGGAGGTCCGGATCGACCTGTACCGGGACGGCGAGATGGTCCGGAGCCTCCCCGCGGGCGCCAGCGTGCACCCGGATATGCACCGGTATATGGGCGGGCACCTGTACACGGACTGGTCCACGGACACGGAAACCGTCGTCGCCCGCGACGGGGCGGAGCTGTTCCGGTCCGAGGGGCGGGAAGCCATCCGGGGCTTCCTGGTCCGGGAGGACGGAGTCCACACCCTGGGCCAGGACCGGGACGGGAACGGTTTCACCTACCGGATCGACGGACGGATCCTGTACCGGAGCGAAACGGGCGTCGTCCTGGGCGGCCCCGACACGCCCGGGGCGACCGGCGGCGCCCTGTCGGAATACGGGGAAGATGTCTTCTATGTGTGCTGCCTGCCTTCGGAACGGGGCACGGAGTACCACGTGATGCGGAATGCGGAACGGTATCAGTCCTTCCCGACCTCGGAATGGACGCTGGACATCCTCGTTTCCGGAGGGAAAGTCTCCCGCGTGCTGTCGAAACCGCGCAGCCTGGTCCTGGAGGCGGACGGGAAGGAGACTCGGCTGCCGCTCAACGGCCGGGAATCCTGCCTCTGGAGCCGGCTCGCGGCCTGGGGGGAGGACGTCGTGGCGCTCGTCTGCGCCCAGGGCGCGGGCGCAAAGCGCTACTTCCTGCAGACAGCCGGCGGCAGGACATTCACCCCCTTCTCCGGAGAAACCGTCTCGGACGTCCTGTCCGACGGCGAAAGGATGGGATGGACCGTGACCGACGGGCGGGGCGACCTGCTCCGCGTCCGCTGGAGCGACGGCGGGGTGACGGAAGGGACAGGCGGCTTCCTGGTCTCGGGCCGATGCGCCCTGCTCCGGAACGGACGCCTCTTCCTCGCCCTGACGGGCCGCAACGGGGCGCCGAACCGCTTCCAGGAGGACGGCGTCCATACGGACTTCCCTTTCAACGGCTATTTCACGTCCGTAACTGTGGAATAATTTGCTAACTTTGCGGGTATGATTACCCGCCCGAACGTCAAACTGAATGTGGGCCTGCGGGTCCTCCGCCGCCGCGAAGACGGCTACCACGACCTGGACACCCTCTTCCTCCCCTACACCGGTTTCCACGACACCCTGGAGATCGTCACCGGCGACGATTACAGCCGCACCTCGGCCCGTCTCCAGGAGACGTACCGCGGTTCGCAGCTGGCGCAGGGCATCACGCCGGACGGCAAGCTCCTGATCACGCTCGCCCGGAAGGAAGGCGTGGACTGGGACCCCCTGAAGGACCTGACGGCCCGCGCGTACGGCCTGCTGGCGGAGCGGCACAAGCTGCCGCCGATGAAGATCTTCCTGGAGAAGACCTCGCCTGTGGGCGCCGGCCTCGGCGGGGGCAGCGCCGACGCCGCCTTCGCCCTGCGGATGATCGCGGAACTCGCCGGTGTGGAGCTCGCCGCCCCGGAGCTCGCCGCGCTCGCCGCCCGGCTCGGCAGCGACTGCGCCTTCTTCGTCTACAACCGGCCTATGCTGGGCTCCGGCCGCGGGGAAATCCTCGAACCCTTCGACATCGACCTCTCCGGCTACCGGGTGGAAGTGACCGTCCCGGAAGGCATCGCCGTGTCCACGGCCGACGCCTACCGCGGCATCGTCCCGCAGGAGCCCGGGATTTCCCTGCGCGAAATCCTGGCCCGCCCCGTCGAGGAGTGGAAGGGCCTCGTGGTGAACGATTTCGAGGCCACCGTCTTCGCCAAGTACCCCCGCCTCGCGGAAATCAAGCAATCCCTCTACGAGGCTGGCGCCGTCTATGCGGCGATGTCCGGCAGCGGCTCCGCCCTGTTCGCGATCTACCGGAAATAATGTTTCTTTGAAACAACCGAAAACATTTCGCCACATTTTTCCGTTTCTTGTCCTCCCTCCGGAAAGATTTCCGTAGGTTCGGGCAAAAACGGACTATGCTGGTATATGTACACGGAGCGAAATGCGTCGGGATCGAAGCGGTCCCGGTGACGGTGGAGGTGGATATCACCCTGGGAATCGGGATCCACCTGGTGGGTTTGGCCGATGCGGCCGTGAAGGAGAGCCTGCTCAGGACGGTGACGTCCCTGCAGGCGAAGGGGTTCCGCATCCCCGGGAAGAAAATTGTCATCAACCTGGCCCCGGCCGACCTGCACAAGCAAGGCAGCGGGTACGACGTGCCCATCGCCCTGGGCATCATCGCCGCCTCGGAGCAGCGGGCCCTGCCGGGACTGGAGAAGTACCTGATCATGGGCGAACTGGGCCTGGACGGGAGCATCCGCTATGTGGCCGGGACGCTGCCGATGGTGGAACTGGCGGTGCGCAGCGGATTCAAGGGAGCCATCCTCCCGGAACGGTCCGCCCTGGAGGCGGTGGATTTCGACGAGACGCTGGTCTACGGGGTCCGGACGCTGGATGACGTCCTGCGGATCCTGGAGGAGAAGGAGGACCCGTCGGACCTCCTCATCTGGAACACGGAATGCTACGGCGCCGCCCTGCGGGAAGAACGGGAGCGCCCCGTGACGGCCGACTATATGGACTTCGCCGACATCCTGGGGCAGGAAAGCGCGAAGCGGGGCGTGGAGATCGCGGCGGCCGGCGGGCATAACCTCATTTTCATCGGCGCTCCCGGCTCGGGAAAAAGTTCGATGGCGAAGGCGATGGCGGGCATCCTGCCGCCGATGACGCGGGAAGAGTCGTCCGTCACCAGCAAAATCTGGTCGGTGGCGGGCAAGACAACGGGCCATCTGGGGCTGATGCGGCGAAGGCCGTTCCGCGCCCCGCACATCTCGGCCTCCAAGGCGGCCATCCTGGGCGGAGGCAGCGGGGAAAACATCCTGCCGGGGGAAGTGTCGCTCGCCAGCGGCGGAGTCCTCTTCGCCGACGAGTTCTGCGAGGCCCCGAAATCCACCCTGGAGGCCCTTCGAGGGCCTCTGGAGGATCGCAAGGTCACCATCTCCCGGCTCAAGGCGAAGATTGTCTACCCGGCCTCCTTCATGCTCGTCGCCGCCTCCAATCCCTGCCCGTGCGGCTATTACGGCGAGGGCGAGCGCTGCACCTGCTCCGTCGGAGCGCGCGCCGCCTATCTCTCGAAGCTCAGCGGCCCGATCATGGACCGCATCGACCTGCAGCTCTGGATCCATCCAGTCCAGACCAGCGCCCTGATCGAGGGACGCAAGGGCGAGCCTTCCGCCGCCATCGCCGCCCGGGTGCGGGTGGCCCGCGAGATCCAGCGGCAACGCTTCGCCGGCGCCGGCATCTTCACCAACGCGGAAATGTCCTCCAAGCTGCTGGAGCGCTTCTGTCCCCTCTCCGACGACTGCAAGGCCACCCTGGAACGCATCATCGACCGCCTGGGCCTGTCCGCCCGCGCCTACACCCGCATCATCAAGATCGCCCGCACCGTCGCCGACCTCGCCGGCCTCCCCGACATCCAGCCCGGCCACCTGCTCGAAGCCGCCGGGTACCGATTCCTGGACCGGCGGAATATTCTGGACTTGTAAACAAATAATGATTATCTTTGCATGCCAACGATTTTTATTGTTTTCGGGTTTTGCTTCAAGTTCTACTCAAACGACCATGAACCGGTCCATGTCCACGTGACAAAAGATGGACACGAAGCGAAATTCAATTTGGAACCGATGGTTGAACTCGTTTTCAACCGGGGCTTCAAAAAAACATGAATTGACCATCATTACGGGAATCATCGAAGAAAACACGGCGATTCTTGTCGAGCGATGGAATGAGTATTTTAAGGGTAAGCGAGATGCCTCACTGGATTGAAAAGGTCTGGACCGACGAAGAACGGGTCTATGCACGGACAAAGGACGGGCTGGTCGCCAGCTACGCCTTCTCCCGATGGCCCCAGCTCAAAAATGCCACGAAAGAGCAGCGGGAAGATTTCCAGCTGTCCTATGGCGGCATTCATTGGCCTCAGCTTGATGAAGACCTGTCTTTTGAAAGCATGTTCCATGATGCCGGTCTTTGTGAAATCACTCCCTCGGAAGATTCCGTCTGCTACCAAGAGGAAAAAACCGTCCACGAAATCCATATCAAGGACCTGCAGGACCTGGACCGGGCCGCGGGGGAATTTCTCGAGGCCGTCGGGGATCACAAGCTGATTGCATTCTACGCGCCGATGGCGGCCGGGAAGACGACCTTCACCACGGCCGTCTGCAAGGCGCTTGGCGTCCGGGAGGACGCCGTGAGCTCTCCCACCTTCGCCATTGTCAACGAATACCGCACGGGCTCGGGAGAACCCCTCTACCACTTTGATTTCTACCGGATCGAGCGGCTGGAGGAGGCCTTCGACATCGGCCTGTACGACTACCTGGACAGCGGCTGCCTGTGCCTGATGGAATGGCCGGAGAACATCGAGGAACTGCTCCCCGAGGAAACCCTCCGGGTCCATATCCGGGTGAACCCGGACGGCTCCCGCACGCTTTCTTGGGTGGAGTAGGGATTCCTTCGTCGGCCAGAGGCCTCCTCGGAATGACAAAAGGATGTCATTCCGAGCGAAGCGAAGGAATCTATAACTTCGTAGGAATTACCTGCAAACGCTCTTGATAGATGGACTTCAGGCGCGCGACGGCGTCGTGGAAGGACATCCGCTCGTCGCCGT
>CAMNGM010000053.1 GCA_946538425.1 uncultured Bacteroidales bacterium | reverse complement strand
TTTATACAAAAAAGAAGGTGACCAATCAGTCAACCGACTTTTTAGTCACCTTCTTCCATTTGATTTCCAACCGATTATTCGAGGGTCAGGCCATAGCCTTCCTGCTGGGGCAGGATGTTCAGCTTATACTTCCAGTCGGAGTTCTCCTGGAACTTGGGATGGGCCTGCACGGCGGCTGGGATGACACCCTTCAACTGGTTTCCGTTGAGGAAGAGCTGGTTGCACGTGGTCGGCAGGTTGCCATAGGATTCCGGAATGTTGCCGGTGAAGTTGCAGTTCTTGAGCTGGAGGGAGGTGACTTTCTTGGCGTTGCCCAGGGAGGCGGGCAGCGGGCACGTCAGCCCTTCGTTGCCATACAGCTGCACGATCTTCAGCGCCGGCCACTGGTCCCAGTTGTCCGGGATGGAGGTGAACTTGGCCTCGTAGGCCATGAAGTTCTGCAGGGATTCGCAGCCGGACAGTTCTGCAGGTACGGCGCCGGTAATGGATGTCTTGGCGACGTTCAGGCCGACAAGTTTCTTCAGCTGCCCCATCGTGGCGGGAAGCGAGCCGCCGAGCTGCTTGTTTTCATTGACATACAGCTCCGTCAGTTCCGTCAGCTGGCTGACCTTGTCGGAGATCGCGCCGGTGAGGTTGTTGCCGTTGAGCCGGACCTTGCTGAGGGAGGCCATGCCGTACAGGAACTCGGGAATCTGCCCCTTCAACTTGCTGCCGACAATCTGCAGATTGGTGAGCTCGGTGAGCTCGGTCAGCTCTTCGGGAATCTCCCACTCCACCGTCGAGACGGTTCCGTTGGTGATGCTGAGTTCGATGACGCGGCCTTCCTCATTGAGCTTGACACCAGGCCACTTGTCCATGGGCTCGGTCAAGGTCCATCTCCGGGATTCCTTCCAGTTCGCGCCGTCGGCGATGGTGTAGATTTTCACCAGGGCCAGGGAATCGACCTGGCGGTAGTCGACCTTCTCGAGCGTCAGGCCATAGCCTTCCTGCTGGGGATCGTATTTCCAGTTCGCGAAGTTCGGATGCGCCTGGACGGCGAGCGAGATGACGCCGGACATCTTGTTGCCCTGCACATGTACCTGTTTGGTCTTCTCGGGGAGACCGGCGAAGCTGTCCGGAATCGTTCCCGTGAGATTGCAGTCGTAGATCTGGATGCTGGGGGCCACGCCGCTTTCGAGGGACTTGAGCTTGGCCAGGGAGGCCGGCAGGGGACCGGTCAGGCCGGGATTGGTGTGCAGCATCACCGTCTGCAGGACGGGCATGTCCCAGATGTCGGGCAGATTGCCACTCAGGTTGGTCTTGAACGCCATGAACTGGATCAGGCTCTCGCACTGGCCCAGTTCGGCCGGAATCTCTCCGCCGATGCCGCTCTGGGAGATGTTCAGGCGCATGAGCTTCTTCAGGCTGCCGATTTCCGCCGGAATGCCGCCGGTCATATTGGCGTTCCGGTCCACGTACAGCTCGGTCAGCTCCGTCAGCTGCGCGAGCTTGGCGGACAGCGAGCCGGTCAGGTCGTCATTCTGGAAATAGAGTTTCTCCAGCTTGGTCAGGCCGTACACCGCATCGGGGATGTCGCCGGTGAGCTTGTTGCTGTTGATGCGGAGTTCGGTCAGTTCGGTCAAGTCGCCGACCGCATCCGGCAGGGTCCATTCCTGGGTGATGACATTGCTCGTGGTCAGTTTCAGGGCCGTGACGCGGCCCTCGGTGACGGTGACGGCGGACCAGGTGTCCATGGGCTTGTCCAGCTCCCACTGATTCTTGGCCCACTCGGCGCCCTTGGAGGCGTTGTAGATGGCGACGAGGGCCAGGGAGTCGGCCCGGCGGCCGAGCGGCACTGCCGCCTGGTTGACCGTCACGGTCACCGCCGTGTTGCCGACGGTCTCCTTGAACGTGACGACGGCGCTGCGGGCTTCGCGGACATCGCTGGCCGCGGCGGTCAGGGTGACCTGGGCGTTGCCTTCGCCGCTGGCGGGATCGGCCGTCATCCAGCCGCAGTCCTCGGGGAGGGTGACGGTCCAGGGAGAATTGGCGGTGACGTCGACTTTCGCCGTTCCGCCGGCTGCCTCGATTTCCAGCGTCGTGGGGCTGACGAGGATGGACGGGGCGAGGGAGAGCTGGCTCACGCGGACCGAGGCGGTCTTGTCGCCGGCCTTGACGGTCACGGTGGAGGAGCGGGCCTCGAATTTGTCGTTGGCCGTCACGGTGATCTTGAAGGTGCCGTTGCCGGACCCGGAATTGGGGGAGACGGTCACCCAGGCGTCGGGGCAGGACACGGTCCAGTCGACGTTCGAAGTGACGCTGATGCTCTTCTCCAGCGCACCGGTCGCCTCGAAGTTGGCGGCCAGGTCGGACAGGGAGAGCTCCGGAATCACCGTCGGCGTGCAGGCGAGGACCAGGAGTCCCGCCACGAAGGCCGTCAGGGATTTCAGGGTGCTTGATGAGTGAATCATAAGAGTTAAGATTGATTGTTGAATATCCATTCGTCCTCGTCTTTCAGGGGAAGACGGGGGTGCTTCCGCGCATAGCGGCGGAGTTCGCGTCCATACCGCTGCAGGGACTTCTCCCCGCAGGTACGGAGGATCCGCTCGGGGAGGAAATGGCCCACCAGCTCGTCCAGGATGCGCCGCTCGGCGCGTTCGTCCTTGAGCTGGGCGGGGACCCGGTCCAGGGCGTCGAAGACGAACTTCAGCGTCCGGTTCCTTGTCTTCTCGTCCACGGGCTCACCGGCCACGACTCCGCCGATGTTGGACAGCGACAGGGACAGGTAGCGGTAGTAGTACTTGCGGAGCAGGGCCAGGCGGTCCGCCGTGAGGCCGTCCAGCTCCAGCAGGGCGCTGCAGTTGCGGAGGCCGGCCTTGGAGGAGCGCAGGAGGTCGTTCCCGAGGCTCTCCGCCTGGGCGGACGGGTCCGGCGGGATGGCCGCGCTCAGCATCGGCGCATAGTAGCAGTAGGGACCGGGTTCCGGGGCCGGTCCGGCGCCATAGCCGCAGGCGATGGCGTAATAGTCGTAAGGCCCCAGGCGGGGCGGGAGAAGCGCCACGCCAGCCCGTACGTCGGCGGCCGTGGCCAGGTGGTTGTAGCGGGCGTAGTCCATCACCGAGGCGGTGGTGCCGTATTTCCGGGTGAAGGAAGGACTGCGCAGCGAATCGGCCGGATAGGCCCAGGAGGCGCCCATATTGTGGTTCAGGCCCAGCACGTGCCCCATTTCGTGGCAGACGGCGTGGCGGATCATCGGGCCGAGGATTTCCATCGGAAGCTTCGCCTGCCGGGCCGCGGGATCGGCCGCGCCCGTCTGGACATAGCGCCAGCCTTGCATCAGATTGACGACGTTCTTCCACCAGAGGATGTCCCCCTGGAGGATTTCCCCGCTGCGGGGGTCGATCAGGACGTCCCCCTTGGCATTGGACTCTTCCACGTCCATGTACCGGACCATGTTCACCAGCGGGGACGTGGTGTCCAGCCCCTCCGGTTCCGGATGGACGGCGAGCACGTCGCCCAGGCCGCAAGCCCGGAACGCCTGGTTCCAGTCCTCGATGCCTTCCTTGATGTAGGGATACCACGCTTCAGGGAAGGTCTTGTCCACATAGAAGTCCAGCTTCCGGCCGCCCGTCAGGTCCCAGCGCTGGTAGCGCCCCTCGGGATGGCGGCCTTCCACGCTGTTGTACCCGACTTGGGCGGGGTCGATGTCAATGGGCGGCAGCGGTTTCTCCCGGAGCCAGAGGAAATAGCAGGCGGCGGTGACCTCCAGCCCGTCCCGATACCGGTAGCGCCCATTGACCTGCAGCCATTCTGGCGGGGTGGACGGGCAGCTCAGTTCGTGCTCCACGGCGTGTCCGGGCAGCATCTTGGGCGGGATGGCGGAGATTTCCTCCGGATAGGTGGAGAAGTAGGGCTCCAACGAGATGGCGAAGGCGTCCGCCGTCTCTTCCACGATCGGGAAAATGACAGGGCGCGGACCGGGTCCGCGCCGGCGGGGAGGACGGTCCGGGACGAGCATCAACACGCTGTCCCGCCGCACGAACTCCATCACCTGCGGCCGCGGGTTCCGCTGGCCGGGCGCGAACACTTTGCCGTGTGCGCGGTTCACGTCCACGATCCGGGAACCATACAGGACGGGCGTGCCCACTTTGTCTTTGGGCACGGAGAGCACCGTCAAGGCCGTCAGTATGCTCAGCAGCAGGTGCATCCGCTAGCGTGGCCAGATCTTATACTCGACCTTCCAGAGGCCGTCATCCTTGGAGATGGCCCATTTGGTGAAGTCCACGTCCTCCATCAGGTGGGCGTCTTCGCTGCTGAACCAGGCCGTGACGTACAGGACCCGTTCGTCCAGGTCGTACGTGCCTTCCAGCTTTTCCAGCGTCACGGTCACCTGGCCCTGGATGGCGGGATCGGTGGAGGCGGCCATGTCGCCGCCGGTTTTCTTCGCGTCGTCCTTCCAAGTGTTGCCCCACGCCACGCGGTCGCCGATGTAGGCCTTTAAGAGGCGGGGAGAAGGAATGGCCAGGGAACCCTGGTTGGGGGTGTCCGGCTTGTCCGCGACGAAGCGGAGGAGGGAGTCGCAGGGGAAGAAACTCCGGTAACTCTCGTTGGCACCGTAGTCCAGGATGACCACCTCGTTGGGATGCCTGATCTTGGGACAGAGGTCCGTCAGGCGGAACGGATGGGACGGGGAAGCGGTGGCGGGGCAGCTGAAGGAGGAATGGTCCCATAGGCTCCGCTGGTTCTGGACATAGTTGGAACCTTCGGCCGACAGCCCCATATCGACGGTCGTATTGCCCTCCCATTCACCGGCGGGGGTCTTGATGGCCTGGTTCCAGCGGTAGCCGGTGCCGCCGTTCAAAGCGGGCGTCCGCCAGAGGGCGTTCAGCGGCACCACAGGGTCGCTCAGATGGACGGAAACCGAACTGCTTTCCGGATCGACCGTATACCGGCCCTTCTGGGGCACGACGGCGAGGGTGGCCTCCAGGTCGAAGCCGGACTGGTCCTTCTTCAGGATCTCCACGGAGAAGAGATGGCTGCGGGCGCCGGCCGGATAGGTAAAACCGGCCGTCTCGCTGCCCGCGATCCGGTAATCCTTCCCGAGTTCCAGGTCGCCGAAATCCAGCACCACCTCCAAGTCCTTGGTCGTCGCGCGGTCCGCCGTCAGCTGGAACTGGAGCGTTTCGGCCAGGAAGGGATTGGTCACGACGGCTTCCGAGGGGGAAACCAGGCGGAAGATGGGCGTCGTGATGGTCTTCCGGATGTCCACCCGGGCCGTGCTGTTCTTTTCCGGATCCACGGTATAGCGCTCGCCGGGTTTCAGCAGGAGCTCGATCCAGGCGGATTCCACCCAGATTTCGTCGTCGACCAGGTCCACGTGCACCGTGGCGTCCTGCGCTCCGGCGGCGATGTCAACCGTCCGGGATTCGACGCGGTACTGGAGACCCTCTTCCAAGGAACTGGAGACGTTCAGGCCGATGCGCAGCGCCTGGGGCGCCGGCCGGGAAAGGTGCAGGTCGATGTCCAGGCCGCCCTCACCGGGAGTGACGGCGTACCGGTCGCTCCCGAACTGGACCGCCGGGGCGAAGTAGCGGGTGTCCTCGGCCTGCCGGCAGGCGGATGCGGCGAGGAGGACCGCCAAAAGTATGAGGTATCTTTTCATGGCATCAGAAAGTGAACAGTCCGACGGAAAGGGATACGTTCGCCAGGCTGCCTGCGGGCATCGCCTGGACATATCCGCCGCTCAGCCGCACGTAACCGTTGGCCAGGCCGGCCTTCCCCAGGTTCATCGGGAATGTCCAGGTGAGGTTGCCGGTGCCGCCGAAGCGCCGCTTGCCGTAGTAGACGGCGTCCGGCGCGAGGACTTCGCGGGTGTAGTCGTTCTCGTAGAGGAGGCGCTGGAACGTCAGCAGGGGCAGGCTGCCCGTCGCCTGGAGACTGGCTTCCAGCCGGTGCTTGCGGACGTTCGCCACTAGGAAGGAGCCGCCCAGCGAGAAGGAGAGGACGTCGGACTTGAAGACCGAGAAGGGGAGGTAGCAGTTCTTGAGGAAGCCGTCGTAGGCGGCTCCGGCCTGGAGGCTCCAGCGGTAGTCGGAACCGGTGCAGGCGCCGTACAGCGTATAGTCCAGGGCCGTCTCGTACTGCTTGAGCATATACCGGTTCTTGTACTCGTACAGGGTCACCCACGTCTCGGTGGTGATGCCCGTGACGGGATCCTTCTCCGCCTGGAGCTCCTGGAGGAACTCGTCGGCGCCGGCGTCCTTGAACCGGCCGGTCCAGTGCAGCCGGTGAAGATTCTTGTCGCCCTGCAGCTGGAGATCGGCGAGCGCGTGGTACAGGAAATAGTTGTACGAGCCGGGGCTCGCTTTCTTGTCGCCATAGGCGTCCAGACGGCCGTACTCCGCGCCGCCGGAGACCAGCGCGCGGACGTTTCCGGCCGTGTAGGCGTAGCTGAGGCCGCCGAGGAAGCGGGGGCCGTAGAACTGCCGCTTGAAGCCGCTGTAGGCGCCGATGGCACTGTCCACGTGGTCCAGTCCGGACATCTTGTAGTAGTACAGGTTCGGATAGGACTGGATGGTGGTGAGGCCGGAGAGCTTCTCCTTGGAATAGCCGTAGCCCAGGTCCAGGCCCACGTGGTGCGCCCCGAAGGTGGCCAGCGCGGACGGAACGAGCTGGTAGTCCAGGTAGCCGGTCCGGGGACGCGGGTCGCGGAGGCCGGAGATGTCGGCCACGTCATACTTCGTCCGGAGGCCCACGGAAATCCAGTCCGCGAGCGGGGCGGTGTACAAGTCCAGGGTCAGGCCGCACTGGTGCTTGTCGTAGTCCTTCGCGATGGCGTTGCCATAGATGAAGGGGATGGAGAACCAGGGGTCGATCACGTCCGACCACTTCCGCTCCTTCTCCCGGTCCAGGGAGTAGTGGAAGGAGCCGCGCATGAACAGTTTGTCGGAGAAGCGGTCGTACCGCAGCGTGGAGAAGTCGAAGCCGTAGTCGGGGCTTCCCTGCTGCGAAAGGTGGTCGTCGCCGGCCGAGTAGAAGGTCTCGATCTGGGTCCGGCTGCCGCTGAGCGGCTGGAACAGGCCCATGCCGGCGGCGTTGTCCGTGGCTTGGAACTGCTGGAAGACCTCTTCCAGGGTGAGCCGGTGGAAGTCCGAAGGAACTTCCTGCGCTGCGAGGGCGCCGCCGGCGAGGAAGGCGAGGGTCAGAAGAACGGTCTTTCTCATAGCAGGCCCTCCTTGTCATATTTGCGCGGCGTGGGATCCGTGCACACCACGAAATCCGCCGACGTGTTGTTGGTGTCGGTCAGGTAGTACCGGCCGTTCTCGTAGCGGGACACTTTGCGGTCCACGGATTCGTGGTTGTACCCGTTGACGGCCGTGATGGTGATGTAGCCGGCGTCAATGTCGGGCTGCAGGCGCTTGGTATACACGTCCGGGTCCGTCTGCGCCGGTTTCTTGAGGCATTCCACGCCGTCGATCACGACGCTCTTGTGGATGCGCCGGAACATCTCGCCGGAGGTCTTTCCCCGCTGGTACACTTCCGGCCAGGAGAGGACGTCCTCGTCGGTCTCGAAGAGCACCACGGCGTTCAGGCCGCCGTTGATGAGGTTCAGCGTCTGGATCTTCGTGGAGTTGGAGATGATGGGCAGCATCGGCACGTCGGGGTTGCCGGAGCCCTCGATCACCTTGACTTCGAAGTCGGCGCGGGAGAGGTCCACGGTGTTGTCGGCGCTTTCCTGGTGGTTGCGGGCGCTCTTGGCCGCGACCACGACGCTTCCGCCGGGCTGGACCGGATACTCGCTCCCGTTCCCCGGGAACTTGCAGATCTGGCGCATATAGATGGAATCCGGGTTCTCGTGCGCCGGATAGGCGGCGGGGGAGACGGCTTCCGCGAGCCCCAGGTACTTGCCGTCGATATAGAGGACCTCGTCGGAGTTGTTGAAGATCTCGACGTAGGAGTCGGTCCCGTAGTTCCGGCCCATCTTGTCCTTGGTGCCGGCGTAGTAGACCTTGGAGATCATCAGGCCCTTGACCACGGCCGCGGACAGGTCGATGACCATGTCCCGGGCGTCGAAGAGCCGCTGGTTCATCAGGGACACGCCCACGATGACCCGCGCCTTGTCCTCGACGGCCGCGGCAGGGTCCTTGAGCAGGGCCTTGTACTCCTTGCCGCTCATTTCCCAGTTGGTGATGATGTCGTAGATGCCGGGAACCAGCCCGTCCACCGTCACCATACCGGCGATGTCGGTCTCGAACTGGTAGGAGAGGTTCCCCTTGAAGACCACCCGTTGGTTCTTGTATCGGGCTTCCGCCTTGCAGGCCTCGGGCATCCGGAACTCCAGGAGGAACGGCTCGGTGGGCTTGGGCGCCTCCCGGGTGCAGGAAAGCGCAAGCGCCATCAATGATGCGAAGAGGATCCGTTTCATATCTTGACGTACATTTCGACGCCGAACGAGAAGGTCCCGGTGTTGCGCTCCGTCAGGGTGCCGGAGGCGGAACTGGACTGGTACGGCATGTGGAAGAAAGCGTTGTTCACATAGAAGGAGAATCCGAAGTTCTTGGAAACGTCCTTGGTCAGGCGCATGTTCATCAGCCAGATGGGCGGCTGCGTGACGGGCTGGCTGTCGGCGGGATTCCTCCGCTGGGCCGACAGGAGGATGCCCTTGATGCGGTAGTCGGGGTCGTCCAGCATCGCCTGGCTGATGTCGTGCACGGACAGGTCCGTGTCGATCCAGGCGAAGGGGTCGCTCTTCTGGTTGGTCGTATGGCGGTACTGGTAGAAGATCACCTGGTTCGCCAGGGAGGCCACCATCTTCATCCGGGGGATGTTGCACACCAGGCGGAGGTTCGCGCTGAAGCGGCGGTCGATGTCCCGGGAGACGCCGCTGGGGTACTGGAGCTTGAACGGCGGCGTGTTGGAGCCGCCCTGGGCGTAGACGCTGCTCGCCGGGATGCCCGCCGGGCTGGCGTAGTTGGGACCGGTGGTCCAGGTCTGCGTCTCCATATAGGCGCCGCTCAGGAGCACCGAGGTGCGGATGGCCTTGATCTGGCCCAGGTTGAAGTCGAACTCGACGCCCCGGTTCAGGCTGGCCTGGGTGTTGCCGATGCGGCCGCTGGTGGTGAACACCGTGTCCACGCGGGCGGGGTTGTTCCACTCGACGTACGGCATCCCGTCCGCATCCTGCCGGATGCCCTGGGTGGCCGTGTAGTAGTTGGCGTAATAGACGCTGTACTCCGTGAAGTTGCCGAACCCGCTCTTCAGGTAGTCCTGGTAACCCACCACGGAGAAGGTCATCCCGTTCTTGAAATGCAGGTCCACGCCGATTTCGGACTTGCTGTTGGTGGCGTTCTTCAGGGAGTTGTTCCGTTCCACCTCGGTCACCTTGGTGTTGTACACCACCAGCTGCCGGCTCACGTCAGAGGGCAGGTAGGAGGCGGCTTCCCGGTCCGTGTACTTGGGCTCGGGATACAGGTGCGCGAGGCCCGGCGTCTTGTTGCTCTGGCCCCAGCCGCCCCGGATGCTGAGCCATTCCGTCACCTTCAGCGAGCCGTTGAAACGCGGGGAGAAGGCCGACACCTGCTCGGGCAGCCCCGGCTGCATCATGTCGAAGCGGACACCGCCCTGCAGCTTGAATTCCATCTTCAGGGGCAGTTCCCAGGTGAGGTTGTCCTCCAGGTAGGCCGACACCTGGCTCAGGGCCGGGATGTCGAAGTAGGGGCGGGGACGGCCGTTGCTGTTCGGCCGCAGGGGAAGGAAGTTGTCGTCGTTGGAGAATCCGCGGGCCTTGTTGGACTCATAGCGGTATTCCGCGCCCATGTTGAAGCGCTGCTTCACCTTCTCGGTGTTGATGGTGAACACGTTGCCGGTCTTGGCGAAGAAGTTCAGGGGCTGCGAGACAGTGCTGCCGCCGGCCCGGTACGAGCTCGTGATGTAGGGGACCTGATAGTAGCCGTCGGTGAGGGAGGTGATGATGGGCAGGCCGCCATCGGCGGAGACGATGCTCGAGGTCCAGGAGTTGGAGTTCGACAGGGTGAGGCCCAGCGCGTAGGTGAGGGACCGGGAGAGCGGCTTGTTCAGCGACAGGCGGCCGTTGTGCGAGAGGCGCAGGGAATACTGCTTCTGCCCGGTTTCCGTGCCTTCGACCAGGAGGTCCGGGTCGGCGGTGCGGAGGTCAATGATGCTGCTGAAATTGACCTTGGTGGTGGAGGACCAGATCCGGCCGATGGTGTTGCTGTAGGTGACCCCGCCGCTGATGCGGTCGAAGGAGCGGTTCTTGGTGCGCGGGTCGCCCGAGGCGCGGGCGTAGTCGGCATTGACATTGAGGCTGCCGGCGTCCTTGGTGAACTTCCAGCCCTTGCCGAAGGAGGTGTTGAGCGTCGTCGGATTGAGCTTGGTGCGCACTTCGAAGGGCGTGTAGCCCGCCTTGGTGTTCACCACCACGGCGCCCGAGGTGAGGTCGCCGTACTCGGCCGACGGGATGCCGCGGATCACTTCGACGGACTCGATGTTGTCGGCGCTGATCTGCCGCAGGTCCACGCCGGTGCCGGCGTTGGTGCCCAGGGACGTGTTGTCCGAGACGGGGACGCCGTCCACCAGGATGGAGGTGCCGAAGGCGTTGTTCGACGAGTTGTCACTGGCGCTGCGGATGGTGATCTTGGCTTCGGAGGTCATGTCCGAGGACGACATCAGCTGGCCGGGGATGAGCTGCATCACGTCCTTCAGGCTCGTGGCCTGGAGGTGGTCGATGGCCATCCGGCCGATGTTCGAGCTCGTGGAGGAGCCTGCGGCGCTGGGCTTCGCTGTCACCACGACCTCTTCCAGGGCGAGGGTGGATTCCTGGATGCGCACGGTGAAGGTGGAGTCGTTGCGGAAGCGGAACATCTCGGTGTAATCCTCGAATCCGAGCATCTGGATGGAAAGGGTCGCGTCGCCGACGGGCACTTTCTCCAGACGGGCGCGTCCCTCCGCATCCGTGATGGCGAAAATCCCGTAGTCGGTGAGCATGCAGGCGGCGCCGGCGACGGGCTGTTTGTCCGTGTCGGAGACGACTGTCAGCTGCAGCGTGAGGGATTTCGCCCGGGACTGGGCGCGCGCCGTGTTCCCTGAAAACAGAAGGGCCATCAGGATGGCCAGGGGGACAAGGTG
>CAMNGM010000052.1 GCA_946538425.1 uncultured Bacteroidales bacterium | reverse complement strand
CCGCCGAGAAGGTCCAGGCCGCGAAGGCCCTCGAGGAAGCCTACAAGTCCGAACGCGACGCGGAACTTGCCCGTGCCGAACGTGAGCAGGCCACCCAGAAGGCCAATGTCGTGGTTCCCGCCCAGATCGAGAAGGAGAAAGCCATCATCGACGCCGAAGCCGAGGCCGAGCAGATCCGCCGCAAGGCGAAGGGTGAGGCCGACGCCATCTTCGCCAAGATGGACGCGCAGGCGCGCGGTGTCCTCGAGATCCTCACCAAGCAGGCGACCGGTTTCCAGCAGCTCGTGGGCGCCGCCCAGGGCGACGCGCAGAAGGCCGTCCTGATGATGGTCGCCGACAAGCTCCCGGACCTCGTGAAGACGCAGGTCGAGGCCGTGAAGGGCATCAACATCGACAAGGTCACCGTCTGGGACACCGGCACCGGCGCCGACGGCAAGACCGCCACGTCCAACTTCATCTCAGGTCTGATGAAGTCCGTTCCCCCGCTGAACGATCTCTTCAACATGGCCGGCATGGAGCTGCCGAACTACCTGAAGGGCGCTGACAAGAAAGAGCCCGAGGTCCAGGAGGAGGTGAAATAATGCCCATCGTCATCAATATCGACGTCATGCTGGCCCGGAGGAAGATGTCCTCGGGCGAGCTGGCGGAAAAAGTGGGCATCACCCCCGCGAACCTGTCCATCCTCAAGTGCGGCAAGGCGAAAGCCATCCGGATTTCCACGATGGAAGCCATCTGCCGCGCCCTCGACTGCCAGCCGGGCGACATCCTGGAATACAGGAGGGATGAAGCCGCTGACGGATAAACCGAAGGTCCCGCAAGCTTGCGGGGCCTTTCTTTTTGCCCGAAAATATGTAAATTTGTCCGTCCAAACATTTTGTCATGAAGAAATTGCTTCTGCTGGCGGCCCTGGCCGTCGCGGCCGCCTCCTGCGGCCCCAAGTACGAAACCGTGAAGGGTGATCCGCTCGACGCGAAGATCTACACCCTGAAGAACGGCCTGACCGTGTATATGACCGTCAACAAGGACGAGCCCCGCATCCAGACCTACATCCCCGTCCGCGCGGGCGGCAAGGACGACCCGGCCGACAACACCGGACTCGCCCACTACCTGGAGCATATGATGTTCAAGGGGACCGAGCAGTTCGGCACCCAGGACTACGGGGCCGAAAAGCCCCTGCTCGCGTCCATCGACAGCCTGTTCGAGGTGTACCGCACCCTGACGGACCCGCAGGAGCGCCTGGACCTGTACCACCAGATCGACTCCATCAGCTACGAGGCGTCCAAGATCGCCATCCCGAACGAGTATGACAAGCTGATGTCCATCATCGGCTCCCGCGGTTCCAATGCCTACACCTCCGACGACGTGACCTGCTACGTGGAGGAAATCCCCTCCAACCAGCTCGAGAACTGGGCGAAGATCGAGGCTGACCGCTTCAAGAACTGCGTCTTCCGCGGCTTCCACACCGAGCTCGAGGCCGTGTACGAGGAGAAGAACATGGGCCTGACCGACGATTCCGAGAAGGCTTTCGACGCCATCAGCGCGATGCTCTTCCCGAACCACCCGTATGGGACGCAGACGGTCATCGGCACGCAGGAACACCTCAAGAACCCGTCCCTGAAGGCCATCCGCAAGCAGAAGGACACCTTCTATGTCCCGAACAACGTGGCCATCTGCCTGTCCGGCGACTTCGATCCGGACGAGGCCGTCAAGATCATCGAGAAGTACTTCGGCGACTGGAAGCCGAACAAGGCCCTCCCGACCTCCACCGTGAAGCCGGAAGCGCCCGTCACCGCCCCCAAGGAGAAGCACATCCTGGGCCACGAGGCCGAGTTCGTGATCCTGGGCTGGCGTACGCCGGGGACCTCCACCACGGACAGTGAGATCACCGACATCGTCGCTTCCATCCTCTATAACGGCCAGGCGGGCCTCATCGACCTGGACGTGATCCAGAACCAGACCGTCCTGGACGCCGGCGTGATGCCGTACGGCCGCGTGGACCACGGCCTGTTCCTCCTAGAGGGGCTGCCCAAGGAGGGCCAGTCCCTGGAGGAAGTCCGTGACATCCTTCTCGCCGAGGTGGCCAAGCTCCGCGACGGCGACTTCTCCGAAGAGCTCGTCGAGGCCGCCAAGGCCAACTACAAGCTCCAGGTGATGCAAAGCCTCGTGTCCAACCGCAACCGCGCCAGCCAGTTCGTGGACGCCTTCATCAACCGGATGCCCTGGAAGACCGCCGCGGGCAAGATGGACCGCATCGCCGCCTTCACCAAGGCCGACGTCGTCGACTTCGCGAACAAGTTCCTGGGCCCGCAGGCCTACGCCATCGCTTACAAGCACATCGGTGAAGACACCTCCATCAAGAAGATCGAGGCCCCGCGCATCACCCCGATCGTGACGAACCGTGACAAGCAGAGCGACTTCCTCGCCGGCATCGCCGCCGCCGAGGTCGCGCCCATCGAGCCGGTCTTCGTGGACTTCTCCAAGGACATGACCGTCGCCGACTGCAACGGCCTGCAGCTCCTGTACAAGAAGAACGAGAAGAACGACATCGCCACCCTCACCTTCCGGTACGACCGCGGCAGCGACAACGACCCGGTCCTGGCGCTGGCCGCCAGCTACTTCGACTACCTGGGCACCCCGGAGAAATCCGCGGCCGAGATCGCGTCCCAGATGTACGCCCTGGCCTGCAGCTACGGCCTCCAGGTGGGCGGCAACACGACGAACATCCGCGTGGACGGCCTGAGCGAGAACCTGCCCCAGGCGCTCGCGACCGTGGAGAGCCTGTTCCGCACGGCCGTGGCCGACGAGGACATCCTCACCGAACTGAAGATGGACCTCATCCGCACCCGCCTGGACAACAAGAAGAACCAGCGCGCCTGCAACAGCGCCCTGCAGAACTACCTGATCTACGGCGCGGATTACGTGAAGGCCAAGACCCTCACGAACGCCGCCGTCGCCGGGCTCTCCTCCGATGCGCTCCTGAGCTCCGTCAAGGACCTCCTCACCAAGAAGCCCACGATCCTGTACTACGGTCCGGCTTCCGTCGAGGAAGTCGTTGCGATGGTGAAGGCCGCCCACCCGGCCGAGGGCCTCGAGCCGCTCGTGAAG
Source organism: uncultured Bacteroidales bacterium (assembly GCA_946538425.1). Classification (GTDB taxonomy): domain Bacteria; phylum Bacteroidota; class Bacteroidia; order Bacteroidales; family UBA932; genus Cryptobacteroides. The sequence goes on along the minus strand of CAMNGM010000052.1, from coordinate 8,403 downwards.
ACCTACGCCGCCAAGCAGCTCACCCCGGCCGCCAAGGTGATCCTGGCCCCCTACCAGTCCCGCCAGTTCAACTACATCCAGTATTCCGACCGCGGCGAGACGCTGGATCTCGCGCAAGATCCGTACATCGACCTGTTCAACGAGTACTACGGCGGCGGCATGAACGCCATCGTGTTCCAGGAGATGCGGGAGTCCCGCGCCCTGGCCTACAGCGCCGGCGCGAACCTTAGCGGTCCGGCCTTCAAGGGTGACACCTACGCCTTCCGCGCCACCATCGCCTCCCAGAACGACAAGCTGCGCAAGGCCGTGGACGGTTTCGACGAGATCATCGAAACCCTTCCGGAAGCGCCTGAGAACCTGGAGATTGCAAAGGCTTCCATCCTCGGCCGGCTCCGCACCCAGCGCACCACCGGCGCCTCCGTCCTGTACAGCTATCTGACCGCGCAGGAACTCGGCCTCACCGAGCCGCGCGACAAGCAAGTGTATGAGAAAGTGAGCGCCCTGACGATGGACGACCTCCTCGCCACCCACGCCAAGTGGATCAAGGGACGCCCCTACGTGTACGCCATCCTCGGCGACCCCACGGACCTGGACATGGACTTCCTCAAGACCCTGGGTCCCGTGCAGCAGGTGACGCTGGAGGAGATCTTCGGATACTAGAGATTCTCACGTCGGCCCTTCGGGCCTCCTCAGAATGACAGTGGAAAGGTCGGCCCTTCGACAAGCTCAGGGACCGACCTTTGTCATTCCGAGCGAAGCGAAGGAATCTCATCGAGCGCGCCCTCGGGGTTGGCCGAAAGGACCACCGCGAGGGCGTGTTCTTTCGGGTCGATGCCCTGGGCGGCGAGGCTTTCCGCGAGGAGCGGGGTCATCTCGTCGAACCAGCCCACGAGGGCGGTGTCGATGTCGCCTAAGGCGATCTGCGTCGCGGCGTCCTGCAGGGCGCTTTCGAAGGAGCGGCCGCGGTGCGAATAGGTGGCGTTGTACCCGTGGCAGCCCAGGCGGATGGCGATGAGGGAGGCGATCGTATTGTGCGTGGACTGCATGAAATGCGTGGGCTTCAGCGGCGCGCCCTCGATCCCTTTCACCCCGCGCAGGAACTGCTCGGAATTGTCGATGCAGCCGAAGTCCGTGCCGATGACGACGGCGTCCGGGACCGCGATGCCGGCCGCTTTCAGGGCCTCGGACGAGGTCCAGACGGCCCGCTTGAGGAGCCGGCCCATCCGCCGGGCCTCCATTACGGAGAATACGCTCCGCCAGTCCGGTTCCGGATCGCCGGGCCGGAGTTCGCAGCGGGAATGGAGATAGACCTTACGCATGGGAAAGAAGGATGGATGAATCGTTGCCCCCGAACCCGAAGGCGTTGCAGAGGACGTGTTTCAGGGGCAGACGCCCGGTCGGAGCCTGGAAAGCCTCTTCGCCGCCCCGATAGGGCGTGATGCAGGCCGGATCGGCCTGGTGCCAGTTCGCCTGGCCGGGGATGAAGCCTTCCTGGAGGGCCAGGAGGCAGAAGACCGCCTCGATGGTTCCGCAGGCGCTGGTCGTATGGCCCGTCAGGGCCTTGGTCGACGAAACCGGCGGGACCGCCTCGCCGAAGATCCGGCGGAGCGCGGCGCTTTCGGACGCGTCGTTGTTGGGCGTGCCGGTGCCGTGCGCATTGACATAGCCGACATCCCCGGGCCGGAGACCCGCCATCGCAAGCGCCTTCCGCATCGCGAGATATGCGCCTTCCCCGTTCTCGGAGGAAGCGGTCTGATGGAAGGCGTCGCAGGCGTTTCCGAAGCCGCTCAAAATGCCCAGGGACCGGGCTCCGCGGCGTTTCATCGAAGTCTCGGACTCCAGAATCAGGAACGCGGCTCCCTCCCCCAGGTTGAGTCCGGCGCGGGTGGCGTCAAAGGGCCGGCAGGGTTCCTTGTCCAGGATCATCAAGGAGCCGAACCCGTGCAGGTGGAAGTCCGACAGGCATTCGCTGCCGCCCACGGCGACGATATCCGCCTGGCCGCTCCGGATGAGGTTCGCCCCGAAGATGACCGCATTGAGCGCGGACGAACAGGCCGTGGACAGGGTCGTCGCCCACGGCGCCCCGCCGAAATGCGCGGCGATGGCATCCGTGGAGGCCCCGCAGTCGTGCAGGCGGGAATAGGCCGGGAACACCTGTTCCGTCAGGTCCATTCCGCCGACCGTCGTTCCGCCGATGAGCGGAATCCCTTCCAGGGACCCGAATCCGGCCTGGGCCAACGCCTCCTGCAGGGCGAGGATGCCCAGCAGCGAAGTCCGGCAAAGGTCGGAAGGCGCTCCCGTCCGGGCAGCCAGTTCCGCGTTGGAAAGGGCGACCTCCCCCACGGGGAAATCGCGGCAGGCCGTCTCCAGGTACCGGACCGGGCCGATGCCGGACCGGCCGCGGCGAAGCGCGTCCAGGCTCTCCGCCTGGCCGCACCCGATGGCGCTCACGACCCCCGCCCCGGTGATATGGAGGACCGGATCCACTTACTTGGTCCGGTTCGCGGCCACATAGTCCGCCATCACGGCCACGCTCTGGAAGACCTTCTTGCCTTCCTGCGGGCTGGCCAGGCGGATGCCGTAGTTGCGTTCCAGGAGCACGATCAGCTCCAGGACGTCGATGGAATCGAGGCCCAGCCCTTCGTCACCGAAGAGGGGGGCGTTGTCGTCGATGTCGGCCGGGGTCATCCCGTCCAGGTTCAGGGCGTCGATCAGCTTCAGCTTGATCTCATTGATTAACTGTTCCATATAAGTTTTCCACGTTGAATTCTTTTCCGTTTCCGTCCCGCTCCACGAGGAAGGCGAAGGCGGTGAAGTCGTCGTCCGCACGGGCGTCCACCCAGCCGCAGAGGGCGGACGCCGTCACCGTGTCCTGGAACGCCTGCTCCACAAGGGCGACGACGGTTTCGGGATTGAACCGCTCCAGCACATAGGCCGAGGTTTCCCCCTCGTACTTGTTCCGGATGGCGATTTCGCCCGTGATGATGTTGGGAAGAGTGTAGACGAACAGGGACGGGGACGGGAACTCCCGGACCGTCTCCTCATAATGCCGGTCGTTGCACAGGCTGCCGCTGGTGCTGAACATCAGCACGGCGCGGTCCTCGCGGGGCGTGAAGCGCGGCTCGTCCGCGAGCTGCTCCGCCAGGAGGAATCCCAGCTTGCAGGCCGTGTCCATCTTGAAGAACTTGGGGTAATCCCCCACCCGGGCCCGGTACAGGGCCGTCAGGTCCGTTCCCGCGGGAATCGAGGCAAACTGTTTGATGGTCAGCATCCCGCACCTCCTTTTCTGAAGAGCAGCGCCCCGTTCACCCCGCCAAAACCGGAGAGAAGTTTCACGAAGGCCCGCTTGTCCGTCTTGCCCGCTTCGGCCGATACCCGCACCGGCCGGCTGACGCCCAGCGTCGTGAACCCTCGCGTGGGCAGGACGATTCCCTCGTCCACCGCGCGCATCGACAGGATCGATTCCAGGATGCCCGCCGCGCCCATCGTATGGCCGAAATAACCCTTCAGGGCATTGACTGGGACATCGACGAGTCCGGCCCGGTCGATGGCGATGGATTCCATCTCGTCGTTGTAGAGGGTGGAAGTGCCGTGGACATTCACGAAGGCAAGCTCTTCGGACGCGATATGCTTGAGCACATACCGAAGCGCCTTGTAACTTCCCTCGCCCGTCCGGGACGGACCGGAGATATGGTTCGCGTCATTGCGGATGGCGCCGTCCACGAGTTCCCAGCCGGCGTCGCCGAAACCGAGCACGACGGCCGCGGCCGCCTCCCCCAGGTTCAGCCCGTCGCGGGCGGCGTCGAACGGCTTGCAGGGAGCCTCGGAAAGCGCCTTGAGCGACTGGAAGCCGGTCACGATGAAACGGGACTGCACTTCGGCCCCGACGACCACGATGTGGTCATAGAGGCCCGACAGGAGCATCCGCCGCCCCTGCACGAGGGCCGCCAGACCGGAGATGCAGGCGTTGGAAACGACGACGGCGGGATTCGGATTGCCGAAGGCGTCCGAGAGCCGCCGGGCGGAAGCCGCCAACGTAACATCCTGCGTATCAATATGCTCAATATTTCCCTTGATGGTTGAGAGGACAAATGCCGTGCGCGGACTGGCCGGGTCGATGCCGGCGGCCTCGACGGCCCGCCGCGCCGCTTCGATGACGATGGAATCGAAGAATGTCCGTCCCGGGACCGTCCAGCGAGAACGGTCCATCAGCGAAGCCACGAACGGCTCGCGGACGCCGAACATCCCCTCGTAGCGCCGCAGGGCCGATTCGCTCCGGCACACCGCCGCGAAATTCTCCGCGGGCGTCGCGCCCAGCGGCGACAGGATGCTTTCTCCGATGACAACAACCCTGCTCATTCCGCCTCCTTTTCTCCGAGGGTCGTTTTCAGCGACGCCTCGGCTATCATATCCTCCCCGACGCGCGCCACAGCGTCAACCAGGGAGATACCGAAGACATCCTCCCGGAAAATGATCGTGGTGGTCAAGGTCTCCCCCGCCGCCGGCAGCCGGTGCATCCGGAACTTCTTGATGGCGCCGATGTATCCGACCCGGACGGGAACGTGCAGGATGAACTTGCACAGATAGCCGATCCGGGCGGCGCTGGACTGGGCCATATTCTCCAGGATGCCGGGCGCGGTCAGGTACCCGTCCGCCACCAGCAGATGGTCCGCCGGGACCGTGAAGGCCGTCACCGTCTCCCGCTCGTCGTAATGGACGAGCCGGTCCACGAAGAGGAACGGTTCCCGCTGCGGCAGGATCTCCTTGACGTCGATATCGTTGAACGGGCTCATTTCCAGAAATCGTAGAAGTTATACCACTGGTCCGGATACTGCCGGACGACCGCCTCCAGGGCGGAAGCGTACGCATCGGCCAGGAACTGTACGCGCGCCTGGCGGGTCGCTCCTTCCGGCTCCGGAAGGCGCTCCAGCAGGACCTTGTACCGCCGCCGTCCTTCCTTCATCACGAAGACGACGAGGACGGGCGCCTCGCGCTGCGCGGCCAGCGTGAAGGGGCCGGCCGGGAACGGCGCGGGCTCGCCGAAGAACCGGCATCGCACCGTCTTCTTCGAGCCGAAGACCCGATCTCCGGGCAGGCTCGCGATCTCCCCGTCGGCCAGGGCGTTGTTCAGGGCGAAGATATGGGACAGGTCCTCCGAAACCGGGACCATCCGCACGTTGGTCGCGCCGAACAGGAGGGCGCGGTTCTGCATCACCGTCGCCGTCTCCCCGGCAAAGACCAGGGCGTTGACGGGCTTGGGCGATACGAGGGAGTATCCGACCATCTCGTAGCAGCCCACGTGGGAACTCAGCTGGATGAATCCTTCCTTTCCCGCGCAGAGCTGACGGAACAGGTCCATCCGCGGAACCTCCATCTCGAACTTCTTCCCCGCATAGGCGGCGAAGCGGTCCAGGACCACCTGCCCGAACGAGAATTCGTTCCTGTACACGTGGATGAAGGACTTCACGGGGCCGTAGCCCATCCGCTTCCGATAGAAACGATAGGAAGCCCCGAACCCCTTGGCGAAGAGCATATAGAACGGAATGACCAGTGCCATACAGCCGTACAGCACGCCGAGGGGCAGGATGCGGAAAAGCCGGATGAGCGCCCGCTGCATCCAGGGTGTTCCGTCCGTGGACCCCTGCCAACCCGTATGCCCGTAATCAGGCAACCTTGCCGGCGATGAATTGACAGAACTCCCCGTAGGTCTTGAGCTCCTTGAAATCTTCCCGCTGCATCTTGAAGCCGAACTCCTCCTCGACCAGCACGATCACGTCCACCACTTCCAGGCTGTCGATCCCGAGGTCCTCCTTCAGGCGGGCGTCGTCCTCGATCTTGCTTTCGTCAATCTCCAGCTCGTCCACGAGGAAGGCATTGACTTTTTCTTGTATCTCGTTGATATCCATATTATTTACGTTTACAAATCATAATGCTGTGGCCCTGGCCCAGGCCGTCGTGGATTTCCTCCACCACAAGGCCGGCCCGCTCCACGAGGCGGGTCATATCGTCGGAATGGTACATCTTGGAGTTGCCGTTGGCCATCACGGTGAAATACAGGCTCGTCATCGTGAGGCAGAAGGAAGCGGGCTCGAACCGCTGCCGGTCCCAGAAAGTCTCCATAATGGCGAGGCGGGAATCCGGGCCCATCACCTTCGTCGCCCGCTCGAGGATGCCCAGGATCTGCGGCTCGCTGAAGCAGTCCAGGAACTGGCTCATCCAGATGAGGTCGGGATGGAGGCCGGCCGGGAATTCGGCGGAAAGGTCGAGCATATCCATCGCATAACCGTCGATGCGGTCTGCGCCGGGCTTTCCGGCCGTCTGCTCCCGCATCATCCCGAGCTGCTGGGGAAGGTCCACGATGGTGACCTCAACCTCTGGATCGTAATCCACGCAGCGGAGCGCCCATCGGCCCGTATTGCCGCCGACGTCCATAATCCGCCGGGGATGATACTTAAATACAATCTCCAGCGCCTCGTCGAAGGAATGGTCCGAGTAGAAATGGTCGAAACCGAACCAGCTCTTCTGCACCTGCTCCGGAAGCGAGGACAGTCCTTCATAGAGCGTTGGCCAGGGGCCGAAATGCGCCAGGCCGGCCGGACGCCCTTCCAGCAGCGCCTCCTCCAGATGGAAGAAGCCCTCGTAATTGACGTCGTGGTTGAAGTCCATATCCACCCGCGTCGCCGGATCGTTCAGCAGGAACCAGCCCGTCTTGGAAATGGTATAGCGGTCGGTTTTCGTGTCGATGAGGACGGTGCCGATGGACAGGCCCGCCTCCAGGAGCACCTTGGCGGCGTACTCCGACAGGCCGGCCGCCTCGGCGACCTCCTGCAGAGTCATGTCGCGGTCGCGGAGCCGCTCCAGGATGCCGAACTTGACCATCAGGCGGCTGGCCTGGAAGATGACGGGGCCGAAGGCGATGTACTGCGCGAGGCGCTGGGCCTCCCGCGCGGAGAGCCGCTCCTTCGTATAGGCTTTCTCAATGTCCGGAAACAGATTCATACGTATAGCTATTCCCTTGTGTTTACAAGGAAACAAAGGTACGGATTATTCCCGTTTATTCAAAGAAGAAAGCCCCCGGTAGCGGCCTCCCGTTGTAGGTGGAGGCCATCGATTCGCCGTAGGCGCCGGCGCTGCGGATGGCGATGAAATCGCCCCGCCGGCAGGCGTCCAGCGAAACGCCCTTGGCGAACACGTCCGAGCTCTCGCACACCGGACCCACCACGTCGTACAGCTGCTCCGGCTCGTTGGAGGTCAGGTTCTCGATCCGGTGATAGGCGTGATACAGCGCCGGACGGATGAGTTCCGTCATACTCCCGTCCACGATGGCGAACTGGCGTGTCGTGCCCTGCTTGACGTACAGGACGCGGCAGATGAGCGTTCCGCAAGGGGCTACGAGGCTGCGTCCCAGCTCGAAGTGCAGGGCCTGCCCCGGACGCAGGTGCAGATGGCGCTTGAAGGTATCGAAATAGGCCTTGAAATCGGCGATGGGCAGATGGTTCGGGTGCTCGTAGTTAATGCCGAGGCCGCCGCCCACGTTCAGGTCCCCGACCGGAAGGCGCAGCCGTTCCAGGCGGGCCGTCAGGTCGTTGATCCGGTTGCACAGGGCCACGAAATCGGACATGTCCAGGATCTGGGAGCCGATGTGGAAATGCAGGCCCTTGTACGCGATGTGCGGACAGCCTTGCGCCAGCCGAATCACCTCGGGCAGCGCCTCGTGGAAGATGCCGAACTTGTTCTCGGCCAGGCCGGTGGTGATGTTCGCGTGGGTATGGGCGCCGATGTCGGGATTCACCCGGAAGCTGACGGGGGCGACCTTGCCCAGCTTCGCGGCGATCTCTTCGATGACCAGCAGTTCCGCGGAGGATTCCACGTTGAACCGGCCGATGCCCAGTTCTAGGGCGTACGTGATCTCGTCGTCGCTCTTGCCCACGCCGGCATACACGATGGCGGAAGGGGCAAAACCGGCCTCGTACGCCATCCGGACCTCGCCGCCGCTCACGCAGTCGGCGCCGAAACCGGCCGCGGCGATCCGGCGGAGGATCTCCGGGTTGGCATTGGCCTTGACCGCATAGTGGACTTGCCAAAGGGGACGGTTACCGATCGCGCTGCGGACCGCATCCAGCGTCCGCTCCAGCAGGGGCAGGTCGTAGAAGTAGAACGGTGTCTTCCTTCCCGCGAACTCCCCTACCGGGAAATCGCCCTTCATCATTTCGCGAACAGGCTGGCGCTGAGGGCCCTCAGGGCCTCTTCCTTGTCTTCTTCCCGGATCAGGAAGGAAATGTTGTAATTGCTGCCTCCGTAGGAGACCATCCGCACGGGGATGTCCTTCATCGCGCTGAGGGCCTTGGATTCGAAGCCCACGTTCTCCCAGTCCATATCGCCCACCACGCAGATGATGCACAT
>CAMNGM010000051.1 GCA_946538425.1 uncultured Bacteroidales bacterium | reverse complement strand
TGGACGCCACCCACGCCGAGCCCAAGGGCTACCTCGCCTGCACCCAATCCCCCGACGGAATGATCCATCTCCTCTCCAGCCGGGTCCATTATCGCTTCAATCTCCCCTGGATCGAAAAATAATCGGTAAACCTGTGTCATCTGTTCCGACATATAGATGTCGACTCACATTATTATGACACAAGAGACTCTCTTCCGATATTTCAAGGGGCAGGCCAGCCCCGAGGAGGAACGCCAGATCGGCGCCTGGCTCCTGGAGGATCCGGGGGCGCAGAAGGAATTCGAGCAGGCGCACTTCCTCTTCGAAGGAATGGTGTTGCACGCTCCCGCCGGAGCGAACCGCAAGCGCCTGACATTCAAGACCGTCGTGCGCTATGCCGCCGGCATCGCCGCCGCGGCCCTCATTGCCGTCGCCACCGGGCTCTATGTCCATCGGCATACGATCGACACCCTTTCCCACGAGATGATGGCCCTCGCCACCCGGCCGGGCGAGCGCGCGGAGGTCACCCTGTCCGACGGAACCACCGTCACGCTCAATGCCGATTCCCGCATCGAGTATCCCGTCACTTTCCGGGGAGGTGAACGCCGGGTCCGGATGAGCGGCGAAGCCCTCTTCCGGGTCGCCCACGACGCGGACCATCCCTTCGTCGTTTCCACCTTCGCCACGGACATCCGCGTCCTCGGGACGGTCTTCAACGTCCTGGCCGACCCGCGCGAGCACCTGTTCTCCACCACCCTCCGGGAAGGCCGGGTTCGCGTGTCCAACCTCGCCGACCCCTCCGACCGGCACGACCTCAAGCCGGGCGAGATGGTCACCCTCGTGGACGGACGGCTGCAGAAGGGCATCCAGGACGACCCGGCCGCCCTGTGCTGGGTGGACGGCCTGATGAACCTGAAGGCCGACAGTTTCGAGGCCCTGATGAAGCGCTTCGAGAAGGCGTACGGGGTGAGCATCGTCCTCAAGGCCAACCCCTCCATCCAGGGGCTGAGCGGGGAAATCCGCATCTCGGAAGGCGTGGAGCACGCCCTGAAAGTCCTCCAGCACGTGGTGGACTTCGAGTATGAAATCTACGGAGACAATATTCTGATCCAATAAAAACCAACCAACCACAAACAAACAACATGAAGAAAACAGTCATTTGCCAAGTTCTGACGGCAGTGCTGATGCTTCTTCCCTGCGCCGGAATCCTCCGCGCGCAAGGCCAGACCGTAACCCTGGACCTCAGGGACGTGCCGCTGGAGACAGCGATGCAGAGCATCAAGCAGCAGACGAACTACCTGTTTGTCAACATGAACGTGGACACGCGCCAGCCCGTCACGGCCCGCGTGGACCACAAGGGGATCGAGGCGGCCCTCGACGCCATCTTCGCCCCCATCCATGTTGACTGGAAGATCGAGGGAACGACCATCGTCATCGCCCCGAAGCCCGCCCAGAGCGTGCAGGGCGGCCCCAAGACCGTCCGCGGACGCATCCTGGACGCGAACGGCGAGCCGGTCATCGGCGGCGCCGTGATGGTCAAGGGGACCACCATCGGCGCCAGCACCGACCTGGACGGAAACTTCGAGTTCACCGTGCCCGCCGGCTACGAGAACGGCACCCTGGAATTCTCCAGCCTGGGTTACAGCCCCGTGGAGCTCGCCCTCGCCGGCCGGAACGTCTTCAATGTGACCCTCGCCGAAGAGACCGAGATGCTGGAAGGGACCGTCGTGACGGCCCTCGGCATCCGTCGTGAGCAGAAGGCCCTTTCCTACAACGTGCAGGAAGTCAAGGCCGACGAGCTCCTCTCCAACAAGGACGCCAACTTCGTCAACTCCCTCAGCGGCAAGGTCGCGGGCCTGGTGCTCAACGCCTCCTCCTCCGGTGTGGGCGGCGCCACGAAGGCCGTCATGCGCGGCGTCAAGTCCATCAGCAAGAACAACAACGCCATCTACGTCATCGACGGTATCCCGATGACGGCCACCGTGATGGACGCCTCCACCGAGTTCGGTTCCACGGGCCAGACCGACCCGATCGCCGACATCAACCCGGAGGACATCGAGTCCATCTCCGTCCTGACCGGTGCGGCCGCGGCCGCCCTCTACGGCTCCGCCGCCGCGAACGGCGCCATCGTCGTGAACACCAAGAAAGGATCGGCCGAGAAGACCCAGATCACCTTCTCCTCCAACACGGAAGTGTCCCAGGTTGCCACCCTCCCGCTGTTCCAGAACCGGTACGGCACCGGCGACTACAATTCCGCCGAAGGGTCCGTCGTCCGCAGCTACGGACTTCCCCTGAGCGAATTCAACAACTACGGCTACGATCCCCGAAAAGACTACTTCCAGTGGGGCGTGACCGGCACCGAGAGCGTGAGCCTGTCCACCGGCAACAACAAGAACCAGACGTACCTCTCCGGTTCCGCCGTGAACAACCGGGGCATCGTCCCGAACACCGCCTACAACCGGTACAACGCCAAGTTCCGCAACACCACCAAGTTCTTCAATGACAAAGTGACGCTGGACGTCAGCGCCGAATACATCCTCCAGAACCACCGCAATATGCGCAACCAGGGTCTGTACAACAACCCGGTCGTGGGCGCCTACCTGTTCCCGCGCGGCGGCGAATGGGCCGACATCCGGATGTACGAGCGCTGGGATTCCGCCCGCAAGCTCTACACGCAGTACTGGCCCGTGGGCGACGCCGGCATCACGATGCAGAACCCTTACTGGATCAACTACCGCAACCTCGCCACCGAGTCCCGCAAGCGCTACGTGCTGGGCGGCACCCTCTCCTGGGAAATCACCGACTGGCTCACCGCTTCCGGACGCGTCCGCGTGGACAACAGCAACATCACCGACGAAAGCAAGAACTACGCGAGCACGAACACCCAGCTCACCGGCGGTTCCCTGAACGGCTTCTACAGCACTTCCGAAATGAAGGACCGGCAGACCTACGGCGACGCCCTCCTCTCCGCGAACAAGCGCTTCGGCGAGTGGTCCCTCAGCGGCCAGCTGGGCGCCTCCGTCAAGGATATGTACTTCTATTCGATGGGCATCGGCGGTCCGATCGCCGACACCAAGCTCGCCAACAAGTTCTTCCTGGGGATGCTGGAGCAGAGCCAGATGAGCCCGTCCCAGAGCGAGTCCCACCAGCAGGTCCAGTCCATCTACGGACAGGCCGAAATCGGCTGGAAGGGTGCGTACTACCTGACGCTCACCGACCGCCGCGACTGGGATTCCGCCCTGTTCGGCCCCCTGTCCACCCAGCACTCCTTCCATTATCCTTCCGCCGGCGTCTCCGTCGTGCTGTCCCAGGCCCTGGCCCTTCCGCAGAGCGTGGAACTCCTGAAGGTGCGCGGCTCCTACGCCCGCGTGGGCACCGCCTTCGAGCGGTTCATCGCGAACCCGCAGCACAGCTACAACGGGAGCACCGCGTCCTACGCCACGAACGCCGCCTACCCGCTCGCCCTCAAGCCGGAATACACCGCTTCCTGGGAAGCCGGCCTGCAGGCGCGCCTGGCCAGCGGCCTGAGCCTCGACCTCACCTGGTACTACACCCACACGAAGGACCAGACCTTCGACGTGGAGCTGTCCGCCGGTTCCGGCTACGAGAAGGCCTACATCCAGACCGGTGACATCCTGAACACCGGCTTGGAGCTGGCCCTCGGCTACAGCCACACCTGGGGGATCTTCTCCTGGAACACCAACTACACCTTCTCCACGAACCGCAACAAGATCGTCTCCCTGGCGAGCAACGCCGTGAACCCGGTGACGGGCGAAGCCATCGACATCGACAACCTCCCGAAGGGCGGCCTGGGCAATGCCCGCTTCTACCTGACGGAAGGCGGCACCCTCGGCGACCTGTATTCCCGGGCCGACCTCAAGCGGGACAACAACCATATGGTCTATGTGGACGAGAAGGGCGGCATCGCCACCGAGAACCTGGGCAGCCTGGACGAGATGATCAAGCTCGGCAGCGTGCTCCCGAAGGCCAACATGGCCTGGCGGAACGACTTCCGCATCGGGAACTTCACCCTGGGCGCCCTCTTCTCCGCCCGCCTGGGCGGCATCGTCTATTCCAACACGCAGGCCAAGCTCGACTGGTACGGGGTCTCCGCCCAGTCCGCCGACGCCCGGGATGCGGGCGGGGTCTTCGTGAACGGGAACGACCTGATCGACGCAAACAAGTGGTTCACCGCCATCGCCGGCGGCGACACGGTCCCGCAGTTCTACACCTACTCCGCGACCAATGTCCGCCTCCAGGAGGCCTCCCTTGGCTACACCATCCCGCGCAAGTCCCTCGGCGGCCTGTTCGACCTGACCCTCCAGCTGGTGGGCCGCAACCTGTGGATGATCTACTGCAAGGCTCCGTTCGATCCCGAGGCCGTCGCTTCCGCGACGAACACCTTCTACCAGGGCATCGACTACTTCATGACGCCGAACACCCGCAACTTCGGCTTCAATATCCGACTCAACTTCTAAGGGAGGACACGCAATGAAAAAGATTCTCACTTATTCCCTGATTCTCCTGGCCGCCGCAGGCTGCACCGCCCGGTTCGAAGAGTACAACACCGACCGCTTCGGCGCCTCCTCCGAGGAGCTCCAGCGCGACGGCTACAGCACCCGGTCCTCGCTCATCGGCCTCGCCGACGGCATCATCGCCCTGGATGTCAACACGACCCAGTTCACCGAATGCCTGCTGGGCGGTCCGATGGCCGGCTACCTCGCCGACGCGAACGCCGGTTTCAACTATACCATCGGCAATTTCAACGCCCAGAACAACTGGACGAAGGTCCTGATGGAGGACTTCCCCAAGCGCATCTATCCGAACCTGCGGCAGCTCGCCCAGGTAACCTCCGACCCGACCATCCTCGCGGTGGGCGACATCATCAAGGTCGCGGGCATGCACCGCATCGCTGACACCTACGGTCCGATGCCTTACTCCCAGATCGGCGAGGACGGCGCCCTCCAGGTTCCGTTCGACTCCCAGGAGATGGCCTACAAGACGATGATGGAGGAACTCGACGCCGCCATCGCCGTCCTGACCGAGAACCGGACCAACAACTTCACCGCCTCCTCCGACGTCATCTTCGGCGGAAACGTGGAGAAATGGTGCCGCTACGCCAATTCCCTGAAACTGCGCCTGGCGATGCGCATGAGCTACGCCGACCCCGCCTACGCGCAGCAGAAGGCCGAGGAAGCCGCCCTCCACGAGATCGGCACGATGGCTTCCGCGGACGACATCGCCCAGCTCACCGCCTTCGGAAACGACGGCAATCCGCTGTACGTGGCCGTGAACTACAACCGCGTGTCCACCCACGCCGACGGAACCGCCTGCATCACCACCGGCGACTCCCACGCCGCCGCGGACATCATCCTGTATATGAACGGCTACAACGACCCGCGCCGGGAAGCCTACTTCACCCGGTGTGAGTTCGAAGGCCTGGATTTCGCCGGCCTCCGCCACGGCATCATCATCCCGAACCACGCTTCCGTGGGCCACCGGTATTCCGGCATCAAGATCGACCGGTACAACAGCCCGCTCGTGCTGATGAGCCCGGCCGAGTCCGCCTTCCTGAAGGCCGAAGCCGTCGCCGTGTTCGGCTGGAACATGGGCGGCAGCGCCAAGGAGTTCTATGAGCAGGGCGTCCGCCTCTCCTTCGAGCAGTGGGGAGTGACCGGGGCCGACGCCTATCTCGCCGACGCCTCCTCCGTCCCGGGCACCTATGTCGACCCGGCCGGTACCAACTCCTACAACAACGCCCTCACCACCCTCGCCGTCGCGTGGGACGAAGACGCCTCCACCGAGCAGAAGCAGGAGCGGATCATGATCCAGAAGTGGATCGCGAACTTCCCCCTGGGCAACGAGTCCTGGGCCGACATCCGCCGCACCGGCTATCCGCACATCCTCCCGGCCACCGACGCCGGCAACAAGTCCCTCGGACGCGTTCCCAACAGCGGTCCGTCCCGGATGCCTTACCCGCAGGAAGAGCGGACCTCCAACGCAGAGAACCTCGACGAGGCCATCGCCAAGTACCTGGGCGGCGAAGACAACTGGACCACCCGTCTCTGGTTTGACTGCAAGAACAAATAAGCCATGAAAGGAATCAAGCATATCGCCATCGCCGCTGCCTGCCTCGCCATCGCGGGGTGCAGCAAATGGACCCTCCAGGAACCGGTGGACGTGGTCTACCCGACCCTGAAGGACAAGAATCCCGCGCTCTACGCCCAGTATATGGAGTCCCTCCGCGACTACCGGGCTTCCGAGCACCGGGTCCTGATCGCGAAGTACGACAACAAGCAGACCGTCCCCGCCGGCCGCGCCGACCACCTGGACTGCCTGCCCGACAGCGTGGACTTCGTCATCCTGAACAATCCGGACAACCTTTCCGAGTCCGTCATCGCCGAAATGGCGTCCATCCGGGAGGAGAAGGCTGTCAAGACCCTGATGAACGTGAGCTTCGACGCCATCGTCAAAGCGTGGGAGACCCTCCTCGCGGACGAGGCCGAGAAGAAGCAGGCGGAATGGGACGCCCTCTCCGACGAGGAGAAGGAAAGCCGGAAAGCCGAGTTCGACGCCGACACCCGCGGCGTGGACGACCAGGACCGTTTCATCGCCTTCGCCGGCGAGAAGACGGAGGCGGCGCTCGCCGTGGCCGACAAATACGGCTATGACGGCGTGAACGCCGTGTTCACCGGCAAGAACCCCGCCGCCATCTGGCCCGACCAGCAGCCCGGCTTCCAGGCCCGCTACGACGCCTTCTTCAAGCCCGTCACCGAATGGGCGGCCGGCAAGGTCCTCTTCTTCGAAGGGAATCCGAAGAACGTCCTGTCCGAAAGCGGAATCTTGGACAAGGCCCTCTATATCATCATCCCTTGCCTGAGCGAGCAGACTGTCACCGGATTCAACTATGCGGTGAACAAGGTCCTCGCGCCGGGTGTCCCCGCCGACAAGTTCGTCATCGGCGTCACCACCATCGACGTAACCGACGAGGCGGCAACCGACGGCTATTTCTCCGGAGGCGAGACCGCCATCGTGGGCGCTGCCCGCTGGGCTGTCGAACCGGCCGGAAACTTCGGCAAAAAGGGAATCTGCGTGGACCACGCCCAATTCGACTACTACAACATCCAGCATGTGTACAGCGAGATCGGCCAGGCCATCTCCATCATGAATCCTTCACCGGTCAAATAAGCATGGACATGAAAAAGATCATTTACGGTGCGGCCGCCCTTCTCGTCCTGGCCTCCTGCCAGACCGAGAAGGAGAAACTGGACGCGCACCACTTCGATAACAAACTGTATATCAACAGCCAGAACCTCTCCGAGGAAATTCTGGTGAAGCCGGGTCTCGGTAAGATCACCCGCACCCTGAACCTCGGTACCGCCCTCCAGGCGGACGAGGACATCACGGGCGTATTCGTCGCCGACACCGCGCTTGTCGACACCTACCGGACCATCTACATGGCTCCGGACGTGGTTGCCCTCCCGCTCTCGATGTGCGCCATCGAGAATCCCGAAGTAACGCTGAAGAAGGGATCCAATGCCTCCACCAGCGCAACCGTCGTTTTCTCCGGCCTGGATGACCTGAACCGCAATCTCGTCTATGTGATGCCGGTCGCCCTGAAGAACGTCGACCAGATCGGCGTCCTGAAGTCCAAGACCACCGTGTACTACGTGTTCAAGGGCGCCGCCCTCATCAACGTCGTGTGCAACATGTCGAACAACCGGGCCGCAGCCGCTGCCTGGAAGACTCCGGCTAAGTTCCAGGGAATGAGCACCTTCACGGCAGAAGCCCTCGTCCGCCAGAATGCCGCCGGGCGCCTGATCTCCACGATCATGGGCGTGGAAGGCCACTACCTCCTCCGTATCGGTGATGCGGGCGTTCCGGACACCCAGCTCCAGATCGCATCTTCTTCCAACCAGACGAACTCCAACATGACCCTCACCCTGGGCCAGTGGACCCACATCGCCTGCGTATTCAACAACGGCTACACCACCGTTTACTTCAACGGCAAGAAAGTACTGGACAACGCCTATTCCGGCCGTACTTCCGTCACCTGGGGCGCTTACGGTTCCGACAAGGGTGAAACCACCGGTTCCCGCTACTTCTGGCTGGGCTACTCCTATGCCGACGACCGTTACTTCGACGGCGAGATGGCCGAGGTCCGTATCTGGGACCACTGCCTGAGTGCCGAAGAGATCAATGCCGACAATCACTTCTATACCGTCTCCCCCGACTCCGAAGGCCTGATTGCCTACTGGAAGATGGATGACGGTGCCGGTACCACCCTGAAGGATTCCTCCCCGAACGGAAACGACCTGACGCTGGACAACCCGACCAAGTGGCCGAAAGTTTCCCTGCCGGAAGCCGAATAATACATGACTACCATGAAAAGAATTTACAACTATATCGCAGTATCCGCCGTTGCAGCCCTGGGCCTCACCGCCTGCAACGAGACCATCGTCGTGGACAAGGTGGACGAGGGTGCATACGCCAATGTCGTGAACCTCGTGGGAACCCTCCGCGACGCCAACACCAACAAGGTGTCCAACATCGTGGAGATGCGCCAGGATCCCTTCGGGACCCAGGTGGCCGTGAATTTCTCTCGCATGCCGAAAAAGGGTGTGGACGTGACCGTGCAGTACGATGCCGCCTATGTGGAGGCATACAACAAGGAGCACGGCACCTCCTTCCAGGCCTATCCTGAATCCAAGGTCTCCCTCCAGAACGGCGGCAAGATCGTCGTCGCCCCGGACGAGAAGGTTTCCTACACCCTCGACCTTTCCATCGAACCTTTCGAGGACAAGGAGGAAGCTACCTATGTCCTTCCCCTGAAGGCGGTTACGACCACCGATGGCGTGAAGGTTTCCGAAACGGAAAGCCACCTCGTGTACCTTGTCAAGAACATGTCCTGGCAGGGCAGCGCCCTCCGCAAGGAAGGCCAGAAGAGCGTTTTCTGCTACTTCGAGGTCAATGACACCAACCCGCTGAACGTCCTCTGCTGGGAGACCGAAGAGGGGCAGCTGCTGGTGGACTACCTTTGCCTGTTCGCCTACAACATCAACTATGACAAGGAGAAAGGGGAAGTGTACTGCTTCGCCAACCCGCAGTGCCAGTACATCCTGGACCACTACGACGAAATGATCAAGCCCCTGCGCGAACGCGGCGTCAAGGTTCTCATCGGCCTTCTGGGCAACCACGATGAGGCCGGCCTCGCCCAGCTCAGCGAAATCGGCGCCAAGGACTTCGCCCAAAAGCTCGCCGCCCTCTGCTACGGCTATGGCTTCGACGGGGTGAATTTCGATGACGAGTACTCCAACGGGCCGGACCTCAGCAGCCCGCTGTTCGCTCCGCACAGCACGGAAGCCGGTTCCCGCCTCATGTTCGAAACCAAGAAGGCCATGCCCGACCTGCTGGTCACGACCTTCCAGTATGGAAGCATGGGCGGCAGTGACTACATGGACGGCATCCCCGCCGGGGAATGGCTGGACATCGCCGTCGCCAACTACGGCGGCGCCGGCAGCCCGCGCCAGGGCATGACCCATGCCAACTGCTCCGCCTCTTCCATCGAATTCGCCCGCGGAGGTTCCATCAGCGTGGACAGCGCCAAACGCTGGGCCGCCTCCGACTATGGCTACGTCATGATCTTCGCTCCCTGGGCAGCCAATAACCAGGGAAATTCCAGCCAGTTCAATTCGCTGTCCAACCTGGCGGAAGGCCTCCTGGGTTCCCGTCTGAAGACTCCGGACTACTACTGGCCGCAGACCAAGTCCCTTGAAACTGTTGCCTACTAAAGACTTATGGATATGAAAAAGTATATGATCCTCTTTGCGGCAGCGGCTTTTGCCATCGTTGCCTGCGGCGAGAAGGTGGACCCTGTGGCGACGGACAACAGTTCCGTCGAGATTTCCGAGACGACCATCGTCGCCGGGCCTGAGGGCGGTGACTACACCATCAACGTCACTTCCTCCGAGCCCTGGCGGGTCTCCGGCCTGTGCGACTGGGTAACCCTGTCCGCCGAGTCCGGTCAGTCCGGACAGCCCCTCAAGCTGACCGTGTCCCCCAACGACGGGGATGAGGTGAAAACCGCCGTCTTCAAAGTATTCGCCGGCAGCGCCGTCAAGGCGCTCACCGTTACCCTGAATCCGAACTTCGTCATCGAACTCGCCGGAGAGGAATCTTTCTCCGTCGCCGCCGATGCCACATCCTTCACCGTCGCCCTCCATTCCAACGTCGAGGATTTCAATATCCAGACTCCGGAATGGATTACGGTCGGCGATATCCAGGAGGCCTTCGGCAAGACGCTTGTCGGATTCAACGTCCAGCGTTCCACTGAATTCAAGGCCCGCGAGGGCAAGGTTTCCATCAGCGCCGACAACGTGGAAGGCAAAGCCGATGTGACTGTGACCCAGGCCCAGCGCGATACGGCGTTCGTCGAAGGGGAACAGAGAATCATCAAGGGGCTCGAAGCCCTGGACCTTACCGTCCGGCTCCGCAGTAACATTACGGTCCAGTACGACCTTCCCTCCTGGCTGGATGAGGTTTCCTCCGAAGAGGGCGACAAGGACGAAAGCGGCCTCAGCACCAGGACGGTCCGTCTCCATGCCGATGCCTGCCTCGGTTCCCGCGCCGCCACCGTCGAATTCTACCGCCAGGTGCAGGACGGCTGGTACACCCGGAAACAGGTGTATGGCAGCGTCTATGTCAAGCAGCAGAATCCGAACCCGATTTTCGCCACCATCAAGGACGCCGCCCTGAAGGAAGCCCTCCAGAACGCCGGCTGGATCCTTTCCGAACCCGGAAAGGACGAGGCGGAAATCCTGGAGGCCGGGCTCACCGGCACCGACCTCACCCTGGAAGGCCAAGGCTGGTACAGTCTCAATGTCGATGAGATTTCCGGACTGGGCGCCTTCCCTGCCCTGGAGAGCCTGACCATCAACAATGCGACCACCAAGATCCTGGACCTGTCCGACTGCCGTAAACTGTCCCGTGTCAGCATCTCCGAATGCGGCAACTTCGAGCAGATCAGCCTCGGAGACGCCCCTGTCGAATCCCTCACCATCCCGACCGGCACCTATGACTATTGGAGCACGACGAGCCTGACCGTGAGTGGCAGCCAACTCAAGAGCCTGGACATTTCCGCCAACATCTATACCTGGTATCTGAGTTCCTACGAAAGCCTGACCGCCCTGGATGTGACCGGCTGCCCGGCACTTACTTCGCTCAACTGCCTGCGCAAGGGTTCTTACGGCAATGCCGTTTCCGAGAAGTTCAAGAGCCTGTATATGACGGCTGCCCAGAAGGCTGCCTACGATGCCGGCACCCTCTCCATCACGAAGGGCGATCCGACCGAAATCATCGTCAAGTAAGGAACAACTATGAAAAAAATCTTCACTTTGATCGCAGTGACGGCCGCCTTTGCGGCGGCCTTCACCGCTTGTACCGACACCGAAGAAGTCGGCACGCAGGATGGGGACGGACTGTTCCTGAACCACTACACCCTGGACCTCAACAAGGGTGAGACGTACAACCTCGTGGGTACAGTGACGCCTAAGAACGCCCCTGCCCTCAGCTACTCCTCCTCCGATGCGGCCATCGCCACTGTCGATGAGAAAGGCCTCGTGAGCGCCGTCGGCGCCGGTGAGGCCGTCATCACTGCCAAATCCGCCTCTTTCACCCGCGAATGCACCGTGAAAGTGTGGTCCGCCG
>CAMNGM010000050.1 GCA_946538425.1 uncultured Bacteroidales bacterium | reverse complement strand
ACGTCCTCTCCAGCGACGATCCGAATTTCCGCTACCTCGACAACGCCGTGAACAATGCCAATATGTCGATCGGCGGCCAGCCGGAGGTCCGGGCGAACATGTCCTACTTCGGCCGTATCGGCTATTCCTTCGCCAACAAGTACTTCCTCCAGGCCAACTTCCGCGCCGACGCGTACGACAGCTCCAAGCTGGACAAGAATCACCGCTGGGGCTACTTCCCGTCCGTCTCCGCCGGTTGGACCGTCAGCAACGAACCCTTTATGCAGGGGGTCAAGGAAGCGCTCGACCTCTCCTTCCTCAAGCTGCGCGCCTCCTGGGGTGTGAACGGTAATGTCAACGCCCTGGGCGCGTATCAGTACGCTTCCTCCCTGGAGACCAACAAGAACTATGGTTACAACCTGAACGGCACGTTCATCGTGGGCGTCCGTCCTTCCAAGGTCCTGCCGAACCCGAACATCAAGTGGGAGACTTCCCGCCAGGTGGACGTGGGCCTCGACCTCCGCATGCTCAACGAGCGGTTGACCTTCTCCGTGGACTGGTACAACAAGAATACGCACGACCTGCTCACCAGCACGACGGCTCCGGCCAACACGGGCGCCGAGACGGTCTATGTCAACGCCGGTCTGGTGAACAACCACGGTACCGAGTTCGAACTGGGCTGGAGAGACACCATCGGCGACTTCAACTACGGCATCAGCGGAAACCTCTCCACCGTCCACAACAAGGTCGTGAAGGGCACTTCCAAGGACCGCGTCCCGGGCCAGAAGATCTGGAGCTCCTATGACGTGACTTACTTCGAAGAGGGCTATCCGCTGTGGTACCTCCGCACGTTCATCGTGGACCATATCGACCCGAAGACCGGCGAG
The DNA here is from genome assembly GCA_946538425.1 of uncultured Bacteroidales bacterium. Classification (GTDB taxonomy): domain Bacteria; phylum Bacteroidota; class Bacteroidia; order Bacteroidales; family UBA932; genus Cryptobacteroides. The sequence continues at coordinate 11,736 of CAMNGM010000050.1, read as the reverse complement.
GCCGTGTACAAGAACTTCGACGACGACCCTGCCATCACCCCGAACGACCGCGACTTCGCCGGCAGCGGCATCCCTGATTTCACGTACGGCCTGACGCTCAACCTCGGCTGGAAGGGATTCGACATGCTGGTGCTGGGCGCCGGTTCCCAAGGCGCCGAGCTGCTCTACGCGGTGACCCGCGCCGACGCGCTGCAGCAGAACACGCTCAAGATTTTCTACACGGACGCCTGGAAGAACGCCTCCTCCACCGGTTACAAGTATCCGAAGCCGGACAGCAGCGACAAGTTCTACCGTTGCTCCGATATGCGTGTCTACGACGCTTCCTTCTTCAAGATCAAGCAGATCCAGCTGGGTTACACCCTGCCGCGCAAGCTCGTCAAGAAGATCGCGATGAGCTCCCTCCGCGCCTATGTCTCCCTGGATGACTGGTTCACGTTCACGAAGTATCCGGGCCTCGATCCGGAGACCAGCCACGTCGGCTCCTCCGCTTCCGGTCTGGGCGTCGACTACGGTTCTTACCCGATTTCCAAGAAACTGGTCTTTGGTGTCAATGTTTCCTTCTAAAACTGCTACGTCATGAAAAGAATATATACAGCCCTTTCGATTGCTGCACTTGTCCTGGCGGCCGGCTCCTGTGAGAAGAACCTCGATATCCCTCAGAAGAGTGTCCTGTCCACCGAGGATTACTACACGAACGCCACCGCGGAAGATGCGGAGGCCCTGATCGGCAGCATCTACCATCTGTACTGGGGCGGCCGTGACGTGACCTGCGTCAACGGCATCGAAAAGATCCTCTTCCTGAATTGTCTCGATGACGACCACTATCCGGGCGGCGGCTCCTTCTCGGATGCCACGAACCAGTACCAGGAGGCCGGCAGCTACAACGTCACCTCCGCCGACTTCGCCCCGAAGATTGTCTACAAGGGCGTCTACAGCGTCATCTACCACTGCAACCTGATCCTGGAAAAGATTCCGGAGACGAATGACCCCCGGATCAACCGCGTCAAAGCCGAGGCCAACTTCCTCCGCGCCCTGGCGATGTTCGACGCCGTCCGCTGGTGGGGCACCCCGCCGCTTCCCGACCACCTGCTCTCGCAGGACGAGTATAACCAGCCCAACAACCCGACCGAGGACTCCATCAAGTGGATCCTCGCCCGGATGAAAGAGGCTGCGGACCAGCTCCCCGCCATCTCCGGCAAGGGCCAGCAGGAAGCCTTCGGCGCCCGCATCTCCAAGCACGCGGCGCTTGCCTATCGCGGCAAGGTGGGCCTCTGGTACGGACAGAAGTTCAACGACAAGGAAGTGCTGGCCGAGGCGGTCAAGGATCTCAAGACCGTGATCGACTCCGGACTCTACGGCCTGGTTTCCGATATGTTCATCATCGAGCGCCAGGCGGGCGACTTCTGCGAGGAATACCTGTTCGAGCACAATTCCGGTGACAACGACGGCTTCCCCGGCGACCCGTCCAATGACCTCCGCCACACGTGGACCGGCTGGCCCAGCGGCATCAATCTCCCGAAGGATTTCTTCGGCGGCTGGGGCTGGAACGCCGTGTCCAAGGAGTTCGGCGAATTCCTGGCGGCGCACGAAGGGAATGTCGAGAAGCCGCGCTTCAAGTCCACGATCCACACCTACGAGCAGGTGCTGGACATGGATTACGCCCCTGGCGTGACGCCCGGTATGAAGGAGAACGGGGTCATTTACCACAATGCCGGCTATTTCACCTTCCGCGGCCTTGGCTGGCTCAGCGAGGCTTACGAGGGAACCAGCCCGCCCTTCTGGAAGTGGTATAAGGCCAACACCCCGATGCTCCGCTACGCGGAAGTGCTGCTGATGTATGCCGAGGCCAAGTTCCTCGTGGACAATGACGCGGACAAGAGCGGCCTGAAGGCCCTGAACGAGGTCCGCCGCCGCGCCCAGATCCCCGAACTCGCCGCGATGACCTACCAGGACATCAAGGACGAGCGCCGCGCCGAACTCTTCTGCGAGCAGGAGCGTTACTTCGACCTGGTCCGCTGGGGCGATGCGCCCACGGTGCTTGCGAACAAGGGCAAGAAGCTCTACAAGTTCCTTGGCTACAAGCCGGGCACCACGGAGTGGAATGTCGTCGTGGAAGACGGCAAGGGCAAGGGCTGGCAGGACAAGTACAACCTGCTCCCGTTCCCGTTCGAGCAGATTTCCGCCAACCCCAACCTCAAGCAGAATCCTGGCTGGTAATCGTAAACTTAACAAATAAAGGTTATGAAAATCAAGAATTTATCCCTTGCCGCCCTCGCCGCGCTCGCGCTCGCTTCGTGTGGTAACAACACCAACGCCCCGGCTCCGGTGGAGGCCGAACCGGTCAAGATCGAGCCCGGCGAGCAGGCCCCCCTGGCCGATCCTGGCCAGAAGAACTTCGGCGGGATGGCCACCGGCGCGCCCCGCGACACCACCGGCATGGCCGAGCGCATGCGCCGGATGCGGGAAGAGATGAACAAGATCCGCACGGTCCACTTCAACGACCTGTCGATGAGCGATCCGTTCATCTATCCGGATCCGGTCACCAAGACCTACTACCTCACCTCCTCCGGCGGCCGCCAGTACCGCAGCAAGGACCTGGTGATGTGGGAAGGCCCCTACAATGTCATCGACCTGACCGGCACCTGGTGCGAGAAGGCGGGCTTCGCCGCCGCGGCGGAGATCCACAAGATCGGCGACTATTACTACTACGCCGGCACCTGGAGCGACCACAGCGACCTCATCGAGCAGGTCCCCCGCCGCTACAACGTGCCCCACAACCAGACCTATCTGCTCCGCGCGGACAATCCCGAGGGCCCGTTCGTGCCCTTCTCCGTCACGCCGGGTTATGACTACCAGCCCCACGACTGGGACTGCATCGACGGCACCCTGTACGAGGAGGACGGCCACATCTATATGATTTTCGTCCACGAGTGGACCCAGATCATCGACGGTACGATGGACTACATCGAGCTGTCCAAGGACCTGACCCAGACCATCTCCGAGCACCCGGTCACCATATTCCGCGCCAGCGAGCTGCCTTGCTGCGGCGAGATGAACGGCCTGGGCGAGGCCACCTTCGGCCTGAAGATGCCCGGCTGGGTGACCGACGGCCCGCAGATGTTCCGCACGCAGACGGGCAAGCTGGGCATGCTCTGGTCCACCTGGGGCAAGGAGCGCTACCTCCAGGCCGTGTGCTACTCCGAGTCCGGCAAGATCTCCGGCCCGTGGGTGCAGGAACCGGAACCGTTCCTCGCGAACAACTCCGGTCACGGCATGCTGTTCCGCACCTTCGAGGGTGAGCTCCGCTATGTGGTCCACCACTCCGAGGGCAACGGCCCCCGCAAGCCGCAGTACTGGACGGTCGACGACTCCGGCGACAAGCTGAAGCTGGGTAAGCGGATCATTGTTCCTTAGGACCCGTTGATTTGGTTACATATTTGGTTAGTTAAGAGGGCAGGAGGCATCCGAAAGGGGTGCCTCCTGTTGTTTTTGTCGGCCAAAACCAGCTATCTTTGTATGGCTAAAAGTAATGACCGATGAAAAAGTTCTTGTTCCTGTCGCTTTCCCTCCTGCTGGCCGTGGCCTGTTCTACAAAGACCGCCCCGAACCCAGACCAACAGTATGAGGCGCTTGTAAACGCCGTGTATGACCGCCTTTCCGTGGAGGACCGCGCGGCCCAGCTCTTTGGCATCTACCCGAGCGAGCTGATGGTCGATGGGGTCTTCTCCATCGACAAGTGCAAGGAAGTGATTCCTTACGGCGCCGGCCATATCTGCCAGCTGTCCAGTTCCCAGAGCCTGAATGCCGACGAGCTCCGCAAGCTCATCGCCGACATCCAGGATTATATGGTCAACCATACGCCCGCCGGCATCCCGGCCGTCATCCACGACGAGTGCATCACGGGCGTCACCGCCAAGGACGCCACGGCCTATCCCCAGCAGATGGCCGTCGCCTGCACCTGGGACCCTGCGCTGCTGTCCGTGAAAATGCGGCAGACGGCCCGCTCGATGCGCGACCTGGGCGAGCCGTTCGCCCTGTCGCCGATGGTGGACATCATCCGCAGCGCCCACTGGTCCCGCGTGGAGGAGTCCTACGGCGAGGACGGCTATCTGACGGCCACCATGGGCGCCGCCTTTGTCAAGGGCTTGCAGGCCGATGGTTTCCGCGAAGGCGTCACCGCCACCACCAAGCACTTCCTGGGCTACGGCGGCGGCTCTTCCCTGCCGGAGAAGGAAATCTATGAGGAAGTCCTCTTCCCGCACGAAGCCATCATCCGGGAGGCGGGCAGTCGCAGCATCATGACCTGCTACGACAAGTTCCGCACGCAGTACGCCGTCTGCAGCGATACGCTGCTCAACGTCATCCTCCGGGATTATCTGGGCTACGACGGCATTGTCGTCAGCGACTACGGCGCCGTGCAGCAGGGGAGCCGCGACCGCAGCCCGGAGTTCCTGAAGCAGTGCGCCATCGACGCCATCAACACGGGCAACGACCTGGAATTCAATTCCAACACCTCCTACCGGTACCTTCCTGAACTGCTGGCGGAAGGCCGCGTGAGCGAGGCCGCGTTCGAGCGCGCGGTCAAGCGCGCCCTGACGGTCAAAGCCCGCTGCGGCCTGCTCGACCCCAATCCCGTCTACTTCAAGGAGGGCCCGATGGACCTGGATCCGGCCGAAAGTCGCCAGACGGCCTACGACCTGGCCGCGGAGTCCGTGGTCCTGCTCAAGAACGACGGCGTGCTCCCGCTGGCTTCCGGCAAGAACGTCGCCGTCGTCGGCCCGAATGCCAATTCCGTCTGGAGTATGCTGGGAGACTACACTTTCCCGTCGATGCAGCTGTTCTTCTTCCGCAAGGACGTGGACCCGGGCGACCTGTACATCCCCACCTTCCTGGAGTGTTTCCGGAAGAAATATGACGGCAAGGTCGAGTATTCCCGGGGCGTCGACTGGAGCACCCTGGCCGATATGGGCCTCTCCGAGGGCGGAGACCAGCGTGTGCGGGCTCTCAATGTAAGGAAGTTGGAATCAGACGATTACACCAACTGGGATGACGCAGTCAAGGTGGCCGCCCGCAGCGACGTCATCGTCGCCGCGATGGGTGAGAACGTCTACTTGTGCGGCGAGAACCGTCGGCGGGCCGGCATCCGGCTGCCCGGCGACCAGGAGGCCTTCGTGAAGGCCCTCATCGCCACCGGCAAGCCGGTCGTGCTCGTGATGTTCAGCGGCCGTCCGGAAATGATCGCCGACATCGCCGACGGCTGCGCCGCCATCCTGCAGGCGTTCTACCCCGGCGAGGAAGGCGGCAACGCCGTGAGCGACATCCTCATCGGGGCGGTCAACCCTTCCGGCAAGCTTTGTATGACGATGCCCGCCAGCGAGACCACGGAGCCGTACTGTTACAACACCGGCGCGGACGCGGGCCGCGAACTGTATCCTTTCGGATACGGTCTGTCCTACACGACCTTCGCCTATAGTGACATCCGCGTGCAGCCCGAGGCCAAGACCAAGAATGGTCTCATCCAAGTGAGCTGCCAAGTGACCAATACCGGAAGCGTGAAGGGCGACGAAGTCGTCCAGCTCTATGCCTCTCCGAAGGCCGGTCAGCCGCTCAAGCCGCTGCAGCTCAAGGGCTTCCAGCGGGTGTCTCTGGCACCCGGCGAGCGCCGCACGGTGACCTTTACCGTGGGTGCGGACCAGCTGGCCTGGCATTCGGACGCCGGCTGGACCGTCTCCCCGGGGGAGTACGCCTTCCGCATCGGCTCCTCCTGCCGTGACCTCCCGCTCGAAGGGATCTGCACCCTCCGGGGAAAACCGGCGGTGAAGGCCCTTCGCGATGTCTATTTCGCCCAGGTGGAGGTCCGGTAATTACCGGCCGGCGCGGCGGTTGAACTCGTCCAGCTGCCGGAAGCAGCAGTCGTTCAGGATGCCCTGCAGCGGCCGGTCGAAGTTGTTGCGGACGCGGCAGTCGTAGTCGAAGATGAAGCACGCGCCGTTCTCGGGCGTGTAGGGCTGCCAGGCCGGCAGGCCCTCGACGTTGGGATCCCCGGTCGCGGCGAAGTTCGCCCAGCTGCGGCTCATATTCTCCGCCAGCTTCCAGTCGGCCTCGGACGGCTCGGGAAGGATGCGCCCGTGGAGGTTGGGCGTATTGAAGCAGAAGTTCAGTTCATATCCGTGCACCGAGCCCTGGTCCGCCGGGGATTTCCAGGTGAACATATACAGGTAGGTGGGGGCCTTGCGGGTCTTTGCGACGGCATCAACGGTGATCAGGGTCTTGGGACGGAACATCATGTCGATGGACAGGAGGTCCTGCGGGGTATAGTCCGGCCACGCCTCCGCGAAAGCCGTCACGTATTCTTCCACCCGGTCGCCGAAGGTGGGCGCCAGCCGCTTCTTGGCCTCTTCCAGCGTCATTTCCGTACCATAGGCGCGGCGCTGGAGCTCGTTGAAGGTGGTGCCGATCACGAGCGGGATGTCGGAGGAAATGTCCGCGAAACCGGGCTGGAAGGGCTGTTGGAGCAGCACTTCCCCGTCCGGCGCGGGGCCGAAGCCCCACATCATCGGCGTACCCGGTGTCCGGGTGCCGATGCTCTCGGCCATCGCCCGCTGGCCGGCCGCCACGAGCTCGCCGTACGGCACGTCGGCCAGTTTGTCCAGCTCGTCTGCGCCGATGCCCAGCTCCGCCACGACGGCGCGGCCGAGTTCCTCGGTCATCGCCTTGGTATTGACATTCAGGATGGTGCCGCTCATAATGATGGCCTTGTGGAACAGGCCCCGGGCCGCCGGCATGCACATCAGGGTGCCCACCTTGCCGCCCCCGCCGGACTCGCCGAAGATGGTGACATTGGACGGGTCGCCGCCGAAGGCCTTGATGTTGTCCCGGATCCATTCCAGCGCCTGGACGATGTCCAGCATCCCCACCATCCCGGAGTGCTTGTACTTTTCGCCGAAGGTGGACAGGTCCAGGAAACCGAGGATGTTCAGCCGATGGTTGAGGCTCACGACCACCACGTCCTGCTTGGCCAGGCCCATCCCGGGATTCCCGGCGGCCGAGCCCGAATCGAACCCGCCCCCGTGGATCCACAGCATCACGGGCTTGGAGGCCTTGGTGTCCGTGGTCCATACGTTCAGCACGCAGGAGTTCTTCTCCGACATCACACTCTCCGGCATCTCGCGCCGGCCGTTCCCCTGCATCACCTGCGGACCGAAATGGTCGCAGACCATCACGGAGTCCCATTTCGCGACAGGCTTCGGCGGCATGAACCGCTCCACCGTGGCATAGGGAATCCCCTTGAAGGCCAGCGTGCCTTCCTCTTCAATGCCTTTGACCAGTCCGGCCTTCGTCCGGACAACCAGGGGATCAGACGGCGTACTCGCGCAGCCGGCCGCCAGCGCGGCCCCGACGGCCACGGCCGCCACGGCGGCCCCGGCGCAAAGAATCGAGAACAATTGTTTCATAGTCAAAGATAACAATCTTTTGGCTCACCAGCAAGAATCCGCGCCTGGCGGGTCGTTGACGCCCCCGCGGGGGCTCAGCCAAGCTCGGTATCCAGTTGCGTACGCTTTTCCCTCTTTTTGTACGCAACCATGAACCTCTGGTCACTACTTGCGTACAATAGCACGGCTTTCTGTACGCAAGTGGAGGCTCGATACTAGAGTGAGCCTCCGGCCAGATACCCTTGAAGTCCCGGTGGACCCGGTTCAGTCGCCCATCCGGTAAACCTTCAGCCGCTGTACGCCCGTTTCGCCGTAGGGGATGCGCAGGTGGCGGCCTTGGTGGTCTTCGTCGCCGTTGAGCCGGCGCAGGGGCTGGAGCCCGTCATATTCGTCGATGGACAGGATGCCCACGCGGCCTTTGCCATCCGCGGGGCGCAGGGTCGCGACGCAGCCGGTGCCGAGGAACAGGAATTCGTCCTCGCCCAGGTCCAGGATGAGGAAAGCCCCTTCGCCCCAGGCGGAAGGATTCCCGTGTACGGGGCACCAGGAGATGGTCCCGTCGTGCCGGCAGGTGAAGACCGTGTTGCCGATGGTGACCTCTTCTTCCGGGTGGGCGGCATCCAGCAGGACGCCGTAGGCCTTTCCTTCGGCCTGCTTCTGCGCGATGAGGGGCAGCCAGGGGGCCAGCGTGCGGTACGCATCGGCCGTGCTTTCCCAGCTGTTGTCGATGGAGAACGGAGAGAAGCCCAGGGCGGCGTGCCGGCCCAGGACATAGAAGACGCGGGCGGCGTTGGCGGGTTCCTGGCGGATTTCCGGGATGAAAAGCGGGTTTTCAGGCCGATGGTACCGCGCTACCCAGTCCGGGAACCCCGGGTCGTAGATGTCGGGGCACACGAGGTCGATGGACGGGGCCTCCGCCTTCCAGATGTCCATCAGGTGGTCCAACGGACCGGCGGAGGGATATTCTCCCGGCTTGCGGCCCCGGGAATTCAAGGCCGCATTGACAAACATCGGCAGGGCGTATTCCTGCTTGCCCGCCCGGGCGACCGCCTCGGCATAGCGGGCGTATGCGGCGGCCTGGAAGCGCTCTTCGTCCCGCTCCTTCCCCATTTCCCAGGCCTTTTCCGCCTCCGTTCCGTGCTCCCGGGCATCGCCCAGGAAGCCGATCTCGTTCTCCACCTGGACCATCAGGACCGTCCCCGTGTCGCCGTCCTTTTCCCGGAGGTGGCGCATCAGGGCGGCGAAAGCGCGGCAATCGGCCATCCGCGCCTCCCGGTCGAAGGCGGACAGGATTTCGGGGTGGGTTCCGTCGCTGTTTTCCGCCAGCGTGAACCGGTTTCCGAAGTCCTGCTTCACCCAGGCGGGCACGTAGCAGGACATACTGTTCTTCCAGGTCCCGAACCAGAGCAGGACCAGATGCAGGTCGTGGGCCCGGGCCGATGCAAGCAGGTAATCCACCGTCGAGAAGTCGAATTGTCCCTCCGTCGGTTCCAGCAATTCCCAGTACACCGGCGCGAGGACCGTATTCAAGCCTGCCTCCCGGAGGGTCTGCCAAGTGTCGCGGCCGTCCATATAGGCCGCGCTGGAGGCGCTGGAATTCGCCAGCTCGCCGCCTAGGATGAGGAAAGGCTCCCCGTGGAGGAAGAGCCGGCCGCCCGCTAGCCGGACCGGCGGGGCGGACGCCGCCAGGACCAGCGGAACGTCTTCAAGAAGCGGTGACCGGGACATATCCTGGGGATTCGTGCCCGGAACGCCCTGCGGGACGGGCATTTCAAGGCGCTCGAAGAGCTCTTTCCAGTACGGTGGCAGGGAGCCGTCGGGAGCGAGGAAGTTCATCGGCGCGGCGTCGAAAAGATAGGTTCCGTCGGGACGGCGGTAGGCGTCACGGACCAGTTCCGAACAGTAGTAGGCATCATTGTCGGGCAGGAAAGCGAGATCGTAGGGCTTCCCGACCCAGCGGAGGGCGTTCCCGACGAATCGGGACACGCCGGTTGTGTCCTTGAGGCGCTTGACCTGAAAGGCCGCGCCCGGATTGGCCTGCAGCAGGGAGTCCAGCGGGGATCGGCCCACACCCCTTTGGGGCGTCGCGTCGATGACCCAGGGCGTTCCGTCCGGGGCCACCTGGATGATGGCGACGTGCGTCAGGTCTCCCGTGGCCGCGACGATGGCCTCGTCCATCGACCCGGCCCCCTGCGACGAGCCGACGAACAGCAGGTCGCCTGTCCGGAGTTGCTCCGCCCGGGGATGGCAGGCGGTAAGAGTCAATGCGATGACGGCCAGGATTTTGCCGACACTCGCGAGGGTCTGGGCGGTCCGTTTCATAATTTGCGGATGACTTTCCAGGGATTGCCGACGGCCAGGCACTCTTCGCTCGTGAAGTCATAGAACTCCTCGTGGCGCATCTTTTCGAATTCGGTCATTCTTCGTCGGGCTGCTGACCGTCGTGGGCCTTCCACATACATTCGGTGATCTTCATATCCGTGAATACGGCCGTGAAGGAGGACTCTTCCGGGGAGCAGGCGTATACGCCGAAGCGGATGGCGTCGGCGCCCGCGTACATATGGCAGATGCGCATCTGGCTGAATTCGACCCCGTCGGTCGAGCACTCGATGCAGTAGTCGTCGGCCCTTCTGGAGAAGCGGTACCACATCGTCTTGACATCGGCCGGAATGGCCGTCGTGGCCCAGTCGGACCAGCCGTTGTTGGTGGCGACGCTGCCCAGGTGCTGGAACGCTTCGTTCTCGAACTCCACGGAGCCCTTGAGCCAATTCTCGCTGTCCAGGTACATCACGATGCCGCACTGGTCGAAGCGCTGGTGGCTCTGGGTGAAATCGGTTTTCACGACGAAACTGAAGTACTGCTCCTTCGTCTGGATCTGGAAGACCGGGGCGTTGTCATTGCGGAAATGATAGTAGGTCCGCTGCCAGAGGTCCGTGTGCGGGGCCGTGGTGACCGTCAGCGTCTGGCCGTCGATGGAGAAGGCGGCCGGTTCGCGGGTCCACTGGAATGCGTTCAGGTCGACATCCCCGCCGTTTTCCAGGGCGGTCGCCACCCCGTCAACAAAATCGGAAGGGGCGGGCGTCGTGGCCGGGTTGCCGCAGGAGAACGAGAAGAGACAAAGGCAGGTGAATGCGAAAGATTGGGCAAGTTTCATCATCGGGTATAGGTTTTTTTAATCAGTGTAAATGTAGCGATAATTCCGCGAGTCTCCAAAGCGGCGCCCTCCCGGGCCGGCGGCTCAGAACGTATAGGCCAGGCCCAGGCCGTCGTTGTAGGTGGTGACGATCCGGTTGCAGCCGCTGTTCCCGATGGCGTAGATGACGATGCCGGCCACCAGGGCGCTGCACCCGCCGATGGTCAGGCCCTTGCCCACCGGCCCCATAAATTTGAACGAATGGAGGGGTGCGCCCTTCTCGCCGCCGGCGATCAGCTCGACCGTTTTTCCCACATAGGGCATCAGCAGCAACACGCCGGTCGCCATTGAAACCGTCCCGGCCGTGGCGAGACCGGACTTCTTCCGGTACTGCCGGTACAGGTCCCGGCCCATCAGGGTCTCCAGCTGGAGCGGGGTCAATTTGAGAACACCCTCCAGGGTGGCGTCTCCGCCTTCGTTCTTGAGCACGGCCGGCTGCACGAGCCGGTCGAACTGCAGTTCGCCCCGGTCGTAATACAGGGTGCATCCATCCTGGAACCGGATGCTCTCCACATAAGTCAACGGAATCCGCGTGGACTGTTCGCCTCCGAGATCCACCCGCATCACGTCTTTTCCGATGCGTTGGATGGCGTAGCGGTTCACGTTCCCGTCCACGAAATGGATTTCCGCCGGCGGCTGCACGGTGGGATAATGGGTTACAATACGCGGCGGGAACTGGGCGGACGCCGAAACTGCGGTCAACAGGAACAGACAGAAGGTCAGCAGTTTTCGCATAACAAGGTTGGTTAGTCGCCATAAAGATAAGACAAATTTCCGAACGGTGGATATGAAAAAGTGTAAGATTACCACTATCTTTGCACTTCAAAATTTTCTAGACTATGCAAGAACTGTTTTTCGGGCAAGGTGTTGCCCATTCCATACTGCTGCTTGCTTTCACGATGGGTGTCGGCATCTACTTGGGCCGGTTCAAAGTCAAGGGCGTTTCCCTGGGGTCGACCTGGATCCTGTTCATCGGCATTCTCTTGAGTCATTTCGGCTTGCGCGCCGACCCGGAGATCCTCCATTTCGTCAAGGAGTTCGGCCTCATCCTGTTTGTCTTCTCCATCGGCCTGCAGGTGGGTCCCGGCTTTTTCCATTCCTTCAAGTCCG
>CAMNGM010000049.1 GCA_946538425.1 uncultured Bacteroidales bacterium | reverse complement strand
TGTCGGAGACATTCCAGAAGGTGACGCAGTCGATCACGTCCTTGTGCTTGCGGAGGACCTTGAACAGGTTCACATACTGGTCCTGCTGCAGGGTGCGCTCCCAGTCAGCGACCTGGGAAGCGCCCTGGCGGAAGCGGAGGCCGCCGCCCATATCCTCGTTGACACGGATGTCCAGTTCGGTGAGGTGGATGTGCTTGACCACGGTGGAATAGAGCTTGATGGCGTTGTCGACCTCTTCCATCGTCGGACCGTACACGTTGTAGTGGGCCTGCATACCGATGCCATCGACGGGCACGCCGGCGTCCTTCATCCGTTTGACGAGGTTGTAGATGCGCTGGCTCTTGGCGGGTTCGGCGTCATTGTAGTCGTTGTAGAACAGCAGGGCGTTCGGGTCCGCCTCGTGAGCATACTCGAAGGCCTTGTAGATGAACTCCTCGCCGGCGATCTGGTACATCGGGGAGTTGCGGAGCTCGGGACGGCCCGGATAGACGGGGCTGTCGGCCACGGCCTCGTTCACGACATCCCAGCAGTACACGACATCCTTGTAGCGGTTCACGATGGCCTGGATGTGGTGCTTCATGTTCGCGTAGAACTCCTCCTTGGGCAGGAGGTTGCCCTTCTCGTCCTGGTACATCCAGGCGCCGATCTGGCTGTGCCACATCAGGGTGTGGCCACGCATCTTGATGCCGTGCTCGCGGCAGAAGTTCGCGATCTTGTCGGCGTCCTCCCAGTTGAACTCGCCCTTGCGGGGCTCGGTGGGCTGGGGCTTCATCGCATTCTCGGCAGTGATGCTGTTGAACTCGCGGAGGACGACCTTGATCTGGTCGGGATCCGCGACATTGCGGTTGTTCACGGCGACACCGATCTTGAAGTAGTCCTTGTAGGCGTCCTTCAAGCCGTCGGTGGGCTCAGGAATGGTGCGGGGACCCCATTGGGCCCCGGCGGGGACCGCACCCAGGATCAGGGCGCAAAGTCCGGCAATGAGCGTTCTTTTCATATCAGTTGTGTGAAAATGGTGTTCGTGTTACACTTACAAATATAGTCTTTTTGTACGAAAAACCAAAACTCGGAACGGAAAAATGCAGGAAGCCCATAAAAAAGAAGAGGATGGCCCCCGGTCGACTTAACCGGGAGCCATCCTTTTCAGGGGGAATCGTCGGGCTACTTGAAGAGCTTCTGGGCGAAGAGGGTCAGGTAGATGCGCCAGTTGCGCCAGATGTGGCCGCCGTCGGATTCGTAGTATTCGCAGGGGTAGCCGTGCTGGTCGCAGTAGTCCTTCAGGATGAGGGAGTTGCGCTTGACGCCGTCGTCCTTGCCGACGCCAATCCAGAAGAGTTTGGGCTTGGCGGCGAACTGGGCGGCCAGTTCGGGATCGTTATCGCCGCTGGGAACGGCGACGCCGGAGAACTGGCCCACATAGCCGAAGGTGCCGGGATAGCGGCGGGAGAGGCGGGAGGACTGGCGGCCGCCCATCGACAGGCCGGCGACGGCGCGGGAGTAGCCGTCCTTCTTCACGCGGTAGCGCTTCTCGATGAACTTGATGATGTCGGGGAAGCTCTCCTCGATCTCGGCCGTGGAGTCGGAGCGGCTGTTCGCCATCGTGGGCTGGAACATGTTCACGGCGGCGCCCGGGGCGGCGCTGTTGAAGTACACGCCGTTCGGCATCACGACGATCATCGGCCGGGCCTTGCCTTCGGCGATGAGGTTGTCCATGATCTGGACGGTGCGGCCGAGGTCGGACCAGGCGTCTTCGTCGCCGCCGGAGCCGTGCAGGAGGTACAGGACCGGGTATTTGGCCTTGGGATTGTCCTCGTAGCCGGCCGGGGTGTACACGGTGAGGCGGCGCTTCATCCCGAGGGTGGGGCTGTCATACCACACGTGGGACACGGTGCCGTGCGGGACGTCGTGGACCTCGTAGTACCAGCCCTTGTCGCCCTGCTCGGCGCTGAGGGTGAAGATGTTGGTCCAGGTGGCGATGTCGCGGTTCTGGTAGATGTTGTTCGGGTCCATCGTCCGGACCCCGTCCACGATGAAGCTGTAGGAATACAGTTCGCCGGTGAGCGGCTCCGTCGTGTAGGTCCACATTCCGTCGCGGCCTTCCTTCATATCCACGCGTCCGGGCAGGAAGTCGCCTTGGAGCTGCACCGTGATGGCCTTGGGGGCCCGGTAGCGGAAGGTGACCGTGTGGTCAGGGTTGATTTCGGGGGAGATGATGCCCGAGGCCGGGCCCAGCGCCTGCTGGGCGGAGGCGGCGGCGCCCACGAGGAGCGCCGCTGCCAGAAGGATCGTTCGTTTCATAGGCCTATTTCATTAAGAGGACGCGGTGGGCGGGCGTCTCCGACGCGGCGGCCTCGGCGGTCGCGGTGCAGCGGATGTCGCGGGAGGAGGCGCCGAACAGGAAGGTGTAGGTGCCGGCGTCGACCTTCCAGGCGGAGGCTTCCTCGTCGAAGGAGGCGAGCTCGGAGGTCGGGAAGGTGAGGGTGAGCTCCTGGCTTTCGCCCGGGGCCAGTTCCTTGGTCTTGCCGTAGGCCTTCAGTTCCTTGACCGGCTTGTCCAGGGTGCCTGCCGGGGCGCTCACGTACAGCTGGACGGCTTCCTTGCCGGCCACGGAGCCGGTGTTTTGGACGGTCACCCGGGCGGTGACGGTCTTGCCGTCATTGGCGACGGCCGGGGCGCTGTACGCGAAGGTGGTGTAGCTCAGGCCGTAGCCGAACGGGTAGGAGACCGGGAGTTCCTTCTTGTCGAACCAGCGGTAGCCCACGTAGATGCCCTCTTCGTACTTGGTCACGTCCACGTCCTTCTGGCCCACGTCCTCGCGGCGGTTCGTGAAATAGACGCCGGTTTCGGAGTCGATCGGGAAGTTCGCGGAAGAACCGGCGTCCATCAGGTTCACCGGGAAGGTCATCGGGAGCTTGCCGGACGGGCTCTTCGCGCCGGTGAGGATGTCGGTGACGGAGTTGCCGCCTTCCTGACCTGCCTGCCAGGCGAGCAGGACTGCGTCCGGAACGTTCTTCCAGGACGCGGTCTCGATGACACCGCCGATGTTCAGCACGACGACCACCTTCTTGCCCTTCGCGTGGAAGGCGGCGGTCACCTTGTCCAACAGCTCGCGTTCCTTGGCAGACAGCACGAAGTCGGCGCTGGTGCGGTCGAAGAACTCGCCGGAGTTGCGGCCGAAGGTGATGATGGCGACGTCATTGGCCTGGGCCGATGCGGCCAGCCGGGCGGGCGCAGGGACGAACTCGGAAGGACGCGGCATCGGGTAGAAGGCGGAGAGCCCGTCGTCGGGCAGGCTGGCCTTGAAGGCCGCGGCCTCGTCGGCGATGTGCTTCAGGGTGGCTTCCTTGTCGCTCTCGTTCACGTTGAAGCCGGCGTTCTTCAGGCCGTCCAGGAGGGACACCGTGTAGGCGCGGTTCACGTTGCCGGAACCGGTGCCGCCGGCGATGAAGTCGAAGGAGGTGCAGCCGAACACGGCGACGTTCTTGACGTCCTTCAGGGGCAGGACGCCCTTGTTCTCGAGAAGGACCATCCCTTCCAGCGCGCTCTGGCGCGTGACGGCGGCGTGGGCCTTCAGGTCGGGCTTGTTGGAGTAGGCGTATCCCCGGGCCTTCGGGCTGCGGGCGACGAGTTCCAGGCAGCGGCGGACGCACACGTCCAGCTCGGCCTCGGAGAGGGAGCCGTCCTGGAGGGCGGCCATGATCTGCTCGTACTGCAGGTCGGTGCCCGGCTGGAGCATGTCGTTGCCGGCCGCGATCTGCTCGGCGCCGTTGTCGCCGCCGTACCAGTCGGTCATCACCAGGCCCTTGAAGCCCCATTCGTCGCGGAGGACGGTGGTCAGCAGGTCCTTGCTCTGGGAGGTGTAGGTGCCGTTGATCTTGTTGTAGGAGCTCATCACGGTCCAGGGATCGGACTCCTTGACAGTGATCTCGAAGCCTTTGAGGTAGATCTCGCGCTGGGCGCGCGGGGAGATGACGGCGTTGTTGCCGGTGCGGTTCGTCTCCTGGTTGTTGTAGGCGAAATGCTTGATGGAGGTGCCCACGTCGTTGGACTGGACCCCGCGCACATAGGCGGCCGCGGTCTTGCCGGCCACGACCGGATCCTCGGAATAGTACTCGAAGTTGCGGCCGTTCAGCGGGTTGCGGTGGATGTTCAGGGCCGGGGCGAGATAGACGTCGGCGCCGTACTCGTGGACCTCTTCACCCATCGCCTTGCCCACGTTCTCCACCAGTTCCTGGTTCCAGGTGGACGCCAGGAGGGTGCCGATGGGGAAGTGCGTGCAGTAGTAGGTGTTCTCGTCGCCTTCGCGGGTCGGGTCGATGCGGAGGCCGGCGGGGCCGTCGGCGAGGACGATGGACGGGATGCCCAGCCGCTCGACGGGATAGGTGGTGCCGGCGGCGCCGGGGACGATCTTCTTCGTCGCGCCCACGACGGCGGACTCGCCGCTTGCGCCGGCCATCCCGGTGCCGATGACGAAATGGACCTTCTCCTCGAGGGTCATCGCCTTGAGGACCTTGTCGATGGAATCTTTTCCGAGCTGGGGGTCGCCGGCCTTGCACCCGGCAAGGGCCAGGACGGCGGCGGAGATGAGCATTGCTTTCTTCATATTGTAAGTAAGGGTTTCAGTGTCGTTTGTGTTCTGCAAAGATAATGAGAATCTCCCAAACCATTCTTTCTTGGATGTTCAATTATTATTTCCGATGTTTGTATTCAATAACACGACTCTGGTATGAAAAAGATCGTCTCCTTTCTGACGGCCCTCGCCGTCGCCCCGTTCCTGTGGGCCCAAAACCCCTACCTGCCGCTCTGGGAGCACCTTCCCGACGGCGAACCCCGCGTGTTCGAAGATCCCGACCAGCCCGGGAAGTACCGCGCCTACATCATCGGCTCGCACGACCTCACCTACACCGCCTACTGCAGCGGCGACATCCGGATGTGGTCGGCCCCGGTGGAGGACCTGAGCCAGTGGCGGGACGAAGGCATCCTCTTCTCCTGGTTCGTGGACGGCCAGTGGGACACGATGTACGCCCCGGACCTCGTGGAGGTGCGTGACCGCGCCACGGGCAAGAAGACGTATTACCTGTACCCGCACTCTCGCGGGCGCGGGCGCGTCGCCACCGTGTGCAAGTCCGACCGCCCGGACGGCCCGTTCGTCCCGGTCAATGTCACCGAGGACGGCCGCGGCGTCCTGCCCGGCTCGCTCATCGACTTCGACCCCTCCATCTACATCGAGCCCGTCACCGACAAGAAGGACAAGGACTACGGGATCGGTTTCCGCGCCTATGTCTATTACGGGTTCCAGCACTCGACGGCCTGCGAACTGGACCAGAACACGATGTATTCGATGCGGCCCGGCACCGAGCTCCACGACTATTTCATTCCGGCCAGCTCGCAGTACGGCCAGGTCCGCGATCCCGAGGGAACGCAGTACCCGGCCCTGTACAAGGGCCAGAACCCCGGCGATTTCAACTTCTTCGAGGCCTCCAGCATCCGCAAGGTGGGGAACAAGTACGTGATGGTGTTCTCCGGCTACAGCGGCCCCGATTACGGGCTTTCTTCCACGAACTCCGCCCTCCGCTACGCCTTCGGCGACTCGCCGCTCGGCCCCTGGCGCTCCGGCGGCGTGCTCGTGGATTCCCGCGGCGTCGTCCCCGACGAGGACGGCGGGCACCTGACCACCACCAACGCCGCGCACAACACGCACGGCTCCCTGCAGGAGATCAACGGGCAGTGGTATGTGTTCTATCACCGGCCGCCCCGCGGTTTCGGCAACGCCCGCCAGGCGATGGTGGCGCCCGTGAAGATCGAATGGGACAACAAGAAAGTGGCCGACGGAGGCCAGCTCCGCATCACGGGCTACGACCCGTATGCGAAGGACGAAGTCTGGACGGCTTCCGCCGCGGACGGCACGACCTATACGGGCGCGGAGGTGACGAGCGAGGGTTTCCAGATCTTCGGCCTGCCGCCGTACGCCTACTATTCCGCCGGTTACGCCTGCTACCTGTCCGACCAGGACTGGATGCAGGACAACCACGACGTCTGGTGCAATGACATGGACCTGGCCGGCATCACCAACGGCGGCGTCGTCGGCTTCAAGTACTTCGGCTTCGGCGGACTCGACCAGTGGAGCAAGGGCGTGAATCCCTTCGTGGGCACCAGGAAAGGCGACGGCACGCAGCTGGACCTGTTCCTGACGCCCGGCCGTCACGGCGCCTTCAAGATCCACGTGATGCTGGACGGCCCGTATGCCAATGCCACCTGGAAAGGCCGCGAGATCGCGGTGGTCGAGGTTCCTGACGGCAAGAGAGGGGAGCTGCTGCACCTGACGGTGCCGGTGCCGGCCGTGGAAGGCCTCTCCGGCAAGCACGCCATCTTCCTGGTGGCCGAGGGCGCCGACATCCAGCGCCCGCAGATGGATCCGCGTTTCGCCACCTTCGCCGCGCGGAATCCCCGCCGCCCGGACGGCCTGTTCGACCTGCACGGCATCGGTTTCTCCAAGCCCGGCGCGCCCTGCGTCCGCCCGGCCGTCCCGCAGGTGAAGATCTTCGCCGACGGAAAGCAGCTGGCCGTTCCCGCGACGCCCGTCCGCTTCACGAACGCGAACGGCATCATGGACCAGCTCCACTATCAGGTGTATGCGCCGCTCAAGGAGGGCTCCGTCCTGCAGGTGAGCGCGTCCGATCCCGACGTCCTGATTTCCACCGGACCTGTCGTGAACGGCCGCGCCACGGTCAAGTGCTCCTGGAAGGGGCTGGAAAAGACCTACTGGATCAACTAGATTCCTGGTCCGAAATACTACACCGCTTGCAGCAGGCCTTTTGCGAGGTCTGCTGCCGCGTTTTCGCGGGCTTCCACGTGGCGCTTCTTGCCGGTGGGGGTGTAGGGAACGGCGTCCACGAAACGGTAGTAGCGGGGCCGCTTGAAGTTGGCCATATACGGGCTTTCCTTGCAGAAGGCGTCCAGTTCGGAGGCCGTGAGGGCGTCGTCCTTCGGGACGACGTAGGCGGTCACGAGCTGGCCCCGGACCTTGTCGGGAACGGACGTGACGACGCAGTCCTTGACCTTCGGGTTCATCGCCAGGACGGCCTCCACCTCGGTGGGATAGATGTTCTCGCCGGAGGAGATGATCATGTCGTCGCGGCGGCCGACGATGGTGATGAAGCCCTTCCCGTCCCAGGTTGCCAGGTCGTTGGTGTAGAGGAAGCCCTTGTAGTACTTGCGCTCGGTCTCGGATTCGTTGTCGTAGTAGAGATAGGGCGATTTGGCGGGGGAGGAGAGGATGACCTCGCCGATTTCCAGGCCGTCCTGGGCGGCCAGGTCGTCGGGCTCGGTGCGGCGGCCTTCGTGCAGGCGGACCACCCGCACGTCGTCATCGACACAGGAAGCGCCGGCGGAACCGGCTCCTTCCGGCAGGTCGAAGGGGCGGAGGAAGGTGTTCCAGAACGTTTCCGTCGTGCCGTAGCCGTTGAAGATGTTCGGCGTGAGGACCCGCTGGTAGCGGATGCAGGCCGCTTTCTCCAGGGGACTGCCCATCGTGACGATTCCCTTGAGGGAAGAGATGTCGTGCGCCGCCGCTTCCTGCTCGTCGGCCAGGCTGCCGAGGACGGTGGGGACGCCCACGAGGAAGGTGATGCCGTACCGGGTGACGTACTCGAGGGCCGTCTTCGCGTCGAACTTCGGAAGGACCACGATGGCAGCGCCGGCGTAGAAGGCCGGGCAGGGGCCCGCGCAGTGCAGGCCGCCGCGGTGGAACCACGGCGTGGTGTTCATCGTGACGTCGCGGTAGCTCATCGGGAAATGGATCATCACGTCGTGCGCGGAGAGGACCTCGTTGATGCTCGTGAGCGGAATGGCCTTGGGGTGGCCGGTGGTCCCGGACGTGTACAGGCGGGTCGTCTCGTCATAAATGTTGTGGACCACGTCCGGCTCCTCCTCCGAGGCGCCCTCGACGAAGGAGGCAAAGGACGATGCGCCCCAGGAGGTGCCGTCTCCGATGACGAGAAGGACCTTCGGCCGATACTTGGCCAGGGCCAGGGCCTGCTCCACGGTATCGCGGCAGGAGGCGCAGAACATCAGCACTTTCGGGCGGGAGTCGTCGATGCTCCAGGCCAGCTCGCCGGGGCTGAAGCGGAAGCTGACGGGGCAGCAGACGGCGCCGGTCTTGTGGGCGGCGACATAGCCGATGGCGAATTCGGGGCAGTTGCCCAGCTGCATCATCAGCACGTCCCCCTTCCGGAGGCCGGCGGCCATCAGGGCATTGGCGAAGCGGTTGCACGCGCGGTCCAGTTCCCGATAGGTCCAGCTCCGGCCATCGGCGGGCGAAATCATCGCGGGCCGGTTCCCGTACCGCCGCACATTGCGCATAAATCCCTCGATCCAGGTATAGCGGGATTCGAATATCTGTCTGAAATTTTCCATTTTTCCGTTATTTGGTGGCAGAACAAAAATAGAAAAGAGGTGGATTTTGGGCAAATACCTGCGGAAAAAGGGTTGTTCTTGTGGGAAATGTGGAAATGTTTATGTAACTTTGCCAAAACAATGTGGGAATATTAAACATTTTTGTGCCGATATGGAACATCCGCTCGACAAGACCCTGCCCCTGGAAATGGTGCCCAGAACCGCGAACACGCTCTATGTGAAGGATGAATTCGTCATCTCGGACAACCTGTCCATCCGGGTTCCGGCGGGCATCGCCGCCCTGCTGGAAAAGGGGAGGCCCACGCGCACCCTGCGCCCGAACTGGCTGGAGTTTCCCTACCGGATCGGCTTCAACGCCATCCTGTTCGTGGAAACGGGCGTGGTGGACTGCATCCTCAATACGGAATCCTTCCACCTGACGAGATGTTCCGTCCTGTTGATTCCGTCCGCCACCCTCCTGCGGGACCTCTCCTGGCAGGCGGGAACCCGGTACATCCTGTTCGGCTACAATGACGGGAAGCTCTTTTCTGCTATGACCTCCCGCTCCGCGAAGATCCTCAAGGCGTCGATGATCGCCCCTTTCGTCCTGACGATGGACCGGGAGCGGATGGACCGCTATATGCAGCTGATCAAGGTCGTCATCCACGTGGCGAGCGGCGGTCCGGATTACGTCTTCCAGGACGACATCATCAGCGGCGCCGCCCAGATGTTCAGCGGCGGCCTGGCGCGGCTCGTGACCGAGCGGATGGCCCGGCGGACGCGGGTCCCCCGCGAGATGAGCGTCACGCAGGATTTCATCCGGCTCGTCCAGGCCCGCTGCCTGGAGCACCGCGACCTGGACTACTATGCCCGGGAGCTGTGCATCACCCCGAAATACCTCTCCCGGATCGTCAGCAAGGTCTCCGGAAAGAAGGCGCTTCTCATCATCCAGGAGAATGTCATCGCCGAGGCGGAATCCCTCCTCAAGGAAGGGAAGTACAACATCCAGCAGGTGAGCGACCTCCTGCATTTCCCGTCGCCCTCCTACTTCTGCCGCTATTTCCGCAAGGCCACCGGCCTGACGCCCCGGGCGTATATGCTGGGGTAGCGCGTTTTGAAAGCTGGCGGGAAAACCGTATATTTGAATCAACTATTTCCAGTCAGCGATGAAAAGTTTCGGACACTTCGACGACGCGCGCCGCGAGTACGTCATCACGGATCCCGCCACCCCGTGGCCTTGGATCAACTATATGGGTACGGAGGATTTCTTCTCCCTCATCTCCAACACCGCCGGCGGCTACTGCTTCTGCAAGGACGCCAAGTTCCGCCGGATCCTGCGGTACCGCTACAACGGCGTGCCGATGGACGACGGCGGACGCTATTATTACATCAAGGACGGCGACACCGTCTGGAACCCCGGCTGGAAGCCGTGCAAGACGCCCCTGGACTTCTATGAATGCCGCCACGGAATGGGCTATACCCGCGTGACGGGGGAGAAGGACGGCCTCAAGGCCGACGTCCTGTTCTTCGTGCCCATCGGCCACCGCTGCGAGGTGCACCGGGTGAAACTCACGAACACGGGCGCGGCGAAGAAGACCTTCCAGCTCTATTCCTTCGTGGAATGGTGCCTGTGGAACGCCTCGACGGATATGGAGAACTTCCAGCGGAACCTGTCCACGGGCGAGGTGGAAATCGACGGGAGCGTCCTCTATCACAAGACCGAGTACCGCGAGCGCCGCGACCATTACGCCTTTTTCGGCGTGAACCGTCCGTACGACGGCTTCGACACCGACCGGGAGACCTTCATCGGTATGTACAACGGCTTCGGCGACCCGCAGCAGGTGCTCGCCAGTACGTCCGGGAATTCGGTGGCCCACGGCTGGAGCCCCGTCGCCTCGCACCGGTTCGACCTGACGCTCGAGCCCGGCGCCTCGGAAGAGCTCATCTTCGTCCTAGGGTATGTGGAGAATCGGCCCGAGGAGAAGTTCGTCGCTCCGCAGGTGATCAACAAGGCGAAGGCGCAGGCGATGATGGACGCGTTCGCGACCGGGACGCAGGTCGATGCGGCCTTCGCGCGGCTGCGGGCGTTCTGGGACGACCTCCTGGACCGCTTCATCGTGGAATCCGAGGTCCCGGAGTTGGACCGGACCGTGAATGTCTGGAACCAGTACCAGTGCATGATCACCTTCTTCTTCAGCCGGAGCGCCAGCTATTTCGAGAGCGGCATCGGCCGGGGCATGGGCTTCCGCGACTCCAACCAGGACCTCGCCGGCATCGTCCACCTCATCCCGGACCGCGCCCGGCAGCGCATCATCGACATCGCTTCCACGCAGTTCCCGGACGGCGGCTGCTACCACCAGTACCAGCCCCTGACCAAGCGGGGGAACAACGACATCGGCGGGGGCTTCAATGACGACCCGCTGTGGCTCATCTTCGGCACCGTGGCCTACATCCGGGAGACGGGGGATTTCGGCATCCTGCAGGAGCCCGTTCCCTTCGACAACCAGCCCGGAACCGAGGTTTCGCTGCTGGAACACCTGAAAATCAGCTTCAAGCACGTGACGGACAATCTCGGCCCCCACGGCCTCCCGCTCATCGGCCGGGCCGACTGGAACGACTGCCTGAACCTGAACTGCTTCTCCGACAACCCCGACGAGTCCTTCCAGACCACCGAAAACAAGACCGAGGGCTCGAAGGCGGAATCCCTGATGATCGCCGGCCTGTTCGTGGCCGAAGGCAAGGACTTCGTGGAACTGCTCTCGCATCCCTCCGTCGCGGCGGATCCGGAGTATGTCCTGGGGGTCAAGGAATCCGTCGCCGCGATGGAAGAGGCCGTCAAGCGATACGGCTGGGACGGCGAATGGTTCCTCCGCGCGTATGACTATTACGGTCGGAAGATCGGTTCCAAGGAGTGCGAGGAAGGCAAGGTGTTCATCGAAAGCCAGGGCTGGTGCACGATGGCCCGCATCGGCGCCGAAGAAGGCCTCTGCGACAAGGCGCTGGATTCCGCGAAGAAGTATCTGGAATGCGAGTACGGCCTGGTCTTGAACAATCCGGCCTATACGAAGTACTATATCGACTATGGCGAAATCAGCTCCTACCCGCAGGGTTACAAGGAGAACGCCGGCATCTTCTGCCACAACAATCCCTGGGTGATCATCGGCGAGGCCATGGCCGGCCGCGCGGAGGATGCCTGGCGGCATTACAAGAAGATCACGCCGGCCTTCACGAAAGACCAGGAACTCCGCAAGATCGAGCCTTACGTCTTCTGCCAGATGGTGGCCGGCAAGGATGCCGCCCGGCCCGGTGAAGGCAAGAACAGCTGGCTCACCGGTACGGCGGCCTGGACCTGGAAAGCCGTGAGCGAGGCCCTGCTGGGCATCAAGCCGCAGTTTGACGGACTCCTTGTCGAACCCTGCATCCCCATCGGCACTTACCGCATCCACCGCCGCTTCCGCGACGCCGAATACGACCTCATCATCCGCAACTCCGGCAAGGGCGGGAGAGTCTTCATCCCGTACAAGCCCGGGAAGCAGACGCTGGAAGTGGATTGCTGACAGGTTCCTTTTTTGGGGGCGTAATCAGTTTATTCGGTGGAATTATCATAATTATTATGATAATTATTGAATAATCCGTATATTTGTCCATGAACTGAGCAGAGAGATGGACGTATATATGGACGGTGATATTATGGCGCAAAGAAATGAGGCTTGGCACCGGGTAAACGATGTCCCTTCAGTTTTTCCTGTACATCCGGGAGATATCCTGGGAAGGGAGTTGAAGGAACGTGGGATCAGCCAGAAACAGTTTGCCGGGCTCATCGGGATGCAACCCTCGCACTTGAGTGCGTTGATACATGGGATGCGTTCTTTTACCCCGGCAGTGGCTGAGAAAATCGCATCCGGCCTGACCGGCATTTCTGCCGATTTTTGGACGCGGATGCAAAGCAGTTACAACCGGGTCAACCAGAGAAAGAGGGGGAGCACTTCTCACCTGGTTACCGGATATGGGGACGTCCAGGAAGCACCTGCTTGGGTACTGAACGATCCCGGACGATTCAATGGGGACCAGTGTCACTATGCTTTGTCCATCCCGGCTGGTGACAAGGTCCTATTTGAGCAAATGGCGGCCCGTTTGGGCTGGAAACTGCATCTGGAAGGTTGATTCTTTCTGTCAAAAAGAATACTGCCCTGCGGACAGTTCCTGGTCGGGACGACCGGGGAGGCAGAGAGTGGCCGAGCAGCCTTCCGGGATGGTGAATTCATATTCGACTTTCCCGCCGGTGCACCATCTACTACAAGTTCTACCTGCACCAGGCCTATGTGAAGGCCGGCCTC
>CAMNGM010000048.1 GCA_946538425.1 uncultured Bacteroidales bacterium | reverse complement strand
CCGACGACGGAGGATTCCACGGCATAGCCGACGGTCTCCCCGCCCTTGACGGCCTTGTAGTAGTTGTAGGTCTTTCCATCGAGCTCGACGGACTCGAAGGAAGTCTCGTCGAAGGCGGGAAGCACCGCGCCCACGGCCTTGTTCGTCTTGGCGACGGCAGCGGCGTCGATGGGCTTCTTCGTGAGGGCGTACGCGCCGCCGAGGATGGCGGAGCACAGGAGGCAGGTCACACCGAGGACCAGCGTCATATTCTTGAGATTGGATACGGCTGCCATCTTGCTACCTCCCGAATTTTTTCTGGTGGAACGCCCGGTTGAGGAGCGGAACGAACGAGTTCATGATCAGGATGGCGAAAGAGACGCCTTCCGGATAGGAACCGAAGTAACGGATCATCATCGTGAGGAAGCCGATGCCCACGCCGAAGACCACGCCGCCCCAGAGGCTCATCGGGGAGGTCACGTAGTCGGTGGCCATGAAGCAGGCGCCGAGGATGAGACCGCCGGTGAGGAGGTTGAAGACGGGACCGGTGAAGCGGGCGGGGTTGACACCCCAGAAGATGAGGGCCGTCAGGGCCACCGTGGCGAAGATCGACAGGGTGATCCAGGGCTTGATGACCCGGCGGACGCACAGGTACACGAAGCCGAGCAGGAGGGCGATCGCGCAGACTTCACCGGCGGAGCCGCCGAGGTTCGCGAACAGCATCTGGCCGTAGTCGTAACCGTTCTGCGCCATGATGTCCTGCACGGTCGCGCCCTGCATCAGGCCTTCGTTGATGGCGCCGAGCGGGGTCGGGCCGGTCACGGCGTCCACGCCGAAGAGGCCCTGGGGCTGCGACCAGGTGGTCATATAGGTCGGGAAGGAGACGAGGAGGAACACGCGACCCACGAGGGCGGGGTTCCAGATGTTCTGGCCCAGGCCGCCGAAGGTCATCTTGGCGACGCCGATGGCGACGACCGCACCGACGAACACGACCCACCAGGGGGTGGTGTACGGCAGGTTCAGGCCCAGCAGGATACCCGTCACGACCGCGGAAAGGTCGCAGAGGGTGGAGGGTTTCTTCAGCAGGAAACGGGTGATGGCCCACTCCAGCAGGAGGCAGGAGCACACGCTCACGGCCATCACGAGGATCTCTCTCCAGCCATAGAAGACGAAGGAGCAGAGCACCGCAGGCAGGAGCGCGATCACGACATCCAGCATCAGGGACCGGGTGGAGTCCTTGGAATGGATGTGGGGTGAGGGGGAAACTAACAACTTACTCATGTCCAATTACTTTTTAGATTCCTTCGCTTCGCTCGGAATGACAGACGACTTCGCGGCTTCCGCGGCGGCCTTGGCGGCCGCGGCGCGGGCCCGGATGGCGCCCAGGGCAAGCCCCTTGCCCGTGCGGATGATATCCAGCAGCGGGATGTGGGCGGGACAGGAATACAGGCAGCAGCCGCACTCGATGCAGTCCTGGGCGGCGTTGGCCTCCAGGGCTTCGGTGTCGGCGATGCGGGAAAGCTTCTGCAGCAGGAAAGGCTCGAGGCCCATCGGGCAGGCGTCGGCGCACTTGCCGCAGCGGATGCAGGCGGACTCGGGGGCGCGGCGGGTCTCCTTCTCCGTAAGGAAGAGGAGGGCGCTCGTGCCCTTGAGGGTGGAGGCGTCGAGGTTCGCGATGGCCTTGCCCATCATCGGGCCGCCGCTGATGACTTTCACGGCGTCCTCCGGCATACCGCCGAGGGAATCGATGATGTAGCTGAATGGCGTGCCCACGCGCACCTGCAGGTTCACCTGCTTCGGGAAGCACTTGCCCGTCACGGTGATGGTGTTGTCGATGAGGGGCTTGTTCTTCTGCACGGCCTCGTACACGGCGAGGGCGGTGCCCACGTTCTGGACGACCGCGCCCACCGAGATCGGCAGGCCGCCGGAACGCACCTGGCGGTGCATCACGGCGTCGATGAGCTGCTTCTCGCTGCCCTGCGGGTAGCGCATCTTGAGCTCCATCACCTCGATGTTCTTGTAGCCGAGCTTCGCGACGACCTCGCGCATATGGGCGATGGCCTCGGGCTTGTTCTCCTCGATGGCGATGGTGCAGGGGACGTTCCCCATCACCTGGGCGATGAGGGCGGCGCCCACGGCCACCTGCTCGCCCTTCTCCAGGAGGACGCGGTAGTCGGAGGTGAGGTACGGCTCGCATTCGCAGCCGTTGATGATGATGCGCTCGCACTTGGAGCCCGGAGGCGGCGAGAGCTTGATGTGCGTCGGGAACGTGGCGCCGCCAAGACCGACGACGCCGGCCTTGTGGATCTTCTCGATGATGGCCGCGTTGTCGGCGGGAAGGTCGGTGACGAGGTTGTCCGACGTGTCGATGTCCTCCATCCACTCGTCGCCTTCGACGGCGATCTCGATGTGGGGGACGGGACGGCCGGCGAGGTCCGGGCGAGGGCCGATGGACTTGACCGTGCCGGACACGGGAGAATGGACATAGGCCGACACGAAACCGCCCGGTCCGGCGAGGACCTGCCCCACCTTCACCTTGTCGCCCACGGCCACGACCGGCTGGGCGGGCGCGCCCAGGTGCTGGGCGACGGAGATGTACATGGTCGGCGCCGGCGGCAGGATTTCGATCCGGCTGTCGCGGGCGAGCTTGTTGTCGTGCGGATGGACTCCGCCGATGGCGAATGTGTGCTTACTCATGGGCGGCCTCCTTTGCGGCTTCCGCCGCTTTTTTCTTTCTTTCTGCGATACGGGCTTTCACGGCGTCCTTGTCCAGGGGCTTCGGGAAATTCACCCCGTGGATGGCGCCGGTCGGGCAGACGGCCTCGCATTCGCGGCAGAGCTTGCACTTGGCCGGGTCGATCCAGGCGAGGTTGCCCTCGACGGTGATGGCCTCGTGGGTGCAGGTCTTCGCGCAGAGGCCGCAGCCGATGCAGGCGCTCTGGCAGGCCTTCTTCGCGACGGGGCCCTTGTCCTTGTTCACGCAGGAAACGAACTCGCGCATCCCGCGCGGTCCTTTCGGGCGCAGTTCGATGATCTTTTTCGGGCAGGCTTTCACACAGGCGCCGCAGGCGGTGCACTTCGTCTCGTCCACGACGGGAAGTCCCGTGGCGGAATCCATCGACAGGGCGCCGAACTGGCAGGCGGCGGCACAGTCGCCGCAGCCCAGGCAGCCGAACGCGCAGCCGGTGTCCCCGGCGTAGAGGGCGGCCTTCACGGCGCAGGAGGCGAATCCGTCGTACTCGTTCACGCGCGGACGGGCCTCGCAAGTCCCGTTGCAGCGGACGACGGCCACCTGGGGCGCCTTGGCCTTGACCTCGTAACCGAGAATGGCGGCGACCTGCGCCATCACGTCGTTGCCGCCCACCGGGCAGAAGTTGTTGTCCAGGTTCGGGGCCTTGACCGCAGCCTCGGCGAACGCCCGGCAGCCGGCAAAGCCGCAGCCGCCGCAGTTCGCGCCGGGCATCACTTTCTCCACCTCGTCGATGCGGGGGTCCTCCTCCACCTTGAACTTCTTCGCCACCAGGTAGAGGACGAGCGCAAGCACCAGGCCGAGCACCGTGATGATCGCAATGGTCCAGATGACAGTATGGGTCATATAAGGTTTGGGTTAAGGTTTATGGTTTATTGTATCGTAAAAATATATTCGTTCCGGAGCCGGTCCCGCAGGAGCCACAGGAC
The DNA here is from genome assembly GCA_946538425.1 of uncultured Bacteroidales bacterium. Taxonomy (GTDB): domain Bacteria; phylum Bacteroidota; class Bacteroidia; order Bacteroidales; family UBA932; genus Cryptobacteroides. The sequence continues at coordinate 9,370 of CAMNGM010000048.1, read as the reverse complement.
CCCGTAGTAGAGCGCCACGGCGCCGAGGCCGGCGAGGCCGGCCGCGACTTCGCCCACGCCCAGGGCGATGAGCCCGAGCGCGACGCCCAGCAGGACGACCAGCGGGAGGAAATAGGCGAGCCACACGGCCTTGAAGCCCATCGACGCCTTCAGCACCACCTGCACCTCGTCCCCGACACCGTAGGTGGCGGAAGGGCTGGTGGGCACTTCTATGGCCTTTTCCGTGTACTCGGAAAGGCCGCACAGGCCGGCGACGTGACATTCCGAGCAGGCCGAATGGGAAACGATCCGAACCGTCGTCGTCTGCGGGGTCATCGACACGACCTGACCGGTATGCATCACCTGCTCTTTCATTTGACGCGCTTGGTGGAAATGAGGGCGGTAAAGTCGTGGGCCAGTCCCTCGTAGGAGGCGAGCCGGCCGTTCATCGCGCCTACCTTGAGCGGCGCCATGAAGGCGACGGGCAGGCGGTTGTCATCGTCCGAGAACCACAGGATCGCATCCTCGTTTCCCTCGAACACCTCGCCCTTGCGGAGCGAGAGGCCGAACTTCCGGGTGGCGACGGTGCCGACGCCCTTGATGTACTTGTTCTCCTGGCCGCGGTAGGTGAGATTGATCGTCTGCACTTCCCGGTCGATGGCGAAGGAAATCTTGTACACCGTCCCGGGCTTGAGGTTCGTGAAGTCCATCCGGCGGGCATAGTAGAACAGGGAGGTGACGTCGTAGGTGCAGTCCCCGTAGGGAATGTCCACGTCGACCTTTTCCTTGTCCCAGTACTCCAGATGGGCGTGGATGACATCCGCCTTCTGGTCGTAGCGATAGTCGTTGATGCAGTGGTAGTCCCCTTCCCGCGTCTCGCGGAGGAAACGGCGGGGCTCGACGCCCTTCATCCCGAACCAGGACTCGAAGCTCTCCCGGATCTTGAAGAACACGTCGAAGAACGGGGCCGTCTTCATCGTCAGGGCGGTGTGCCACACCGGCTCCCCGTTCAGGGTCGTCTTCTCGGCGGTGAGGTTCGCCTTCGCCACGTCGGTCTGGACCGCGTGCCAGTTGTAGGAGACGTTGAAAGCGATCTTCTCGCCATCCCGGTAAGGGTCGACTCCGTCGGTGCGGGCGGGGAGGCACCGGGCATTCTGCGCGGATGCGGCGGTTCCAAGCCCCACGAGGAGGGCGGAAAGGAGGAATGTGCGGAAGGTTCTCATCATCAGAAGGGTTGGTTCGCGTCGTCGAAGTTGTAGCCGTCGTCGGTCTTCACGGGTTCGCTGGCCGCGCTCACGAAGGGGCGCTGCGCCTGGATGTCCAGCGACTGGTCGGGTTCCACGAACTTGACCTGCCCGGACTTGTATTTCATCTCGATGTCGCATACTTCGCCGTTTCTGTGCTTTGCTATCACAATCCATGCCTTTTCCTTGTCGGCCGGGTCCTCGGACATGCCGGTGAACTCCGGACGGTGGATGAAAATGACCATGTCGGCGTCCTGCTCGATGGAGCCGGACTCGCGGAGGTCGCTCAGCTGCGGCTTTCCGAGGCCGCCGGTGCGCTTCACCACGTCGCGGGACAGCTGCGAGAGGGCGATGATCGGGACGTTCAGTTCCTTGGCCGTAGCCTTGAGGGTACGGGAGATGGCGGCGACTTCCTGCTCGCGGAGACCGCGGAGCTCCGTCGGGCCCTGCATCAGCTGGAGATAGTCCACCACGATCAGGCGCACCTGCTTCTGGTTGACCAGGCGCTTCGCCTTCGCCCGGAATTCCATGATGGGAATGCCCGGGGTGTCGTCGATGTACAGCGGCGCCTTCGCGAGGCGCTTGAGCGTGTACTCGAGCTGCTCCCACTCGAAGGGCTCCAGCTTCACGCCGCCCCGGATCTTCTCGCCGGAGAGGCCGGATTCGGTGGTGATCAGACGCTTGCCCAGCTGGTCGGCCGACATTTCCAGGGAGAACACGGCCACCGGATGGTTGTGGTCCACCGCCGCGTTGCGGGCGATGTTCAGGGCGAAGGCGGTCTTACCCACGGACGGACGGGCCGCCAGGATGATGAGGTCCGACTTCTGCCAGCCCTGGGTGACCCGGTCGATGGAAGGATAGCCGCTGGGGACGCCGGAAGGACCGGTGATGTTCTGCAGTTCCTGCAGATTCTCCATCACCGAATTGATGATGGAGCCGATGTCCTTGACGTCGTGCTTGTCGTTGGACTGGATGGCCTGGAAGACCTTGGTCTGCGCGTCGTCGATGAGGTTGTCCACATTGACCGACTCGTCGAACGACTCCTTGAGGATCTCGTAGGAGGCCGTGATCAGGTCGCGCTGGATGGTCTTCTGCTTGAGGATCTTGAGATAGAACTCGATGTGGGCCGCCGCGCCGATGTTCTGCGAGAGGTCCGCCAGCATGACGGGACCGCCCACCTTCTCCAGGTTCCCCTGGGTGCGGAGCTTCTCGGACACGGAGATGAGGTCGATGGCCACGTGCTCGTTCACGAGCGCGGACATCGCCTCGAAGATCATCCGGTACCGGGGGTCGTAGAAACAGGACGCAGTCAGCTCCTCCATGGACTCGTCGATGGTCGACGGTTCCACGAGCATTGCTCCCAGGACAGCCGCTTCCACATCCAGGGCCTGCGGGGGCTTGTTCCCCATCAGGGTCTCCAGATTGACAGCCTGATCCTTCTTTTTCCGGGAATACTCAGGCATGGGGCGGCAGGACTACTCGAAATCCGGGTTGATGATGATGCGGCCGCAATGCTCGCAGATGATGAGCTTGGTGTTGGAGGAAATCTCCACCAGGCGCTGCGGGGTGATGGTGTTGAAGCAGCCGCCGCAGGCGTTGCCGTTGTACACGGAGACCACGGCGAGGTGGTTGTGCACGCTCTGGCGGATGCGCTCGTAGGCGCTCATCGTGCGGGCGTCGATCTTCGCGGCGCAGGCGTCGCGGCGCTCCTGCAGGACGGCCTCCTCCTTGGCGGTGGACTCGACGATCACGGCGAGCTCGTCCTTCTTGGCCTTCAGGTCCTCGGTACGGATGGTGATATGGTCCTTGAGGTCCTCGAGCTCGGCCTTGCGGGCGCCGATTTCGAAACGGGTGTCGTTGATGTTCTTCTCGTCGATCTGGCGCAGGAGGTCCTGGTTCTCGATCTCCTTGTTCAGGGAATCGTACTCGCGGCTGTTGGTGATGGTCTCGAGCTGGCGCTGGTACTTCTCCACGGTGCTTTCGTGTTCGGCGATGGAGAGCTTCGCGTCGGCGATGTTCCGGTTGAGCTGCTCGATGACGGCGGACAGCTGGGCGGAACGGGCCTTGAGGTCGGCGATCTCGTTCTCGAGCTGCTCGACCTCGGCGGGGAGTTCGCCGCGGAGCTGGATGATCTTGTCCATCTCGGAATCGGCCGCCTGGAGTTCATACAGGGTCTTGAGCTTCTCGGAGACGCTCATCTCGGAGTCGGCGAAAGTCTTCTGCAGGGAGACGAAAGTCTCGTGCTGGTCGATCGGAGCATCCACCTTCTTGACGGTTTTCTTGGTTGCCATAAGGGTCTTGTATAAATCGATTTATCGTATTCAACAGTATCGGACCGGATTGCTCCGTCCGAGGTCGTCGCTGATGCGAACTGCAAAGGTAGGAAATTTTTCGCGGATAACCTTACATAATATTTCCACGATGTCCACTTCGCTCTCGAAGTGGCCGATGTCCAGCACCATAAAACCGTCCGGCGTGAAGAAATGGTGGTAGGAGATGTCGCCGGAAATGTACAGCTGGGCCCCCGTGGCGCGGGCCGCGTCGATCTCCGACGCGCCGGACCCGCCGCACATCGCCACCTTCTCCACCCGGGCGACGGGTTTCGAGGCGCGGACGACCTGCAGGCCGAACTTTTCCTTGACATAGGCGACGGCTTCCTCCCCCGTCATCGGATGCGGGAGCGTGCCCACGGCGCCGAGGCCGTAGCCGCCTTCGTCCTCCATCACGGCGATGTCCGTCAGGCCCAGGCGGCGGGCCATCGCCCCGCTCACCCCGGCGATCACCTTGTCCGCGGTGGTGTGCGCCGCATACACGGCGACTCCCGCGCGGACGGCCTTGATCACCGCGTCGGAGACGGGGTCTCCGCCCCGGATGCGCTTGAGGCCCTTGAAAATCAGCGGATGATGGGTGACGACCATGTCGCAGCCCTTCTCCACGGCCTCGTCGATGAGCTCCGGCGTGCAGTCGAAGCCGACGAGGACCCCGTGGACCTCGTCCCCGGGCGCGCCGATGCACAGGCCGCTGTTGTCCCATCCCTCCTGGATGGACAGCGGCGCGAACTGCTCGAGGGCGTCTACGATGTCCTGTACTTTCATAAGCTCTTCCTCACTTCCACGAGGCGGGCGCGGATCTCTTTCAGGGAACTCAGGGCCTTCACCCTTTTCTCCACGCTGCGGCGGTCCTCCGTCAGGCGGGCCATCGCCCCGTCGAGGGTCATTCCCTGCTTCTTCACGAGGAACTGGACCTGCTCGAGGGTCTCCACGTCCTCCGGATGGAAAAGGCGGTTGCCCTTGGCGTTGCGGGACGGCTTGATGAATTTCTCGAAGTAATTGCTCCAGTAGCGGACGGCCGAGGTGTTCTCCCCGAGCCGTTCGGCGACTTCGCCCATCATGTATAACAGCTTGGCCATATCGTAAGAGTGTTATTCCTACAAATATAATAAAAAAATCAATCCATCGACTGCCGCGTACTCACGGACATATACAGCATCTTCGCATACTCGTCCGGGGTCAGGGAAGCGAACAGGAAATGCACCGGGTCCAGCACCTTTCCGCCCCGGAGGACCTCGTAGTGCAGATGCGGCGCGAACGTGGTCGAAGAGATGCCCACGGTGCCGATCTTCTGCCCCCGCCTGACGCTCCGCCCCTGCGGGACGCTGATGTCCCCGAGGAGGGCGTACCGCGTGACGTAGCCGTTGCGGTGGTCGATTTCCACGATGTTGCCAAGCCCCTTGTTGGAGCGGGTCACGCTGCGGACGACCCCGTCGGCCGAGGCCCGGACCACGGTCCCTTGCGGGGCGATGAGGTCGATGCCCTCGTGCCGGATGTCCACCTTGTACAGCGGGTTGTGCTTGAGGCCCACGGAGGCGCCGGTCTGGACATAGGTCATCCCTTCCATCGGCATCGTCAGCGGCGGAATGCTGTCCTTCCGCGCCGCCATCAGCCGGTAGATTTCCCGGAAATTCTCCTCCACGTTCTCCGCCATCTTCCGGAGGCTCTCGCTCTTGGAGGCGGAGTACGACAGGAAGAAGCTCTCGGACAGGGAGTCGCTCACGCTGATCATATCGGCCGCGGTGACCGCGTCCACCGAGGGGGCCTCCGTCCCGAAGATCCGGCGGTACAGCGCGTCGTCCCGCGCCTCCAGGCCCTCCACCACGTCGGAGACCAGGCGTTCCTTCTCCCGAAGTTCCTGGTAATAAGTCGCATACAGGTCATTCTCCTGCTGGAGGCGCCGCTCTTCCTCCGTGGAAAACAGGAGGGAGAACAGCACATAGAACCCGATGGCCGTCGTCACGGTCGCCGCCAGGTAGCGCAGGGCCTTTCCGATGCGCCTGCGGAGCGCGCTGATCTGTCCTTTCGTCTTCATCGGCCGGCGGGTTTGCGGACCATCGCGGCATAGTCCTCGGGTGAAACATCCAGGTCCATATAGGCGGACGGATTCACGAATTCGTTCCGGTACAGGATCTCGTAATGCAGGTGCGGACCGGTGACGCGGCCCGACTTGCCGCTCAGGGCGATGCAGTCGCCGCGGCGGACTTTCTGGCCCACATAGGCGAACATGTCGGCCAGGTGCGAATACCGCGACACATAGCCGAAGCCGTGGTCCACCTCGATATGGTTGCCGTAGCCGTAAAAGTCGCTCTCGACCAGGATCACCGTCCCGTCCCCCGTCGCATAGACGGGATTGCCCGGGTCGCAGGAGAAGTCAATCCCAGTGTGCATCTTGCTCACGCCCGTGATCGGGTCGCTGCGGTAGCCGAAGGGGCTGGACAGGTGGAAGGAGCCCGGCGCGGTGCTCATCGGCGGAATCGCCGGGATGTGCGACGCCTTGTCGCCCGCCACGCGGGCCAGGGCGAAGATGTCGTCGTAGGACTTGGACTGCACATAGGCCCGCTTCTCCAGGTAGTCCAGCCGCAGGGCCGTCCGCCGCAAGACGTGGCCGCGGTCCAGCGCCGCGAGCGCGGGATAGCGGTTGTTCCCGCCGATGCCCGCGTTCCGCACGGCCGCCGGAATCTCGTCCACGCCGTACACCGACCGGTAGATGCGGTCGTCCCGCACTTCCAGCAGGGACATCACCTCCTCGTCGCGGTCCAGCCGGGCGCCCATCTGTTCCAGGCGGGACTGCCAGTCGGCATTCTGCCGCCGCAGGACCGCCGTCTTGGGCAGGTCCGCCCCCAGCACCCACACGCTCAGCGCCACATACAGCACGAACAAGAGCGCCCCGGCCGCGAGGACGCAAAGCGTCTTCAGCAGCCGGTGCTTCTTCTCCCCCTTGAGTTCCACCATCAAGGTGTCGGGGTTCAGGATGTATTTGCCCTTTGTCTGTGCCAACGGAACTTACGATGCAGTCTGCAAATATACGGATAATTTCCGTAACAGCCCGTTTGTGCACATTTCGTGCCCGGGCGCTACTGCATCTGACGCAGGAGCACGGTGATGCCGGGGAGACGGGCCGGGAGGCCGGAGAGATCCGTCTGGGAGAAGTGGTACGGGATGAGGACCTTGGGCTGGATCATCTCGGCGGCGTGGACGCACTGGTCCACGGTCATCGTGTAAGGCTGGTTGACCGGGAGGAAGGCGACGTCGATGTCCTTGATGTCGGCCATCTCCGGGATGTCCTCCGTGTCGCCGGCGACATAGATGCGGAGGCCGTCGATGGTGAGGATGAAGCCGTTGTCACGGCCCTGGGGGTGGAAGTTCGTGCGGCCTTCGGAGTAGTTGTAGGCGGGGACGGCGTCCAGGTGGATGCCGCCCGGAAGCTCGCGGCTGTCGCCATTGGCCATCACGGCGCCCCAGCCCAGCATTTCGGCGACGCGGGCGTTCGTGACGAGGTTGCCGGCGTTCGCGCCTAGAGCTTCGAGGGCCACGCGGTCGAAGTGGTCGCCGTGCTCGTGGGTGACCAGAACGGCGTCGGCCTTCGGGAACTCCGTGGCGTAGTCGGTGGGGACGCCGAGGCCACTCACCGGGTCGATGTGGATGGACAGGCCCTTGTACACGATTTCCAGCGTGCCGTGCTTGATGAGGGTGATGCGGACGGGGAGGCCGCCGTCGGTGAAGAAGGTCTCGACGGCGTATTTCGTGACGGGCTTGCCGGCCGCCTGCCAGCCTTCGATGCCGCCGACGAGGTTGCAGACGGCGTAGCCGGCCTTGGCCAGCGCCTTCGCGGCCTCGGCGCTGCGGCGGCCGGTCCGGCAGTAGACGGCGACCGGGGCCTCCTTCGGGCAGGCCGCCTGGACCTGCTCCAGGAAACCGGGCGCGGTCCAGTCGAAGCTGGCGGCTCCGCGCAGGTGGCCTTCGGCATATTCTTCCGGGGTGCGGACGTCGACGAGGAAGACGGCCGGATCGGCGGCCTTGGCCTCGAAGTCGGCGACTTCCAGGTTCGTGACGGGGGCGCCGCAGGCGCAGGTCAGGGCGCCGAAAAGGGCGGTGAAAAGGGATGTGACTCTCATAACTTATTGGGGAATAGGGGTAAACAGTTTGCGGTAGGCCGCCGCCTTCTTTTCCAGCGGCAGCGGGTAGGCACGGGAGGAGGAGGGCATCCGCCAGAACCGGACCGGACGGCCGTCGATGTCGATATCGACGCAGCCCCCCACCGGCGGGATTCCGCAGCCGAACCGCTCCGCGACGACCTCCGTCGCCTTCTGCCCGGTGGCGACGAGCGTATGGCAGTCGGGGATCCGGGCCAGGAGTCCGGGAATGTCCGTGGGCGTAACCACTTCCAGGAAGGCGTCGGAGGCATTGTCCTTCAGGCGGCGCACTTCGCAGGCGGTGTCGTAGAAGGCGAGCCCGGCCTCCGTGCAGAAAGCCCGCACGGCCGCCTCGTCGAAACGCTTCTCCTCCAGGAGGCAGAAGTGGTCCTTGTCCCCGAAATGGATCAGGCCCACGATGCGCCAGAAGTCGTTCAGCCAGTTCGGGTAGTAGAACGGCATGCACCACCGCTTGGGCTGGGGCGGGAAACTCCCCAGGAACAGCATCTTCGCCCCCTCCGGCAGGAAGGGCTCGAAAGGATGGCGCTCGGATGGAATCGGGTTGGACATACTTTGCAAAGATACACAAAAAAAGAGACAAGTCGTTGTGGACTTGCCTCTTGTACTGGATGGAACCGGATCTTAGAAACGGTAGTGCACTCCGATGGAGCAACCGTTGCCCAGGACACCGATCAGCGGGTAGGTGTCTCCGGAGCTGTACCGGACACCGACCGGGATGAAATCGGTAAAGACGTCGAAGTGGCGGTTGATCCGGAACCGCAGGGAACCGACGAAGCCGATATCGGCCCCGGAAACGCCGACGGAATCCTGAAACAGCGCTTCCGTGCGCCACTTGATGTCCGTATAGACCAGGTCGTTATGCCAGGGCGTAAACCGGACATAGGCTCCCAGAAAACCGCCGATGACGCCGTGGCCGTTGCCAAACGTGGACACGTCCAGGCCGAGGCCGCCGCCGACCGCCCACTTGTCGTTGAACTCGTATCCACCGTAGAAGTGCTGGTCGAACTTGAAATGGTCTACATAAGCCAAAGTCAGGCTCCCGCCGACATAAGGCGTCTGGGCCCCGAGGCGCTGGCCGGACAGCGAAAGGACCGCCAACGCAAGAATCAAAACAATCTTCTTCATAGTTCTGCTAACTAAAGGGCCGCAAAGGTACACTCTTTTCGCGAGAATTCCTACCCTCGCCTCCGGCCCGTCCTGCCCCGTCCGGCCCTGCCCTGCCACGTCCTGTCCCGTCCGGGCAGTGCCCCCCGAGGCCTGCCGGGGCGCCCGTGGCAATTCGCTGATAATCAACCAGCTGCTCATCCTTGTCCCGCAGACCCATTCTTCCTGGAATCTGCGGAAGGCCCCCTCATAAGCAGCTGTTAATCAAGACCTTCCACCGGACGACCTCGCAGACCCGACCTGCCTCCTCCCCGCAAAAAAGCCCAGCCTCGGAAGAATCCGAAGCCGGGTATCCGTGCACTTCCGGTTTCTTGAAGGTGTATCTTTCTGGCGGAAACAATGAAGCACACAGGATAGTCTTGGTTCCGCATTCCGTCATAGCCAATCATCCTGCCCGGCTTTGTACGCATCGGATGCGTACACGGCTTCACAAAAAGGAATCTATTCCAGCGGCCAGTCAAAAATGCCCCCCTCGAGCTCCCTTGCGCCGAAGTCA
>CAMNGM010000047.1 GCA_946538425.1 uncultured Bacteroidales bacterium | reverse complement strand
CCTCTTCAAGGTGCTCTTAAATGGCGAAGTAGCCCGCTTCCTTCAGGAGGCGGGCTACTGGCCGTACTTCGACTGGCAGACTATAAAGACCCAGTACGGGAGATAGACTTTGTCATTACGAGCGAAGCTTAGAAAGATCTTCGCGGAACGCCGGTTCCCTCGAATACCTGCGTCCTGTCGTCCAGAAGGCCGATTCCCTGTACACGGATACGGTAAGTCTGGCCGATGGACAGACCTTCCAGCCTGACGCCTACCTGGGGGTTCTCATAGTTATACCAGACATCGAAGGTTTTCGTCTGCCATGCGTCGGATCCCAGGGGCGCATAATCTACCTGATAGCGGAGGACCCATGGACTCGGAGTCACCAGGACTTGCAGGTCTCCAGTCGCATAGTTATGAGAAGCCGGGGCATTGATCGTGACATCCGGGACGACGGTGGTCAGGTCATATACGTCCTGGTTCAGGACATCCAGGCTGACTTCTTTGAGGACAAACTCCACATTGGAGGCAGAGATGCCGATTCGGTAAGGCGAGACAAGGTTATGAAGGACGGTCTCGTAGAGGGACCACCGACCTTCCGTCCCGGTCCTTTGGAAGGACGCAATTGGGATCATCCCCGGGGAGAGGCCCTCGGAATTGAGTTCGTAGGAAGCGGCCGTCGTCGTGTAAACCAGCAACGTGGCGCCGTCGGAGAGCTTCGAGGTCTTGATGCGCACCCGGACGGTGGACGGCTTTGTAAGGGCCGGCAACGGCGGAAGGACGACCGCGGAAGAGAGCCCCCCATAGACTTGGATGCCCAGTGGCGTAGGATAGACCTGGGTCAAATCCCGCACCCAGTTCACCCGCGGAGGCATCATATCCCATTCCGAGAGCCGGGTCGTTTTCTGGAGGGCTTCCCAGGGCAGGTAGAACTCGTTCGTCCTCAGATAATAGTTACTCCGTGTGCCGGAAGGATCCACCGGAAGAATCTTCGGCACCAAGTCGGGGTGAAGGGGTGCATAGCCGACGGAAAAGATGCCCTGGTGGGGTCCCCAGACAAACTCCGAGAAATCTTCTCCCAGCAGGAGATCGCCCGGGCGGGAGGGATTGGAAGTCTTTTCTTGGCGGGTAAACTGCGTCGTTTCGAACGGAAACACGCCCGAACAATCTTCGGCTTCCGCCTTGAAATACCAGGTTTTGCCCGGTTCCAGACCCGTGAAGAAAAAACACGGAACCTGGAACTTGAGGGCGCTTTCCCCCGTACGGAACAGGCCCGGACTGCACGTCCATTCTGCCACAGCCTGGGTTGCCGCCGCATCCCGGTACAGGCCGATCTTCCAAGGAGTCCGGCAGTCTTGCGCGCCGTCCTTGAAGGAGGAGACGGACCATTGGATCGTCAGCGTGGACGAGGTGGCGTCCATCAGCCGCGCCTGGACGGTGCGTGGAGCCGGCGTGGTTTCTATCGGGACAAACTCCCCGTAATCAAAGGGTGTCCAGGTCTTCTTGGTGCAGGACATGCAGGCTGCAGCAAGAAGGATGGAAAGGAGAAAACGGGCGGGTCTCATAGGGCGGTGTATTCAATGATGTTCTTGAACTGATTCCAGGGAGAGGCCGCTTGGTAAGCCGCCTTGCTGCCGGATGGGACCTGCAGGGTCCATTCGCGCGGATCGATGGGCAATCCATTGACGGTCGGAGGTCTGGAAATCGGCACCTGGATGTTGGCGTTTCCATCGTAAGGTACAAACGCATCCTTTTCCATACGGGACGGAATTCCGTTCAGGACGAGTGTCCGGAAGGATCCTTCGAACGCATGGGTTCCAATCTCGACGGTACTGGCGAAAATGCTGATGGGAGAGAGAGAGGAGAATCCCGAGAATGCGTATGCTCCTATTTGTTTGACGGACTTTCCTTCGAAATACAGTTTCAGGTTCGGGATGTCGTGGAAGGCATAGTCACCAATAGTCTGCAGGTTGCCAATCGCGCTGAAAGCCACCAGGGCGGACTGTTCGAACGCGTGTTCTCCGATGGACACCAGGTTCCCGACGTTCCTGAAGGAAACAGGTAGCGGCGAACAGCGGTAGAAGGCATAATCGCCGATCCGGGTGACGGAGGCTGGAATATGAAGGTCCACGACGTTGTGCTCTTTCAAGACAAGCCCGGCGAAAGCCCAGTTCCCCAGAGAGGTAATGCCATCGTCCATCAGAATCGCCGTGATTCCGAGACTGTGCCAGGGAACCTTTTCCCTGGAAGGATAGTCGAACATCGGCCCTTTCCCCTTCAGGTACAAGATGTTGTAGGATTTCAACCAGAACAGTTCCGGACCGCTGATGCCGCATTGGGAACGTCCTTTAATGACTTTGTCGCGGTCCTCCGACTGGATGGCCGCTGCCGTCCATTCCGTAAAACCATCCCAGTTGCCCTGGAGTGTTCTCTGGGGCTGGTCCAGTTCCATACGGACTTTGAGACCGGAATAGGTGAGAATCTCTAGGGTCCTGTCTCCGATCACCTTGTACCGGAATGGTTCGAGGTTGGAATCGAAATGGACTTCCCTGGAATAATTGTCCAAATACCATACGTGCAGCCTGGACAGGCCCAGGCTGTCATCCACGAAATACAGGGTGAGGGAGTCCCGCTGGATCTCCTCTCCCTGCGCATTTGTACGGACAGACGCCCCCGTCCACTTCTGGGAACGGAGGAAACCGGGCAGCGTTTCCAGGGAGACTGCCTCTTCTTTTTCGCAGGCGCAGCAGAGCGCGAGCAGGAGGAACGGCAAGATACGCTTCATGGTCTTTGGAATGAGGTGAATTCAATTTAGAAGTGCAACACACTTCAAAAGTAAGAGATATATAATTGTTTACAATATTTCAACGGATTTGACAGGACTTACTTCGGTTGGGAACCAAACGATTTATAACTCGCTGAATATCAGCCGTGTGAGAAAGGACAGGGGCCAGACACCGTGAGAAGAACCACGGGAGCCGCTTCTTCGACCGGGGCGGGAACGAGCCTCCTTATTCGATATTCTTCCGCAGGTAGATCCAGTTTTCCATCTGGCTGACGCCGGGCTTGGGGCCGGTGAACATCGTGGCGGCCTTCGCCTCGCCCTTGAGCCACCAGTCGAGCCAGGCGGTGGCCACCTTCGCATAGTCGCCGCCGAAGGGCTGCATGTAGGTGCCGCCGTGGCCGATGCCGTCCAGGCTGGCCAGGAAGGCGGGCATCGTGCCTTGGAGCTGCTTGAAGTCGTCCAGGCCGTTCTCCCAGGCGATGTCGGTCGTGCCGCCCAGGATCCAGATCACGGACTTCTGCTTCATCTTGTTCAGGCTGGCCTTGTCCTCGCCGCCGTTGAAGAAGCCGCTGTTCATGACCAGGATGGTCTTGATGCGCGCATCGTCCGACATATGGAGCGCCTGCAGGCCGCCGCAGGACATGCCGGCCGCGGCGATGTTGTCGATGTCCAGTTTTCCGTAATAGGGGCTGGCCGGGTCGGCGTTCTGGGCGATGGCCCACTCGAGCGCCTGCTTCAGGCCGGCCGGATCGCCCATTGACATGCCACCGGGCATCTGCGGCATTCCGCCGCCGGGCATTCCGCCGCCCGGACGCATCCGGGGCCGTTCACCGTCCTGGGGAGCGCCTTGCGGAGCTCCCTGGGGGCGCTGGCCACCCTGGCCGGGGCGCATCTGGGGCCTGCCTCCCGGCATGGCCCCCGTCTGGCCGGGACGCGGGCCTTCGATCAGCTGATAGTTGCTTGGGCCGATGGCGACGATCAGGTAGCCCTGCGAGGCCACCTCGTTCAGGAAATTGACATGGCCGCTGGGAGAGTTGGCGCAGCCGCCGTTGCCCCAGACCACCACGGGAAGCCGCTTGTCCTTGCCGAACGCGCTGATATCCTGCGGACGGAAGATGGTATGGGTGGGGAGAGAGGCCTCCTCCATCATGACGGCCTTGTACGGGCCGGAACCTCCCTCTTCGACGATCCTGGACTTCTGCGCCCGGGCAGGCGCGCCTCCGCCGCGCCGGGGCTGCGGGGCCGGCTCGGGATCGGTGAGGACCTGGGCGTTCATCCATTCGAAGATGTTCGCGTGGCCTTGCGGGGCGACGGAACCGCCGCCGTCGTTGCTGGGCTTGACATCCCCGGCGCTCTGCTCCTGCGACTTCCGGACCGCATCATTGAACAGGTAGCACCACGAGAAGTGGCCCATCAGCGGCTGGCCCGGATTGTCGATGCCCTGGACGTTCTCGAACAGGGACATCCATACGTTCTTGGCGCCCGCCTTCACCATCCGCTGGAAAGTGGGGATGCAGTGGGTTTTCGGGTCGACGGTCGTGTCGTCGTAGGACTGGACGATCCAGATGTTCTCCTCGGCGAGGGCCTTGATCTCGTTGTCCGAGATGTTCGCGTCCAGGTAGGCCTCGCAGGTGGGATACGCCGCAGCGAAATACCTGGGGTTGCGGATCAGCATATGCATGGTCATGTAGCCACCGTTGGAACAGCCGCCCAGGTAGATGCGCTTCCGGTCCACGTCGGGATGCCTGTCCACATAGTCGTCGATGCAGGACTTGAGCACATCGGCATACAGGGAAGGATACTCGCCGTGGCCGAAGCCCTTCGAGGTGCCCATCCACATGGTCGGGCACTGGACGGACAGGACATAGGCGCCCCCGGCGCCGCCTTCCGTGGTGAAATGCGACTGGATCTCCGGACGGATCAGGGAGACGACCTCGTTGCCCAGGAGGGTGATGGACACGTCCAGTCCGCCCTCTCCGCCGCCGTGGAGCCAGATCACCAGGGGATTCTCCTTCCCGTCGCCCTTGAGGGACCAGGGTTCATACGCCGCATAAGTAAGCGTCACGTCCCCTGACTTTCCGGTATTCCGGCCGGTGAATGTCCCTTTGTTGAAGTAATCGGCCTCGGAAAGGAAATCCTTCAGGGCCTTGTCCGTCTCACAGTCGATAGCGGTAAACTTCTGCTTGCCGACTTTCAGGACCTTTCCTTTCTTCAGCCCGACCTTGAGGCTGTACGCCTCATTCCAGACACCGGACCGGATAGAAAGGCCGAGACCGCGGCCGGAGGCCTTCTCAAGGCCCAGCGCGACGTACTCGCCGTCCGGGTCGTACGCGCCCCTGGAATCCGAGGGGTAGGCCGACAGGACGTTGCGTTCCGTCCCGTTCGTATTGACGGTGAAGACGGAGGGGTCGAGATTGTCCAGTTTGATTTCCGGTTTCACCACGACGAGATTGACGGCGGTGGAGGCCTCATAGGTGGTCACGCCGACCACTTGCGGCGCCATCTTGAGGGTCTGGGCGCCGGCGGACGCCGCCACGGTCATGGCCATGACGGCGAGGATGGATTGGATTCTGTTCATAGGGTGTTCGTTTCCGTGTGCTGGTGAATCGGGCTACAGATCGTCGATGGGATTTCTTCCCAAAGTGCCGGTCGAGGTCGTCGTGGACGCGTTCGCGTACTTCAGGATGACGTGCCAGGAGGACTGGTTCGAGACGTCGGCGTCCAGGGAGATGGTGCCGTTCGGGAGGTTGTAGACGGCGAGGTTCCGGTTGACGACCGGGTCGATGCCGTATTTCCGGGTCAGGTCCGCCTGGAGGTTGTCGTAGGCCTTTTCTAGGGCGTCCCAGTCGGAGATGACGGGAAAGTCGACCCGGACTTCCTGGACCGGGTTGCCAATCGGAGTCACCTTGCAGCCGCTGTAACCGGCGAAATCGCCCGTATATGTGCCGTTCCCGGCGTTCCTGAACCCGGCCTTGGCCAGGGCCGATCCGAAGGCCGACGACGAGCCGGTCATCGGAATGCCCTTGAAGGTGAGGGGCGCCGATGCCGAGGTGGTCGTGGAGGGCGTCTGCGTGGTCTTCGGCTGGGTGGAAGGCTTCTGGTCCTTGTACTTGCCGATGCCCAGCTCCCGCTCCAGGTCCTCGACGTCCTCGATGAGGTCCTCGTTGACGGTCGACCGGTCATTCTGCTTTTTCGGGCTGAACCAGCCGCCGGATTCCTCCGAGCTTCCTTTGCCGGACCCGACCGTTCCGCCGCCCGATCCGCCGGGCAGGGTGATCACGCTCCCGAACTGCTTGGAGCACCACCTGACGGCCAGGAAGATGACCGCCACGGTGATGACCAGCCGGAGGAGCTTTTTCAATAAATTCTGCATATCGATCGATGTTTAGGTGACTTTCATAAGTCGGTAAGGGGTTTCCCAAATTTAGCGATTCTCCCGGTTTTTTCATCGTTTTTGGGAAAATGTTTTCGATTCGCACCGGAAAAATGCCTATCTTTACGAGGTATGGCAATCGACATTGACAAATTCGTTCACGACCAGCTGTCGGTCTGGCCCGCCGTGGCGGCGAAGTACCGGGCCCTCAAGAGCGCCCAGACCCGCCAGATGACCATCGGCGGCATCCTCGTCACCCTCCAGTCGAACCCGGGCCGGCTGCCCATCTTCGACCACGGCTGCCCGCTGTGCGAGGAAAACTACCTGGAACACCAGCATTTCCTTCCGTTCGAAGGCCGCAAGGGCCGGAAATACCGCATCCTGGTGAACCGGGCGCCCATCTTCCCGAACCACCTCGTGATCACCCGGGACGTCCACGTCCCCCAGACCATCTGGCACCGCTATCCCGATATGCTGGACCTCGCCGTCCAGTTCCCGGACTATGTCATCTTCTACAACAGCCCTTACAGCGGCACCACCGTCCCCGGCCACGCGCATTTCCAGGCCTGCCCCAAGGGGTATATGCCCCTGGAGCGCATCGCCGGCCGGCTCCTCCACAACATCGCGATGAACGGGGGACAGGTCCCGGAGAGCCTTTCCGCCAATGTCTCCTTCGTGGATTCGGTCCGGGACGCCCAGCTGTTCCATTACAAGCACTTCACCCGGGGCGTCTTCCTGCTCCGCGCCGAGACGGCCAAGTCGATGGCGAAGATGTTCTACCGCCTGCTGGACTGCTGCGACCTTGCGGAAGGGGAGGCCGAACCCCGTTTCAACGCCCTCACTTTCTTCAGCGAAGGCGAGTACCGCGCGGTCGTGATGTGCAGGGCGGCCCACCGCCCGCGCCACTTCTACGCGGAAGGGGAGGACCATTTCGCCCTGAGCCCCGGCGCGGCGGACATGGCCGGCTTCTTCGTGATCCCGGAAGTGTCCGACTACGAGCGGCTTACGCCGGCCGTCCTGACGGAAATCCTGCAGGAGGTCTCCCTCTCCGAAAAGCAGGAGGAGCGTCTCCTGTGGCGCCTGGTCCGCACCCAGCCCAAGATCGAGGTGGGCATCCTCTCCGGTCCGGAAATTACCTTCGAAATCATCTCCGACGGCGCCGGTCCGCAGAAGGTCTCCTACCGCGAGGGCAAGATCGACTACAACGGGACCCTGTACGACGAGCTCGTCTTCGAGGCCCCGACCATCTCCACCCTGTTCGCCGAGCCGTCGTTCATCCTGTACGGGGTCACGATCGGTGTGGACTTCCATTGGCAGCGGCAGCAGGACCAGCAGTTCGCCGGCACCCTCAAGTTCATCGTGGACGAGGGGAAAGTGGTGGCTGTCAATGTGATCGGGGTCGAGGACTACCTCCTCAGCGTCATCTCCTCCGAAATGAAGGCGACGGCCTCGCCGGAGTTCCTGAAGGCCCACGCGGTCATCTCCCGGTCCTGGGTGATGGCCCAGATCGCCCATCGCCAAGCCCGGAAGAAGGCCGCCGTCGCCTATTCCTTCGACAACGTGCCCTCGCTCGTGACCTGGCTGGACGCGTCCCGGCCGTCCGGGCCGTCGGAGCCGGTGGGCGAGATCGTCAAGTGGTTCGACCACGACGACCACCGCCATTTCGACGTCTGCGCCGACGACCACTGCCAGCGCTACCAGGGCTTGACCCTGGCGGTTGGGGAGAAGGTCCGCGCCGCCATCGACGAGACCTGGGGCCTCACCCTCCGCTCCGGCGGGGAACTGGTCGACGCCCGTTTCTACAAGTGCTGCGGCGGCAAGACCGAGCTTTTTTCCACGGCCTGGGCCGATGTGGACTACCCGTACCTGACGGTCCACGACGACCCCTGGTGCGACACCCACGACAAGGAAATCCTGTCCCAGGTCCTGAATGATTATGACCTGGAGACGGAGGACTTCCACGATTGGACCGTCCGCTACGGCCGCGCGGACCTCGCCGCCCTCATCGCGCGCCGTTCCGGGGTGGACATCGGCGACCTCGTCGCCCTGGAACCTCTCGAGCGGGGCGGCTCCGGCCGCATCAAGAAACTCCGCATCGTCGGCTCCAAAACCACGCTGATCGTGGGCAAGGAACTGATGATCCGCCGTTTCCTCTCCGAAAGCCACCTGTACAGCTCCTGGTTCGACGTGGAGATGACGGAGGACGAAGTCGTCCTCCGCGGCCACGGCTGGGGCCACGGCGTGGGCCTGTGCCAGATCGGCGCCGCCGTGATGGCCGCCCGCGGCAAGACCTTCGGAGAAATCCTTTCCTTCTATTATCCCGGAACAACCCTCGAACGATGAAACCGCGCACTCCCTGGCTCTGGGTTCCGACCCTGTATTTCGCGGAAGGCCTTCCGTACTTTATCGTGAACACGATCTCCGTGGTAATCCTCAAGGACCTCGGAATGGACAACGCCCGGCTGGCCCTGCTGACCAGCCTGATCGGCCTTCCCTGGCTCGTGAAGCCGCTCTGGAGCCCCTTCGTGGACATTTTCAAGAGCAAGCGCTGGTGGATCGTGACGATGCAGCTGCTGATGGCCGTCGCCGTCGGCGTCCTCGCCGCGACGCTCCCGGCCTCCTCCACCTTCACCTGGATGCTCATCCTGTTCGTCATCACCGGCTTCGCCTCCGCCTCGCACGACATCGCGGCGGACGGCTATTATATGCTGGCGCTGGATGAGGGCCGGCAATCGGCCTTCGTCGGCATCCGCAACACCTTCTACCGGATCGCGATGGTGTTCGGGCAGGGCGTGCTCGTCGTCCTGGCCGGCTGGCTGGAAAAACGCACCGGGTCCGTTTCCACGGCCTGGTCCTGGACCCTTCTCGCGACGGCCGCCATCCTGGCCCTCGTGACCGCCTACCACGCCTTCGTCCTGCCGCGTCCTGCCGAGGACCGCTCGTCCGGCAGCAAGACCGGCCGCGAGATTCTCCGCGAGTTCGGCGCGGCCTTCGGGAGCTTCTTCACGAAGCCCGGCATCGGCCTGCTCGTGTGTTTCCTCCTGCTGTACCGCCTTCCGGAAGCGCTGTCGGTCAAGCTCCTGTATCCCTTCTTCAGCGATGCGGTGGCGGACGGCGGGCTGGGCCTGGACAAGGCCGCCTTCGGAATGGTGTACGGCACCGCCGGAGTGATCGCGCTCCTCGCGGGCGGCATCCTGGGCGGCTGGCACATCTCCCGGCGGGGCCTCCGCCGCTGCCTGCTGCCGATGGCCCTGAGCCTCGCCCTGCCGTGCGCCGTGTATCTGTTCCTGGCCCTCACGCAGCCCGCCTCCGTCTGGACGGTCGGCGCCTGTGTCGTCTTCGACCAGTTCGGCTACGGCTACGGCTTCACCGCCTACACGGTGTATATGATGCATTTTGCCGACGGCCCCCTCAAGACCTCCCACTACGCGATCTGCACCGGATTCATGGCCCTGTCGATGCTGCTGCCGGGCGCCGTGGCAGGGTATCTGCAAGAGGGACTGGGATATGTGGGGTTCTACGTCCTGGTGATGGTCTGCTGCCTCGCCACCGTGGCCGTGACCCTGTATGCGCGCCGCCGCGTCCCGGCCGATTACGGACGCGTCAAGAAAGACTGATTATGAAGAAGCTGCTGACACTCATCCTTTCCCTGGCGGGCCTTTCGCTCTCCGCCCAGGTCTATACCGGCATCGATATGCTGGAACGGTATGGCTTCGAGGAGCTCCGCGGCAAGCGGGTGGGCCTGGTGACGAACCCCTCCGGCGTGGACCGGAACCTCCGTTCCACCATCGACATTCTCTTCGAGGCGCCCGAGGTGAACCTCGTCGCCCTGTACGGGCCGGAGCACGGCGTCCGCGGCGACGCCTACGCCGGCGACCACGTGGCCAGCGGCAAGGACCCGAAAACCGGCCTTCCGGTGTACTCCCTGTACGGCTCCACCCGGAAACCCACGCCCGATATGCTGAAGGGAGTCGACGTGATGGTCTATGACATCCAGGATGTCGGCACCCGTTCCTACACCTTCATCTCCACCCTGGGCCTGGTGATGCGCGCCTGCGCCGAGCAGGACATCGAAGTGATGGTCCTGGACCGTCCCAACCCGCTGGGCGGGCTCAAGGTCGAAGGCTGCCTCGTGGAGTCGGGCTTCTTCTCTTTCGTCAGCGAGTTCCGCATCCCGTATGTCTACGGCCTCACCGTGGGCGAACTGGCCGGGCTCCTCAACGAAGAGGGCCTCAACTGCGGCATGGAGGGCAAGGAAAAGCCGCTCAAATGCCGCTTGACCGTCATCCCGATGCGCGGGTGGGAAAGGTCGATGCTGTACAAGGACACCGGCCTGCCCTGGATCCTGCCGTCGCCGAACATCCCGTCCGAAGCCTCGGCCGTCGGCTACCCCTCCGCCGGCATCGCGGGCGAGTTCGGCTACTTGAACATCGGCGTGGGCTATACCATTCCGTTCCAGACCTTCGCCGCCCCGTGGATCGATGCGGACAAGCTCAAGGAGCGCCTGGACAGCTATGGCATTCCCGGCACCGCCTTCCGCACCATCCACTACAAACCCATCTCCGGACAGAACCCGCAGTTGCAGCACGGCGTCCAGTTTTTCTATACCGATTATGAGGCCGCGACCATCACGCTGACGCAATTCTATGTGATGCAGGCCCTTCAGGAACTGTATCCGGAGCGCAATCCCTACAAGGCCTTGAAGAAAACGCGGATGCTCGATATCGTTTGTGGCACGGATTATGTGAGAAAGGAATTCGGAAAGCGACTGAAAGTCGAAGATATCCGCACCCGATGGATGCAAGATACGGAAGCTTTCAAGGAACTTTCCCGGAATTATTACTTATATCGTTAACTTTTAAACGACAAAGCCATGAGAAGGATGATCAACACCGTAGCCGCCCTCTTCATCGCGATAGCGATGATTGCGGCCCCTGAGGCGAACGCCCAGTCCCGCCGTTCTTCCGGCGGTGCTTCCACCGCAACCCGGTCGTCCTCTTCGCAGACTACCTCGCGCGGTTCCTCTTCCGTGAGCCGGTCCGGCGGTTCTTCCGCCAACCGCTCCGCCCATATCTCCACCAGCCCCAGCCGGTCCAGCGGCGCTTCCGCTTCCCGTTCCGCCAGTTCCGTGGCTCAGAACAGGACCACCCGCGGCTCCTCCAGCAGCCAGAGCGGCAACACGAGCCGCTCCAGCAGCACGACCAGCCGTTCCACCGGAAGCACCTCTTCCGCGCAGACCAGCCGGAGCACCGGTTCTTCCACGACGAGCCGCTCCGTGGCTCCGCAGAATGACCGGACCAGCCGTTCCACCGGGAGCAGCACGACCAGCCGGTCCACCGGAAGCACCTCTTCCGCGCAGACCAGCCGGAGCACCGGTTCTTCCACGACGAGCCGCTCCGTGACTCCTCAGAATGACCGGACCAGCCGCTCCAGCGGCAGCTCCGCGACGACCAGCCGCAGCACGGGTTCCACCACCAGCCGTTCCACCGGCACCGTGGACCAGAACACCCGGACCAGCCGCAGTACGGGTTCCACCACCAGCCGTTCCACTGGCTCCGTGGACCAGAACACCCGCACCAGCCGCAGCACCTCCGGTACGGCCACCAGCCGCTCCGCGACCTCGACCGACCGCAACAACGGCACGGCCATCCGGTCCAGCAGCAACGTCACCCGCAACGGCCTCGGCTACAACGCGGCGAACGAAGCGAACGCTTCCAGCTCCGTGAAGAACACCGAGCCGATGCGCGACCACGCCGGCAACTACCGGTACAACGACGACTTCCGTCTGGACAACGGCCACAACATGCATCGGCTGCCTCCGCGCGAGCGCGACTTCATGCCTTGGGACCGTCCGGGGTACTTCTGGGACAACCGTCCGCACTACTTCGGCTACCGCGTCCACGTGCTGCCTCCGCACTACCGCCGGATCAGCCACTGGGGCATCGACTACTACTTCTACGAGGGTATCTACTACCGTCCGTTCGGAGGTGTGTACGTCGTCTGCCGTCCGCCTTTCGGCACTCCGCTCGAGAGAGCGATCGACAGGGCCCTGTTCAACCTGGTCAAGTTCTCCTACTACTGCAACACGTACCGGACCTATAACACGGTCTTCGACAATTACAACGTGATTGCCCAGCAGAACCTGATCATCGCGCAGAACAACGCCCGGATCGCCGCCCAGAACGCGAGTTACGCCCTGAACAGCGGCCGCGCCCTCTCCGCCTACGAGCTGGCCAACAAGCTCGGCCTCGTGCAGAGCTACGCCTACGCCAACTCCGACTACTTCTACCAGGACGGTGTGTTCTACAGCGTGAGCGCCTCCGGCACTTACACCACCATCGTCCCGCCGGCCGGAGCCCTGGTGAGCTCCCTCCCGGACGACTACGAGACCATCGTGATGAACGGCATCGAGTACTATATGGTGGACAACACCGTCTATCGGACCACCCTGTTCGACGGCCAGCCTTATCTCGAGGTCCTGGGTCAGATGTACGGCTCGCTGTACAACCAGTACAGCATCTACCGGTAAACTTCCGGTAACACACGAATGAAGCCGGCCTTTCGGGGCCGGCTTTTTCGCGTCTTACGGGCGCTCAGAGGAGCGCGAAGATCCTGTGCAAGGATTCCGGGTCGCCGGAGGAGAGGAGCTCGATGCCGAAGGGGCCTTCGTCGAGCGGGACACAGTCCTTTTCCAGCAGGCGGACGGTCTGGCGGGCGACGGCGGGGGCCGGGTCGATGACCTGGACGCCCGGGCCGGCGACGGCCTCGACGACCGGCCGCAGGAACGGATAGTGCGTGCAGCCGAGGACGATGCGGTCCGCGCCAGCGTCCAGCAGGGGCTGCAGGGAGGCTTTCACCGTCGCATAGGCCTCAGGACCGTCCAGGATGCCGTTTTCCACGAGTTCCACGAATCCTTCACCTACATGTTCGACGATGTGCACATCATCCTCGAAACGGCCTTTCGTCTTCAGGTACTTGGAGGCTTTGAGGGTCCCCGCCGTGGCAAGGACGCCGATTACGCCGGTCTTGGTGTCCAATGCGGCGGGCTTCACGGCCGGTTCCATTCCGACGAAAGGAACGTCCGGATATCCTTCCCGGAGGGTGGCGATGGCAGCCGCCGTGGCGGTATTGCAGGCGACGACGATGATGTCGGCCCCTTTGCCCAGGAGAAGGTCCGTGATGGTGCGGGCGCGGTCCTGGATGAACGAGACCGTTTTCTCCCCGTATGGGCAGTGGGCGTTGTCCGCATAGTAGACATAGCGCTCGTACGGGAGCAGTTTCACGATCTCCCGGTACACCGACAGGCCGCCCGAGCCTGAGTCGAATATGCCGATGGTTGCCATATACAGTACAAATATACGGGAAATTATTCGTATTTTTGTACTCTATTCCGATAAGACGTATGACGACCCTCGAACAGATCAAAGACCTGCACGCCCGCCTGGACACCCTTGAAAAGTGCCTGGACATCGCCGGCAAGCGGAAAGATGTGGAGCAGAAGACGCAGGAGAGCCTCGCACCCGATTTCTGGAACGACCCCAAGGCCGCCGAGCTCTTCCTCAAGAAGCTCGCCGGCGTGAAGGCCTGGGTGACCGACTTCCAGAAGGCCGCCTCCCTCGTGGATGACCTGGATGTCCTCTATGATTTCGCGAAGGACAGCGTCACCGGCAGCGAGGACGAGGCCGTCGAGACCGACGAGACCCGCGAGCTGGACGCGACCTTCGCCAATGCCGTCGAGGCCGTCGAGGCCCTGGAGCTCAAGAACATGTTGGGCAACGAAGGCGACAACCTCGGCGCGGTCCTCACCATCAA